>JBAWCC010000327.1:0-2375 GCA_049590095.1 Allosphingosinicella sp. | reverse complement strand
CCCACCCCTGGCCCCTCCCTTCCAGGGAGGGGAATTCTACCGCCGAAGCCAGTGCCTCCATATGAACCAGCCGAGCACCAGGGCTCCGATCACGACGCAGAAACCGACCACCCCCCAGAAGGCCCAGGGCTCCTGCGCGTAGGGAATGCCTGCCACGTTCATCCCGAGCAGGCCGGTGATGAAGGTGAGGGGGAGGAAGATGAAGGCGACGATCGAGATGAGCAGGGCCCTCGTCTCCATCTGCTCGCCGCGCAGGTCGGTGAGCTGCTCGTGGAGCAAGGCGGAGCGCTCGCGAACGGCTTCCAGCTCCTCGGTCATCCGGGCGAAGCGGTCGGCCGCCTCGCGGATGTGGAGCCGGTCCTCCTCCGCAAGCCAGTCGAAGTCGAGATCGGAGAGGGTGACGAGCGCGTCGCGATTGGGAGCGACGAAGCGGCGATAGGCGATGGAATCCGACCGGATCCGGGCGATCGAGCTTCGCAGCCGGTAGAGCGCGCGGCTGTCGTCCAGCTCGCTCTCATGATCGTCGAGCGTGTCGCCGAGCTGGGCGACCTCCGGGTCCAGCTCTCTCGAAATGGCTCTGGCGAAGGCCGCGACGAGATCGCCAGGGTCGAGGATCGTCCCTTTTTCCATCTGCGCCTTGACGGTGGCGGTGGCGGCGAGAGGCCGGCGGGTGACGCTGTTGACCCTGCCCCGCCTGACCCACATCCGGATCGAGACCAGCCGGTCCGAATCGGCGCGTTCCTCGACGGCGGGGCCGCGCAGGTTGACGATCGCCCCCTCCTCGATCCGGTCGCAGCGCGGCCGGGTCTCGGTGGCGACGAGCGCGTTGGCGGCGACGTCGGGAATGTCGTTGCCGCGAAGGAGGCCCAGCTCCTCGTCCGAGCCGGCGTCGATATGGACCCAGACGAAACCGGGCCCGGAATAGACATTGGCTTCCTCGGCGGTGACCGGCCGGACGGGCCCGTCGCCGACGAGGATCGCCGCGCAGCTCATCCTAGAGCGAAGCCAGGTAGCGGCGAAGCGCCGGAGCGACGTCGTCCCGCTTCAGGGCCAGAGCGACGTTGGCGACGACGAAGCCGAGCATGTGCCCGCAATCGTGCCGCTCGCCGTCGAAGGTGAGGCCGTGGAAGGGCTGGGAGCCGATCATCGCCGCCATCGCGTCGGTCAGCTGGATCTCGCCGCCGGCGCCGCGCCCGACCTTGCCCAATGCATCCATGATCTCGGGCTGGAGGACGTAGCGGCCGGGAAGCATCAGGTTCGACGGCGCGGTGCCGGGCGCGGGCTTCTCGACCAGGCCCCTGATCTCGGTGAGCCTGCCGTCGCTCGCGCCGGGATCGACCACTCCATATTTGTGAGTCTCGTCCGGCGGCACCTCAAGCATCGCGACGACGTTGCCGCCGACCTTCTCATAGGCGTCGACCAGCTGGCGCGTGCAATTGGGGCTTCCGACCATGACCTCGTCGGGCAGGAACACCGCGAACGGCTCGTCGCCGACGATCTCGCGCGCGCACCAGACCGCGTGGCCGAGGCCGAGCGGCTCCTGCTGGCGCACTGCCACCACCGAGCCGGGCGGCATCCGAAGGCTCTCCAGGACGTCGAGCGACTTGCCGCGGCCGCGCATCGTCGCTTCCAGCTCGTAGGAAATGTCGAAATGGTCCTCGAGGGCGGTCTTGCCGCGGCCGGTGACGAAGATCATCTGCTCGATCCCCGCTTCAAGCGCCTCCTCCACCGCATATTGGATGAGCGGTCGATCGACGACGGTCAGCATCTCCTTGGGCACCGCCTTGGTGGCGGGCAGGAAGCGCGTGCCGAGGCCGGCGACGGGGAAGACCGCCTTTCTGACTTTCTTCAACTTGGTCTCCGGTGATTGGGGTTCAGCCGCCGGCGGGTCAGCCGGTCGGGGGGAGGTCGAAGGGATCGTCCGCGCGCTCCTCGGAGCGGCGAAGCCCGTCGTCCTGGCGCTCGGGGCGGGCATGAGGCGGCGGGGTGAGAAGCTCGTCCGTCGTCGGCGCCCGGGCCGCCATCGCCGGCTTGGCCGGCATCCCCTGCCCGGCCTTGGGCTGGAGCGGCTCCCTGGCTCCGCAGGCGGCGAGCAGGGCGAAGGCGGGGAGGAGGAACAGGATGCGCATGACGACGCCGCCGCCATAGCGCAGGCGGGCGGGCCCGGCCAAGGCGAATCGCCTCACGGTTTCCCGGCGAAGGCCGGGACCCAGCTCCTCGCGGGTGGACTGGACCCCGGCATTCGCCGGGGAACCGGCTTCCCGACCCGGGCGACAGCCTATAGGTGACGGTTCATGCGGCCCATCCTCCTCCTGTTTCTCGTTCTGGCAGCCTGCGGCGAGGGCGGCGAACGGACCAACGCCGCCGGCCCCGAC
>JBAWCC010000326.1:0-3355 GCA_049590095.1 Allosphingosinicella sp. | reverse complement strand
GTCCCCCTCCCCACCGCTTCGCGGCAGGGAGGCAAATGAAAGAGAAACATGAAACCCGGCAAAGAACTGCTTTTCCTCGCGCTCGGCGGCTCGGGCGAGATCGGAATGAACGTCAATCTCTACGGCTGCGACGGCAAGTGGATCATGGTCGATCTCGGCATGACCTTCGCCGATCCGGCCTATCCCGGAGTCGAGCTCATCCTCCCGGACCTGACCTTCATCGAAAAGAATCGCGACGATCTCCTCGGAGTGGTCCTGACCCACGGCCATGAGGACCATATCGGTGCCATTCCCTATCTGGCCGACGATCTCGGGGTGCCGCTCTGGGCGACCCCCTTCACCGCCGGCCTGATCGCGGAGAAGCTGCAGGAGGAAGGGCTCGAGCGGCAGGTCAAAGTGAACATCATCGATATCGGCGGGACGATGCAGATCGGACCGTTCGGCTTCCGCTTCGTTCCGCTCGCCCATTCGATCCCGGAAGGCAACGCCCTCCTCATCGACACGCCCTACGGCAAGATCTTCCACACCGGCGACTGGAAGCTGGACGAATTCCCGCAGCTCGGCGACCCCGCCGACGCCGCCGCTTTGACCCGGGTCGGCGACGAAGGCATCCTCGCCCTAGTCTGCGATTCGACCAACGTCTTCCAGGAGGAGGCGTCCGGCTCCGAGGAGCAGGTCCGCGAGGGGCTCGACAAGGTGATCGGCGAGGCCGAGGGCAGGGTGCTCGTCACCACCTTCGCCTCCAACGCGGCCCGGCTGAGCACTCTGGGCAAGGTCGCCCAGGACACCGGCCGCCAGGTCTGCGTCGCCGGCCGCTCGCTCGACCGAATCCTGAGGGTCGCCCGGAGCGTCGGCTATCTGACCGACTTCCCCGAGACGATCGATTTCGAGACGGCCATGTCGCTGCCCAAGCGGGATGTGATGATCATCGGCACCGGCGGCCAGGGCGAGAGCCGGGCGGCGCTGGCCCGGATCGCCTTCGACCAGCACCGGATCAAGCTCAGCGAGGGCGACCTCGTCGTCTTCTCCTCCAAGCAGATCCCGGGCAACGAGATCGCCATCGGCCGGATCCAGAACGAGCTCGCCGCCCGCGGAATCAAGATGATCACCGACCGGCAGGCCAACGTCCACGTCTCCGGCCATCCCGGCCGGCCCGAACTCGCCGCAATGTATGGCTGGATCCGGCCCGAGATCATCGTCCCGGTCCATGGCGAGATGCGCCACATGGCCGAGCATGACCGTTTCGCCCGTTCGCAGGGCGTGCCCAAGGGCATCGTCCAGAAGAATGGCGACGTGATCCGGCTCTCGCCCGACGGACCGAAGAAGCTGGGCGAGGAGAGGGTGGGGCGCCTCATCCTCGACGGCGACGTCATCCTCGCCGCCGACGGCCCGACGATGAACGAGCGGCGCAAGATCGCCAGCTTCGGGACCATCGCCGTTGCGCTGGCGCTCGACGGGAAGGACCGCCTCGTCGGCGACGTCCAGCTCGCGCTCGAGGGCATTCCGGTCGAGGAGGACCGCGAGGCGTTCGTCGAGGAGGCCGCCGACGCGGCGTCCGGGGCCGCGCTCAAGGGGGCGGCGAGCGAGGACAAGTTGCGCGAGGCGGTGCGCCTGGCGGTCCGCCGCTGCGCGACCGAATGGACCGGCAAGAAGCCGGTGGTGGACGTCCTCCTCATCCGGGTGTGACCTAGGTGAAATTTCAGTCGATCCTGGCCATCTACGTCCTGTTCTGGACCCTGAGCCTGTTCGTCGTCCTGCCTTTCGGGGTGCGGACTCCGGAGGAGGAGGGGGTGGAGACCCCGGCCGGCCACGCCCGGAGCGCTCCGCACCGGTTCAGCTTCGGGACGGTGGCGCTTCGGGCGACGATCGTCTCGGCGGCGGCGTTCGGCCTGTTCTACGCGAACTACCTGTTCGGCTGGGTGACGATCGACATGCTGGACTGGGCCCGGTGATTCTTATCCTCCCTGCCGCGAAGCGGTGGGGAGGGGGACCATGCGAAGCATGGTGGAGGGGTAACTTCCGTAACATCCGAGGATCGCGCGAGAACCGCTCAGGCCTGCGCCTTCTACCCCTCCACCACACTTCGTGTGGTCCCCCTCCCCATCTTCGATGGGGAGGACAATCAGCTCCTGATCCGCTCGATCGCCTGGGCGAGCGCGACGTAGAGCTTGCCCATGTCGCTGGACAGGATGGTGACCCCGAGCGGGGAGCCGTCGCGATCGGCGAGGATTCGGCGGAGCATCGATTCGAAATCGTGGATGTAGCGGTTCACCTGCTCGCGAAATTCCGGCTCTTCCTCGTAATGGCGGGCGATCTCGCGGGCGTCGTTGCGGTCGAGCAGTCGAACGGCGCGGCGGGTGAAGACCCCCCGGTCTCCCTTCAGATAGGCGGTCCAGGCGCTGTCGGTGACCTCGTTGGAGAGGATCTTGGTGACGTCGATCGCGGTCGAGTTGAGCGATTCGATGAGCAACGCGACCCGGCGCGAGAAATTCTCGCTTTCCTTCTCCTCCCGCTCGGCCCGTTCCTCGTCGATCCGGGCCTCGATCGCCGCCGCCGTCTCGCCCAGCGAGAGCATCTGGCGGGTGAGGCGTTCCGACGCCTTGCGTGCGGTGTCGATCGCCCGCTCGGAGATTGCGGAAAGCTCCGCCATCTGCCGCTCGACCGTCTCGCTCACCGCTTTCTCAAGCGCCTCGCGGCTCGCCTCGCCGAGGGCGGCGGCGCTCGCGGGGATGGCGGCGGAGATCGCCTCGCGGGCGCGCTCGGATGCCTGACCGGCGGCTTCGCGGACCCTGAGAAGCGCCTCGATCAGCTCGGGACCGGTGTCGGCAGCGATTTTCTGCGCAGCGGCCTGGGCCTCCCCGGCGGCGGCGCCGAGCGCCTGCAATTGTTCCCGGGCGCTCGCAGAGCCCTCGCCGATCCGGGCGAGCAAAGTCTCGATCCCCTCCTGCTGCCGGGCCAGAGCGGCCTCGCCTTCGCCGAGCCGGGTCGCGGCGCTTCCGGTCATGCTCTCGATATCGGCGACGATCGGAACCACCGCTTCTACGGCCTCGCGGGTTCGGCCGGCCTGTTCCTCGACGTTCCTGAGCGCCGCCGGCAATTCGTCGCGAAGCTCGCCCGAAATACTGGTCAGCGCAGTGCCGAGACTTCCGGCGCTTTCGATCAGGGCGTTCGCCTGCTGCCGGCCCGCTCCGAGATCGTCGAGCAAAGCCGCTGTCGCTGTCCGGACTCCGGCGACCGACTCGCCGGTATCGGCGGCGATCCGCTGCCCCGAGGCCCGCGCCTCCTCGGCCGCCGCGCCGAGCGCCCGCAATTGCTCTTCCGCTCCGGCCGCGCCCTCGGCGACCCGGGCAAGCAG
>JBAWCC010000325.1:0-3243 GCA_049590095.1 Allosphingosinicella sp. | reverse complement strand
TGCGGGCATCGGCGCATAGACGGGCTCCGGCACCCTCATGCGATCCTGGCGCCTGAGGCGGCGCAGGTAGGTCCGCAGTTCGGAATCGGAGCGAAAGGCGGTGAGGCCGCCGCTCGGCTTGCTCGGGCGGGAGGCGGCCTTCCCCTTTTCCAGCTGGGCGAGAGCGAACCCGGGTCCGGCCAGGGAGAGCGCGGCGATTCCGGCGGCGATGAGCAGAGGGGTACGCATGGCTTCTCCCGACGTTACACCTATCGGATACTTTGTATCATCGCTATCGAGACCGGCAAGGGTCAAAAAATGCTGTGCATAAATGGGGCGATCCCTCTTCGCTTCAGGCGACGGACCTCCTAGTCTCGACGTCATGGGCGAAGAGGAGACCTTCGACGCGTTCGATGCTTCGGCGCCGGTTCGGGAGGCGGACAGGCTGACCCTCGACCTCGACGGCTGGGAAGGGCCGCTCGACCTGCTGCTGACCCTGGCGCGCTCCCAGAAGGTCGATCTGGCGAAGATCTCGATCCTCGCTCTGGTCGAGCAATATCTCGCTTTCATCGCCGACGCCAAGAAGCTCAAGCTCGAAATCGCGGCCGATTATCTCGTGATGGCGGCCTGGCTCGCTTATCTCAAATCCTGCCTGCTCCTGCCCCGAGACCAGGAGGCCGACCCAAGCCCGGAGGAGCTGGCGATGCGCCTTCAGCTTCGCCTTCAGCGGCTTTCGGCGATGCGCGAGGCGGGGGCCCGGCTGTTGGGGCGCGACCGGCTCGGCCGCGACGTCTTCCCGCGCGGGGCGCCGGAGGGGCTGAGGGTGGTTCGCCGGTCGCTGTGGAAGGCCGAGCTCTACGATCTGATCGCCGCTTACGGCTCGGTCCGGGCGCGAAGCGAGCCGGCTTTCCACATCGTCGCCCGGCGGCCGGTCATGACCCTGGAGGAGGCGCTGGCGCGGGTCGAGCGGATGCTTGGGGCAAGGCTCGAATGGACCCGGATCGAATCCTTCCTCCCCGACACCCAAGATGGCGAGTTCAGGAAGTCCGCGCTCGCCTCCAGCTTCGTCGCCGCTCTGGAGCTCGCCCGCAAGGGCCGGGTCGAGCTCGATCAGAAGGGGGCTTTCGAACCCCTCTTCATCCGCGCGGCGTGAGAAGGGAGTGGGCGTGACCGGGATGGACGACAGCCTGCGCGCGGTCGAGGCGGTGCTGTTCGCGGCGGAGGAGCCGATGACCGCCGACGAGGTCGCCGCCCATGTCGGGCCGGAGGTCGGCGTCGCCGAGGCGCTGGCGGAGCTTGCCCGCCATTATGGCGGGCGCGGGATCGAGCTGGTCGAGCGCGGCGGCCGCTGGCATTTCCAGACCGCTCCGGACCTTGCTTTCATCCTCAGGCGCGAGCGCGACGAGACCCGCAAGCTGTCTCGCGCCGCCGTCGAGACCCTCGCGATCGTCGCCTATCACGAGCCGGTCAGCCGCGCCGAGATCGAGGCGATCCGGGGAGTCCAGATCTCCAAGGGCACATTGGACGTCCTGATGGAGGCGGGCTGGGTCCGGCCCGCCGGACGGCGCGAGGCGCCGGGCCGGCCGCTCATCTACGCCACCACCCCCGGCTTCCTCGCCCATTTCGGGCTCGAAAGCCGCCGCGACCTGCCCGGCCTCGACGACCTGAAGGCGGCCGGGCTGCTCGACCCGATCGACGCGGCGATGGAGCAGCTCGGGCTTGAAGGGATGGAAAGTGAGGACGAGGAGGACTAGGTAACGCTCGCAAGGCATTGGAGAGACATCATGGGCGGGTTGAGCATTTGGCACTGGCTGGTGGTCGGAGTGATCATCCTGCTGCTGTTCGGCAAGGGCCGCTTCTCCGAGATGATGGGCGACGTCGCCAAGGGCCTGAAGAGCTTCAAGAAGGGCATGAGCGAGGAGGACGAGGCCGCGGCCGCGAGGACCGCGGAGCCGCCGCGCCGGCTCACCACCGACGAATCGGCGGTTGCGCCCCCGGCCGAACGCAGCCGCGAAGCCGACGTCACCGAGCGCCGCGAGCCCTAGCAACTCGCGCGAAGGGCGCGCCTGATGTTCGACATCGGCTATACCGAGCTTCTCGCCATCGCCATCGTGGCGCTGGTGGTGATCGGTCCGAAGGACCTGCCGCGGGTGATGCGCACGGTCGGAACCTGGGTCGGCCGAGCTCGCGGCATGGCCCGCCATTTCCGCTCCGGCATAGACACGATGATGCGCGAGGCCGAGCTCGAGGAGATGGAGAAGAAGTGGCGCGAGGAGAATGCGCGAATCCTCGCCGATCATCCGTTCGCCGAGCCGCTCGCCGATCCCGAGGCCCTGGCCGCTCCGGCGGAGCTTCCCGGGCCGGAAGCGGCACCCGAACCTGAGTCCGACGGCGCTCCGCCGCCGCCGCCCGCCGCCGCCGGCCCGCTGCCATGAGCGACCTCGACGAAACCCGCGCTCCCTTGATGGAGCATCTGGTCGAGCTCCGCCGCCGGCTGATCTGGTCGTTCGTGGCGCTCGGAGTCGCGTTCGGGATCAGCTTCTACTTCGCCGGCCGGATCTTCGGTTTCCTGGTCCAGCCGCTGATCGCGGGTTTCGGCGCCGGACAGGGACGGCTGGTCTATACCAAGCTCTACGAGGCCTTCTTCACCGAGGTGAGGGTGGCCCTGTTCGCCGCCTTCTTCCTTGCCTTCCCGATCATCGCCATCCAGCTCTGGGCGTTCGTCGCGCCCGGCCTCTATGCCAAGGAGAAGCGGGCCTTCCTGCCCTTTCTCATCGCCACTCCCGTCCTGTTCATCGGCGGCGGGGCGCTCGCTTATTACGTGGTGATGCCGCTCGCGATCCGCTTCTTCCTCGGCTACCAGGGGCAGATTCCGGGAATCCAGCAGGAAGCGCTTCCGGCGATGGGAGAATATCTCTCCTTCGTCATGCACTTCATCCTTGCCTTCGGGATCGCCTTTCTGCTGCCCATCCTTCTGATGTTGATGGAGCGGGCGGGACTGGTCACGAGGGACCAGCTCAAGAGCGGGCGCCGCTATGCGATCCTCGTCGCCTTCGTCATCGCGGCGGTCGCCACTCCCCCCGACATCGTCTCCCAGTTCATGCTCGCGATCCCCCTTATCCTCCTCTACGAGCTGTCGCTGATCGCGATCTGGTTCACCGAGCGGAAGCGGGCGAAAGAGGCGGCGGCGGCGCCTCCGGCAGCCTAGCTTTCCCTCCCTGGAAGGGAGGGGTCAGGGGTGGGTAGGCGAGCGCAGCGAGACTT
>JBAWCC010000324.1:0-3206 GCA_049590095.1 Allosphingosinicella sp. | reverse complement strand
CCATCGACTGGTCACACGAGCACGTGGACAGGGCCGTCACCGAGGGTGCGACCGCAGGCTTCACCCGACTCGTCACCGACCGGCGAAGCCGCGTGCTCGGCGCCACCGTGGTCGGGCCGCGGGCCGGGGAGACGCTCGGCGAGCTGACGCTGGCGATCTCCCAGGGCCTGACGACTCGTGACCTCGCCGGCGTCACCCACCCCTACCCGACCTACAACGACGGTCCGTGGAACGCCGCGATCGCCGACGTCCAGGACCAGCTCCAGCGACCGAGCACCCGGCGGGCCATCGGGCTGCTGTCGGGCGCACGGCGCCGATGGCTCGCCCGTCGCCACCGGACACAGCCGAACCAGCCCACGTTCCCGGCTGCGGCTCAGGACAGGTCGCGGTAGCCGGCGACGACGCGGTGGGCGGCGCTGGCTCCCACCACCGCAGCCCAGACGACAGCGATGGCGCCCGCCTGCGCCGGCAGGATCAGCCACAACGAGTGCACCACGATCGTCTCGGTGCCTTCGGCCAGGCCACCCAGGAAGTTGAGCGAGCGTCCATCGTCTCGCCGCCGCCCGGTGCGCTCAGCGACTGACGAGAACGCCAGGAACGCCGACCCGTTCACGTAGTAGGCCAGCAGCACCAACAGGAACGGGAGCCACTGCGCTCCGTGCCCCGCCGTGGCTCCCGTCGCGACCCCGACGACGGTGGCGCCGTAGACGATGAAGTCGGCGGTGATGTCGAGGAAGCCGCCTGCCTCCGAGGACCCCGCACCAGGTTCTGTGCCGCGGCGGCGACGCGCGAGCGGCCCGTCGAGCCCGTCCACTACCCGGGAGAACAACCAGAGCCCGAGCGCCCACCACCACAGCTGCCCTGCGGCCGCCACGGCGCTGCCCAAGCCACAGACCAGGCCGAGCACCGAGAGTCGGTCCGGGGTCACCACTGGTCGATCGAGGACGGCCGCGACCCGAGCCAGAGGCGGAACCAGGACTCGACGTACGGACGCGTCAAGCACGGTGCCCCCGCGGTGTACCACCACGTCGCATCGTGTCGGTGGCCACGTCGACCGGGCCGTGACCCTGCCGAGCGCGGAGCCGTCGCGCCCACCAGGCCCCGCCCCCGACGAGGACGACCAGGGCCGACACCGCGCCCGCCAACCCCCACGGGTTGGTGCCGTAGGCGCCCAACGCGGCGTAGGCCAGGCTGCCGGGCACCATCCCCACAGCGCTGCCGAGGACGTAGTGGCGCACCCGCACCCCGGTGAGTCCGGAGGCGTAGTTGATCGCCAGGTAGGGCACGAGCGGCACCAGTCGCAGCACGAGGACGGCGGCGAGACCGTGGTGCCGCAGCATGTCGTCCACCTCGGCCAGGCGCCCCCGGATGAGCCGGTCGACCGCTTCACGACCGAGGGCCCGCCCGAGCGCGAAGGACACCACGGCACCGATCAGGGCGGCCCCGAGCGCGAGACCGGCACCGATCCACATCCCGAACAGCGCGCCGCCGGCCGCTGTCAGCAGCGCCTTGGGGCACGGGACCAGCGCGATGAGGACGTAGAGGGCGAAGTACAGCGCCGGACCCCAGGCCCCGGCCTGCTCGACGCGACCGCGGACGCCGGCGACGTCGGGGGCTCCGAGCGTGAAGCCGAGCACCACCAGGGTCAGGAGGACCAGGCCCAGTGCGGCTGCGCGGAGGGCGCTGGCTCGGGTCATGGAGGATCCTTCTGGCGTCGACGTAGAAGCTGGTCTGTTTGTCTGGGAAGTCCTTGAGAGTCTCGAAGTGTTCCCGATGCGACACATTCCCCTGAATTCCGGAGGTCAGATGCACCCGCTCCTCGTCCGTCTCGGAGTTCCTGCGAGCTTGGTGCTGGCCCTCTCGGCGTGTGCTGCCCCCTCGGCTCCGTCCGGGTCGGGGAACGATGACCGCAGCTGGGCGCAGATCGCCGACGCAGCACGAGGTCAGACGGTCGACCTGTGGATGTACGGCGGTGACCAGCAGGGCAACGCCTACGTCGACGACGTCCTCGCGCCGGCCGTGGCCGAGCGAGGCGTGACCCTGCGGCGCGTTCCCGTGGCCGACACCGCCGACGCGATGACCCGCATCCTGGCCGAGCGGCAGGCCGGCACCGACGACGGCTCCGTCGACCTCGTCTGGGTCAACGGCGACAACTTCGCCACCGGCAAGCAGGCCGACGCGTGGCGCTGCGACTGGGCGGGCCAGCTGCCGAACATGCGGTACGTCGACCCCGAGGACCCGCTCGTGACCCAGGACTTCGGCACCGTCGTCGACGGCTGCGAGTCGCCGTGGCACAAGGCCCAGTTCACGCTCGTCTACGACTCCGCGAGGGTCACCGACCCGCCCGAGTCCATGCCCGGCGTACTGGAGTGGGCCCGGGACAACCCGGGCCGGTTCACCTACCCCGCACCCCCTGACTTCACCGGCTCGGTGTTCGTGCGCCAGCTGCTGTACAGCACCGCCGGAGGTGCGGACCAGGTGCCCGACCGTTTCGAGCAGACGGCCTACGACGAGCTCGCGCCGGAGCTGTGGGACACCCTCGCCGAGCTGGAGCCGTCGTTGTGGCGGGAGGGACGCACCTACCCGCGAGACGCGGTGGCCCTGGACCGCCTGTTCGCCCAGGGGCAGATCGACATGACGATGACCTACGGACCCGCGACGCTCACCCAGCTCGTCGCCGACGGGACGTTCCCGACGACCACGAGGGTGCTGCCCCTGGAGGAGGGCACGGTCGGCAACGCCAGCTTCCTGGCCATCCCGTCGGCCGCGGCGGACCCGGAGGGGGCGATGGTGGTCGCCGACGTGGCCCTGTCGCCGGCGCAGCAGGCAGCGAAGGCGGACCCGGCGGCGTGGGGTCAGTTCACCGTGCTGGCCATCGACCGGCTCGAGGGTGAGGACCGCGCTCGGTTCGATCGCTTGCCGGCCTCGGACGTGGTCCCGGCCTACGACGTCCTCTCACGCAACGCCAACCCCGAGCTCGCCTCCTCCTG
Source organism: Allosphingosinicella sp. (assembly GCA_049590095.1). Taxonomy (GTDB): domain Bacteria; phylum Pseudomonadota; class Alphaproteobacteria; order Sphingomonadales; family Sphingomonadaceae; genus Allosphingosinicella. Next base: position 216 of record JBAWCC010000324.1, on the reverse strand, counting down.
GGTTCCACGCCTCGACGAGGGGTGGCGGCGCTCGGTGCTCGGCGCGGGGTCGTGACCCGGACGCGCACAGCGGGTTCGGCAGGTACGCGTCTGCTCGCGCCAGCGCTGTCACTCGTGCTCGTCGTGACCGGGACGGCGATGGGAGCAGTCGTGGCGACCAGCCTGGGACTGCTCCCGCTGGTCGGACAACCCAGGTTGAGCCTCGACGGCTTCACC
>JBAWCC010000323.1:0-1623 GCA_049590095.1 Allosphingosinicella sp. | reverse complement strand
GATCTGGAAGGAGTGCGGGTACCAGCCGGAGTCGACGGCGGCGCGGGAGGCGCCGACGGCGGCGCCGAGCGCGTCGGCCATGTTCTCGACCGCCTCGAAGTCACCACCGGTGCCGCGGCCGCCGGCCACGACGATGGCGGCGTCGGTCAGCTCGGGACGACCCGAGGACTTCTTCGGCTCGACGCCCACGAGCTTGGCGCCCTTGGCGGTGTCGGGAAGCGTGAACGACACCTCCTCGACGGTGCCGGCGCCGTCAGCGGCCTCCGGCGTCGCGGAGTTGGGCTTCACGCAGATGATCGGCGTGCCCTTGGTGACCTTGGCCTGCACGGTGAAGTTGCCGGCGAAGACCGACTGGGTGGTCACGCCACCCTCCGCCACGTCGACGGCGTCGGTGATGAGGCCCGACTCGGTCTTGACCGCCAGACGGGCGGCGATCTCCTTGCCCTCCGCGGTGGAGGTGACCAGCACGGCGGCCGGCGAGGCCGAGCCGACGAGCTGGGCCAGGACCTCGGCCTTGGGGGTGACCAGGTAGGGCCCGAGGGCCTTGGCCGGCACGGTGTAGATCTTCTCGGCGCCGAACTCCTTCAGCGCCGACGACGCCTCGTCGGACAGGTCGCCGATGAAGACAGCGGACGGCTCGCCGAGCTTGCGGGCGATCGTCAGCATCTCCTGGGTGGTCTTGCGCACGCTTCCGCCGACGTGGTGGACGAGAACCAGAACCTCGCTCATGTGAACTCTTCCTCGAAACGGTGGGGAGACGGGTCGGCGTACCGACTCCGGTCAGATGAACTTCTTGGACGCCAGGAAGCCGACGAGCGCCTCGGCGCCGCTGCCGCTGTCGTCGGTGACGATCTCACCGGCGCTGCGCGGGGGACGCTCCTCGGTGCCCTCGACCGTGGTCCAGGCCGCGGACAACCCGACCATCTCGGCGTCGACGCCGAGGTCGGACAGGGACCAGGTCTCCACCGGCTTCTTCTTCGCGGCCATGATGCCCTTGAAGGACGGGTAGCGGGCCTCGCCGGTCTGGTCGGTGACCGACAGGACGGCGGGCAGCGTGGCCTCGACCATGACGGTCGCGGCGTCGCCGTCGCGACGGATCTTGACCTTGTCGCCGTCGACCTCGAGCTCGGAGGCGAAGGTGACGCCGGGGTAGCCCAGGCGCTCGGAGACCATCGCGGGCACGACGCCCATGACGCCGTCGGTGGAGGCCATGCCGCAGAGCACGATGTCGTGCTCGATCTTCTTCACGGCCTCGGCCAGCACCAGCGAGGTGGCCAGCGAGTCGGAGCCGGCGATGGCGTCGTCGGAGACGTGCACGCCCTTGTCGGCACCCATCTGCAGCGCCTTGCGCACGGCGTCCGCGGCACCCTCGGGGCCGACCGTCAGGACGGTGACCTCGGAGTCGTCGGCCAGCTTCTCCTTCAGCTGGAGCGCCTGCTCGACGGCGTACTCGTCGAGCTCGGACAGCAGGCCGTCGACGCCGTCGCGGTCGACGGTGTTGTCATCCTCGAACCGGCGCTCTCCGGTGGCGTCGGGAACGTACTTCACACACACGACAATGTTCATATCCAGATACGGCCCGGGAGGGCCCCTCCTGTGCACTCGGTTGACTCGATGTTACCC
>JBAWCC010000322.1:0-4026 GCA_049590095.1 Allosphingosinicella sp. | reverse complement strand
GCATTCTCGCCGCGGCCGCGGCGGAGCGGCTTCGCCGCGCCGGCCCGTGGCTCGAGCAGGCGGCCGCGGTCAGGCGGAGCCTCGGCGCTTCAGCTCCAGCCGGTGAGCGTGGAGAAGAGGCTCGGTGTAGCCGGACGGCTGCCCAGCCCCCTCGAAGATGAGCCCGCGGGCGGCGCGGAAGGCCAGGCTTGCGGACGGGTCCGGAGCAATGGGCCGGTAAGCGGGATCGGCCTCGTTTTGCCGGTCTACCACCGCCGCCATCCGCTTCAGTGCGTTCTCCACCTGCTCGCGGTCGATCACGTCGTGCATCAGCCAGTTGGCGACGTGCTGGCTGGAAATCCGGCAGGTGGCGCGGTCTTCCATCAGCCCGACGTCGTGGACGTCCGGCACCTTGGAGCAGCCGACGCCCTGGTCGATCCAGCGCACGACATAGCCCAATATGCCCTGGATATTGTTGTCGAGCTCCTCGGCTATCTCTTCCCGAGACCAGTCCCGTCCGGTCGCCGCCGGCACGGTGAGCAGATCGCGCAGGGCCGCGGGCGCCCGAACGGCCAGCTCGCGCTGGCGCGCCGCCACGTCGACCCGGTGGTAGTGGATCGCGTGGAGGGTCGCGGCGGTGGGGGAGGGGACCCAGGCGGTTCCGGCCCCGGCCCGCGGGTGGGCGATCTTCTGGTCGAGCATGTCGGCCATCAGGTCCGGCATCGCCCACATTCCCTTGCCGATCTGGGCCCGGCCGGCAAAGCCGCAGGCCAGGCCGACGTCGACATTATTGTCCTCGTAGGCGCGAAGCCATTGCGCGCTCTTCATCTCGGCCTTGCGGATCACCGGGCCGAGCTTCATCGCGGTATGGATCTCGTCGCCGGTGCGGTCGAGGAAGCCGGTATTGATGAACACGATCCGGTCCCTGACCTCGCGGATCACCGCGGCGAGGTTGACGCTGGTTCGGCGCTCCTCGTCCATCACGCCTATCTTGACGCTATGGCGGGGAAGGCCGAGCAGATCCTCGGTGCGGTCGAACAGGCGGCCGGCGAAGGCGGCTTCCTCCGGGCCGTGCATCTTCGGCTTGACGATATAGATCGAGCCGGCACGGCTGTTGGAGCGGGCGCCCCTGATGTCGTGGAGAGCGGCGAGGGAAGTGATCACCGCGTCGGCGAGTCCCTCCTGGGCGTCCTCGCCGTCGATCCGGATCATCGGATTGGCCATCAGGTGGCCGACGTTGCGGACGAACATCAGTGCCCGGCCCTTGAGGGTGAGAATGCTCCCGTCCGGTGCATCGTAGATCCGGTCCGAAGCGAGCCGCCGTTCGACGCTGCGGCCTCCCTTGTCGAAGCCGGCGCTCAGCGTCCCCTTCATCAGCCCGAGCCAGTTGCGATAGACTTCGACCTTGTCCTCGGCGTCGACGGCGGCCACCGAATCCTCGCAATCCATGATCGCCGTGAGCGCGCTTTCGAGCAGGATGTCCGCCACGCCCGCAGGGTCGGCGCGGCCGATCGGATGCTCTCGGTCGATGAGTATCTCGACGTGAAGATCGTGGTGGCGCAGGAGCAAGGACGGCCCCCGCCGACCGGCGAGAAGCGACGGGTCGCGAAGCTCGCCCTGGTCGGTGACGAAACGGCCGCTCTCGAGCGCGTAGCGCGTGACGTCCCGGTGGCTGCCTCCCGTCAGAGGGGCGATCTCGTCGAGGAAGGCCCGGCCCCAGGCCATTACCCGCTTCCCCCGCTCCTCGTCATACCCGCCGGCCGGCGGCCGGTCGCCCAGCACGTCGGTTCCGTAGAGGGCGTCGTAGAGGCTGCCCCAGCGGGCGTTGGCGGCGTTGAGCGCGTAACGGGCGTTGCTGACGGGCACGACCAGCTGCGGTCCGGCGATCCGGGCGATCTCCGGGTCGACATTTTCGGTCCCGATGAGGAAGGGCGCGGGCGGATCGACGAGGTACCCGATGTCGCGGAGGAACTCCTCTTCGTCGTCCGCGTCGCCCGGCCTGCCGCCGAGCTGCGCGTTGCGCTCGTCGATCCGGGCCTGCAGGTCCTCGCGGCGGCGCAGGAGGCGCCTGTTCTCGGGGGCGAGCTCGCGAAGCAGCGAAGAGAAGCCGAACCAGAAGGCGGCGGGCTCGATGCCGGTGCCCGGAAGCGCCTCTTCCTCGATAAAGGCCCTCAGCCGCCGATCCACTTCGATCCCTGAGATCAGCTCGTATCCGGCCAAGACGCGCTCCCATTTCTCGTGGCGGGGTCCGCCTAGCGCCTGCGGAGGCGTTAATCCATGCGCTTGGCCGATCCCGCCGCGTCGAAGGTGGAAGAAGGTTCCGGTCGCCCGGCTCGGAACCCGCTTTTGTCTCCAGACTGTTGCGGCAGGGACGCGCAACGGGCGAAAAAGGGGAGAAGTAGGGTGAAACCAGCCAAAATAGTTGATTCCCGCACCCTCCCGAGACGAATCAGCTTGCAAGCGAAAGATGCATCTCCGAAAACGGCGCCAGCCGGCGAATGTGCGGCTGCCGATCAGGGAGCGTGCAGGGTATCACCTGTTTCAGGCAGTCCCGTCGCGGACCGACGAAAAGTTTCAAATCCATACAGGGAGGAAGTTTCATGACCAGAACGACCAGGATCCAGCTCTTGGCGGCTACCGCCATGTCGGCGGCCGTCTTCTACGCGGTGCCGGCTTCCGCCGATCCGACCCCGCCTTGCAACGACGGCGCGGGTTCGCTGACGACCGAGTGCGGCACCAATTCCACCACCGGTGCCTCCGACTTCAGCACCGCCGTGGGCCAGCTCGCCACCGCTACCGGCGAAGAGAGCGTCGCGGTCGGCACCGACTCGCTCGCTTCCGGCGACCGCACGGTCGCGGTCGGCGTGGTCTCGACCGCACTGGGCGACGATTCGACCGCGCTCGGCAACCGTTCCTCCGCGGCTGACGTGAACGCCACCGCCGTCGGCGCCGGCTCCGAGGCTACCGGCCGTTCCTCGACCGCCATCGGCAGCGGCGGCGTCGCCAGCCGCCCGGTCATCGCCGCCGCCGGCTTCAGCACCGCGATCGGCACTGGCACCCAGATCGCCGCCGGTGCCACCGGGGCGACCGCTGTCGGCGACTTCAACACGATCGGCACAACCGGGTCGTTCTCTGTCGCCATGGGCGCCTTCAACACGGTCAACGCCACCAGCGGCATCGCCATCGGCAACAGCGCGACCGTGACCCTGGGCTCGACCGACGGCCTCGCCATCGGCACGGCCGCTTTGGCCTCGAACGAAGCCGCGGTCGCGGTCGGCCGCCTGGCCGAGGCTACCCAGGACTTCAACGTCGCGCTCGGCTCGCTGTCGTCCTCCACCGGCGTCGAATCGGTCGCCGTCGGCGGCGATACGGAGGCTTCGGGCGCCCAGTCGACCGCGGTCGGCACGGTCGCCACCGCTTCCGGCGCTCTCTCCAGTGCCTTCGGCAACCGTTCCAGCGCTTCCGGCGCCGCGAGCACCGCCATTGGCGCTCTCTCCCGCGGCCTTGGCGCCGAAGCCGTCGCCGTCGGCGCGGATTCGCTCGCTCAGGGCGACAATTCGACGGCAGTCGGAACCGTCGCGACGGCGCTGCTGGGCGGATCGACCGCGCTCGGCAACCGCTCGTCGGCGGCCGCAGCCAACTCGACCGCGGTCGGGTATCTCTCCGAAGCGACCGGTGCGGAATCCGTGGCCGTCGGCGCCGATTCGGAAGCCTCGGGCGCGCAGACGACGGCTGTCGGCGTGATCGCAACCGCCAGCGGCGCCCTTTCGAGCGCGTTCGGAAACCGCTCCAGCGCCAGCGGCGCCGCGAGCACTGCCCTCGGCACGATCTCCCGCGCGCTCGGCGCCGAAGCCGTCGCCGTCGGAGCGGATTCGCTCGCCCAGGACGACAACGCGACCGCCGTCGGAACCGTCGCGACGGCGCTCGGGGCCGGCTCGACTGCCGTCGGCAACCGCTCCTCGGCGGCTGCCGTCAATTCGACGGCGCTCGGTTATCTGTCCGAAGCGACCGGGGTCAGCTCCCTTGCGGCCGGCCGCGGTGCGATCG
>JBAWCC010000321.1:0-11517 GCA_049590095.1 Allosphingosinicella sp. | reverse complement strand
GCCGCCGGCTGGGCCGGAGCGGCGGCGGCCGGCTCGCTGCCCGGCATGGTTCCGCCCTTCGACGCGACCCAGGCCGCGAACTGCGCCGGCGGAAGCACCTCGACCGCGATCGGCATGTAGGCGTGGCGGGCGCCGCAAAGCTCGAAGCACTGGCCGTAATAGACGCCGGGCTTGTCGGTCTTGAACCAGGTTTCGTTGAGCCGGCCGGGCACGGCGTCCATCTTTACCCAGAAAGCCGGGACTCCCCAGCTGTGGATGACGTCGGCGGCGGTGACGATCACCTTCACCGTCGCGCCCTGAGGAACCACCATCCGCTCGTCGACGGCGAGCAGGCGCGGCTCGCCGCGCTTCTTCGCGTCCTCGTCGCTGAGGCCGTTGGAGACGAGCTCGAACCCTCCATGGTCGGGATAAGTGTAGGTCCAATACCATTGGTTGCCGGTCGCCTTGACCGTGATGTCCGCCTTGGGCGGCGCATATTGGTGGGCGAGCAGCCGGATCGAGGGCACCGCGATCGCGACCAGGATCAGAACCGGGACCAAAGTCCACACCACTTCGAGCATCGTGTTGTGAGTGGTCCGCGACGGCACCGGATTGGCGCTGCGCCGGAAACGGACCATGACGTAGATGAGCAAGGCGAGGACGAAGATCGAGATGATCGTGATGATCGGCATGAGGATCACGTTGTGGAACCAGAGCGCTTCCTCGCCGATCGGGGTCACCTGCGGCTGGAAGCCCATCGCGCCGGTCGGCTGGCCGACGGTCGCGTCCGGGGCGGTCCGGGCCGGGCTGGTCGCGAGCACGCTGGCGTTGGACGGCGCCTCCTCTCCGGTGGCGGCCGGGCTCATCTCTCCGGGCTGAGCCGGCGCCGCCTGCGAAGCGGCGCTGATCGAATCCCTCGGAGCCTGGACGGCGGGCGCGGGCGCCTGCTCCGTCGGGGCCGGGGCGGATGCCGGAGCCGCCTGAGCGAGAGCGGCGGCCGGCGCCAGCCCGAAGGCGGCGGCGGCGAGGATGAGCTTAAGCGGAGTCTTCATCTAAACCCTTCGGGACCTTGACGACGGAGCGGTACGGATTCGGGGCGGGGCGCCGGATTGGCCGGCCTTATAGGCAGGAGGCGGGTGCGCCTCAAGGCTCTTGGATCGCCTTGAAGCCGCCCTTTTCGCGGCCTATCAGGCCGCCGGCCGAAACGAAGAGAAAAGGACCCATGGACGAAGAGGAAATCCTCGCCGAATTCCGAGCCGCGGAGGCTCTGCTCGAGGGGCATTTCATCCTCTCCTCGGGCCTTCACAGCCCGCGTTACCTCCAGTGCGCCCGGGTGCTGATGGATCCGGTGCGCGCGTCGCGGCTCGCATTCGCCCTCGTCGCCTCGATGCCGCGCGAGATCCGTTCGGCGATCGAGATCGTCGTCTCTCCCGCGATGGGCGGAGTGATCATCGGCCACGAGATGGGCCGGGCGCTCGGAGTCGAGGCTTTGTTCGTCGAGCGCCCGGCCGGCAATTTCGAGCTTCGCCGCGGCTTCCGCCTCCGGCCCGGCCAAAAGGTCCTGCTGGTGGAGGACGTCGTCACCACGGGCCTCAGCTCCCGCGAGGCGATCGCCGCGGTCGAGGCCGCCGGCGGGGAAGTGATCGCGGCCGCCGCGCTGGTCGACCGCTCCAACGGCGCCGCCGAATTGGGCCTGCCCTTCTTTCCCTTGATCCGGCTCAACGTCCCCGCTTATGCCGAGGATGCGGTGCCTGCGGAGCTGGCCGCTTTGCCTGCGGAGAAGCCCGGGAGCCGCAAGGCGGAATGACGGGTCGCCTTCGTCTGGGGGTCAATATCGACCATGTCGCGACCATCAGGAACGCGCGCGGCGGCGATTTTCCCGATCCGGTGCGGGCCGCCCTGCTCGCCGCCGGGGCCGGAGCCGACGGAATCACCGCCCATCTGCGCGAGGATCGCCGCCACATACGCGACGAGGACATCGCCGAGCTGACGGCCCGGCTGACCATCCCGCTCAATCTCGAAATGGCGGCCACCGGGGAGATGCTCGAGATCGCGCTCCGCCACCGCCCCCACGCCGCCTGCCTCGTCCCCGAGAAGCGCGAGGAGCGCACCACCGAGGGGGGGCTCGACGCCGCCGGGCAGGTCGATCATTTGTTGCCCTATATCGAGGCCCTCTCCGGAGCGAATATCCGGGTCAGCCTGTTCATCGAGCCCGACCCGCGCCAGATCGAGGCGGCAATCCGGCTCAAGGCGCCGGTCGTCGAGTTCCATACCGGCCGCTACGCGCATCTCGAGGGCGAGGAGCGGGCGGAGGAGCTCCGCCGCCTGGCCGACGCCGCGGCTCTGGCTTCCAAGAACGGGATCGAGCCCCATGCCGGCCACGGCCTCACCTTCGACAACGTCCAGCCAATCGCCGCCATTCCCCAGCTGAGGGAGCTCAACATCGGCCACTTCCTGGTCGGCGAGGCGATCTTCACCGGGCTGGGGGAGAGCGTGGGGAGGATGCGCGGCCTGATGAACGAGGCGAGGGGATGACAGGGTGCTCCGTCATCCCGGCGAAAGCCGGGACCTCAGGACAAGAAGTCTCCACGGGTCTCCCCGAGGCCCCGGCTTCCGCCGGGGTGACGATCTGATGGGATCGTCAATCATCGGAATCGGCTCCGACCTGTGCAACATCTCCCGGATCGAGAATAGCCTCTCCCGCTTCGGAGAGCGCTTCACCAACCGGGTCTTTACCGACACGGAGCGCTCCAAGGCCGAAAGCCGTCCTCTCACCCGGGCCGGCACCTACGCCAAGCGCTTCGCCGCCAAGGAGGCCTTCTCCAAGGCGGTCGGCACCGGCTTCAGGCGCGGGGTGTTCATGCGCGACATCGGAGTCGTCAACCTGCCGTCGGGAGCGCCTACCCTCGCTCTGGCCGGCGGCGCCAAGGCGAGGCTTGACGCTTTGACCCCGGAGGGCCACCTCGCGCAAATCCATTTGACGATGACGGACGACTATCCTTTCGCTCAGGCCTTCGTCATCATTACCTCCAGCCCGTTGCCAAGGAGCCCAGGGTGAGCAGCAGCGACCCCGCCATGACCGACTCGCCCGACTCGGGAACCCCCGCGCCCGACTCGGCTCCGGCGTCGAAGAAGGAGGGCACCGACTGGTGGGCCGAGCTCAAGGCCATCTTCTGGCTGATCCTGGCCGTCCTGGCTTTCCACAGCTTCATCGCCAAGCCCTTCTACATCCCGTCGGAATCGATGATGCCGGGGCTGCTCAAGGGCGACAGGCTGGTGGTCAGCAAATATCCCTACGGCTGGTCCTGGGTCTCGCCCAGCTTCCACATCCTGCCGCCGATGGAAGGCCGCCTGTTCGGACGGATGCCGGAGCGCGGGGACATCGTCATCCTCACCCCGCCGGGAAGCACGTCCGACTATATCAAGCGGGTCATCGGCCTTCCCGGCGACTCGATCGAGATGCAAGGTGGAATCCTCTACATCAACGGCCGCGAGGTGAAGCGCGAGCGGCGGGCCCCGGTTCTGGTCGAAGTGGACGACAACGTGCCCTGCGAACATGACCAATATGGCGAGCACAGGCTGCAGGGCCCGGACGGCAAGCTTTTTTGCCGGCTGCCCGTCTTCCGGGAGACCCTGCCCGACGGCCGAAGCTACGACACGATCGACATGGGCCTGTCGGACGTCGACAATTTCGCCAAGGTGATCGTCCCCACGGGCCATGTCTGGGTGCAGGGCGACAATCGCGACAAGTCGGCGGACAGCCGCGTCTCGCTGGCGGGCGACGGGCTCGGCGGCGCCGTTCCGTGGGAGAATATCGGCGGCCGGGCCGAGTTCATCACTTTCTCCCTCGACGGCTCGTCGCAATATCTGAACCCGATCAGCTGGATCACGGCGATGCGCGGAGGCCGCGCCGGCACCTCGCTCCGGCCGCAGGAGGGCAAGGCGCCGTGAGCGTGGAGGGGGCGGGATCGCAGGCCGCAGGGCACTCCGCCGCTGCCGAGGCCGCCCAGGCTTCGTCCGCTCGTCCCGATCACCATGTCGAGCAGCCCGGCCCCGCCGAGATGCGCGACCCGCTCATCCGCCAGGAGCTTAGGCGGGCCAGCGTCTGGTTCGGCCTCGCCCTCGCCATCGCCGCGATCATCTTCCTCGCCCAGCCGCTCCTTCTCATCGTCGCCGGGATCGTCCTGGCCTCGATGCTCGACGGAGGCACCAGGCTGCTCGGCCGGGTGCTTCCGATCGGCCGCGGCTGGCGCCTCGCCATCGTCACGCTCAGCGTGGTCGCCTTCATCGTCTGGGTCTTCTATTTCGCCGGAACCGAGCTGGCCGGCCAGGCCGAGCGGCTTCGCGAGGTCATCACCGCACAGGGCAACCGCGTCCTCGCCTGGGGCAACAGCCTCGGGATCGTCCAGGGCGGGGTCGAGGTCAACCAGCTCGGCGGCCAGCTGATGGGGACCCTGGGCCGCCTGAGCACGGCGGTGTCGAGCGCGCTCGGAGTCCTCGCTTCGACGGTGATGATCCTGGTCATCGGAATCTTCATCGCCGTCGAGCCGCGCCTCTACCAGCGCGGAGTCGCCTGGATGCTGCCGCTGGGCAGCCGCGAGCGCTTCTACAGCACCGCCGAGCATATGGGCTTCACCCTGAGGCGGCTGATGGCCGGACGGCTGCTCGGAATGGCCGTCGAGGGCGTCGGCACCTGGATCCTGCTCGCTTTGGGCGGAGTGCCGATGGCGGCCTTGCTCGGAATCCTCACCGGCCTGCTCGCCTTCATCCCCAATATCGGAGCGATCGTCTCTGGGGTCCTGATCGTCCTCGCCGGCTTCAGCGTCAGCATGAACGCGGGCCTGTGGGCGATCGCCGTCTATTTCATCGTCCAGACCGTCGACGGCTATCTGATCGTTCCCTACGTCGCCCGAAAGACGGTCGACCTCGCTCCGGCCCTGGTCCTCGGCGCCCAGCTCCTGTTCGGAGCCCTGTTCGGGCTGATGGGCCTGATGCTCGCCGATCCCATCGTCGCGATGATCAAGGTGGCGCTGGAGGAGAAGTCCCGAGACGACGAGGAGGACGATGACGACACGCCCGGATCCGCCGAGCCGCGCCCCCCACCGTCACTCTGAACTCGTTCCCCAGAGCGCGTCCATTCGCTAAACCCGTCACCCCAGCGAAAGCTGGGCTCCATGCCAAGTCCCCAGCCTTGCCCTGCGGCCCCATGGATGCCAGCCTTCGCTGGCATGACGGGGTAACTCAGGCTGAAGCGATAATGCTCTAGCGGGCGCCTTCCGGCGGGGCGGCTTCGGGGCCGCCCGGGGCGCCGCTCTGCATCTGCTGCATCTGCATCTGCTGCTGGAGCTGCTGCATGCGCTGCATCTCCATGTAGCGCGGACCGGCGCCCGGCTCGACCTGGAGGATTTCGATCTCGAAGACGAGGTCGTCCTGGGCGGAAAACGGCGCGCCCGGCGGGATCGGCCCGGGGACGTGGGTGCCGGGCGGGAGGGTGAGGATGTAGGAGCCGCCGGGGCGCATGTGCTGGAGGCCCTCGCCGAAGCCGGGATAGACGCCCTGGGTGGTGGTCACGAACGGCTGTCCGGTCGCCCGGCTGTCCTCGACGACCGGCGCGTCCAGGCTCTTGGCGTGCAATTTATAGTGGAGCGCGACGACGTCCTGGTCGGTGATCTTCGGTCCCGAGCCGGCGGCGAGGGTTCGGAGGGTGACCCCGCTCGCCGTCTTCACCGGCTGGAAGGCGCTGGTCCCCCACCAGGCGAAGGCCGCGGCGAGGGCGGCGAGCACAGCCAGCGCGATCCACAGCTTGGCGACCGAACCCTTCTTCAGGGGGTGCAGAGGTACGGCGGTGACGGACATGATCTTCCCCTGAAATGCGAAGGGCGGCGATACATCGCCGCCCTCGAACGAAGCAAGCGCCGGTTTCCCGGCCGCCCGGCTTTAGCGGGTCGCCCCGCCGCCGTCGCGCTCAGCGCGCTTGCGCTCGAGCTTGCGGGCCCGGCGGATCGCCGCGGCGCGCTCGCGGGCGCGCTTCTCCGACGGCTTCTCGTAATGACGGCGAAGCTTCATCTCGCGATAGACGCCCTCACGCTGCAGCTTCTTCTTGAGCGCCCGCAGCGCCTGGTCGACATTGTTGTCGCGAACGATGATTTGCATAAAGTCCCGTCACTCTCCGTCTGAAAAGCATTTCCCGGCAACCTCTCAGGTCGCCCATTCGAAAAATGCCGATAGCATAAAAATCACTTCGTCGCGAGCCTCCGCCCGCGCCGTCACGCCGGGGCCGTTAGCAGGGGCGGCGGCGCGATTCAAGTCACGCCTTGCGGATCGAGGCTCCGACGGCGGCGACCCGCTCGACCTCCTCGTAGCCCGGCTCGCCGAGCAGCTCGCCGAAAATGTCGGGATCGATTTCCGAATATTCGAGCGAACAGCCCAGGCCCGGCAGCTGCGCCTCCAGCGCCTCCCGCAGGCCGTCGCGCCCGTCCATGATCGCGCTTCCCGTGTAGAGCAGGACCGCTCCCCCCGGTTCGACCCGGCGGGCGGCGGCGAGTGCCCAGTCGAGGGAGAGGCGGGCGCCGTGCATCTCGCCGCCGTCGCGGTACAGGCGCCCGGCCGGGTCGGCGACGAAGGGCGGGTTGGCGATGACCAGGTCCACCTGCCCCTCGACCCCGTCGATCCCGCTCGCCTCGACCGTTTCAAGTACGACTCCGGCGTGGCGGGCGTTGATTCGGGCCAGGCGCAAGGCGAGCGGATTGATGTCGGTCGCGGTGGCCCGGGCGCCGGGCAGGATCGCCGACGCCGCGATCGCCCCGACACCGCTGCCCGCGCCGATATCGACGAGGCGGCGCACCGGACCGAGCCGGGGCAGCTCCGCGGCGAGGAAGCGTACGTAGCGATAGCTGTCGGGGCCGAAGAAGACCGAGTCGGACTCGTCGGTAGGGAAAGCGGAGTGAAGGAACAGCCTGCCATCGAGCGAGGAGACCCGCACCCGGCTCCTGAGCAGCCGGCCCTCTCGCGAAATCATCCCGCTTCGTTCGAGGGCCTCCCGGACCGGCTCCGGCAACAAGCCATCGAACGGCAGGCTCCAGCCGAAGATGTCGCGGAGATCCTGAGCGAGCCGGCCGTGGCCGCGTTCCAGCACCCGTCGATGGGTCTCGGGAGTCACCGCGACGAATCGGTAATCGGCGGCGTCGAGCGCCGCGAGAAGGTCGATCAGCCCACCGTCCTCGTTCGCGGTCACGGCAGCGGAGCGGCCCTTGCGAGCGGCATGGTCAGGCAATGCACGCCGCCGCCGCAGCGCACGAACTGGTCGATCCCGACCTCGATCAGATCATATCCATGCTTCCGGAGCTCGCGGTTGATCCGGGTGTCGCCAGCGGGCGCAACGATTCGGCAGCCGCCGAGGCTGAGCAGATTGGCTTCGAGCCGATCCACCTCGTCGGGGGTGGCCGGGATGAGATCGATTTCCAGCTCGGCCATCGTCGCTGCGAATCCGGCCGCGAGAGTCTCGAGGCAGGCCACGGCGCGGTGCTTCGAGACCATGGTGAACTGGGTGTCGAGGTGCAGATAGCGCGGGTCGATTTGCGTGTAGAGCGCCCGCCAGCCGCGGCGTTCGAAGATCCGGCCGAGCGCTCTCGCGCCCGCTTCGTCGGTTCGCTCACCCGAAATGCCGATCATGACCAGGCCCGGCCGAACCAGGCAGACGTCGCCGCCTTCGACCTTGCCTTCGCCGACGGCCCCCAGCGATTCGATTCCGAGTCGGTGGAGCACCGCCGCCAGATGCGCGGGCTCGCCGCGCCGGTGCGGCTCCGACGGGCTCAGCTCGATCATTCCCCAGGGCGTCATGAAGACGCTGTCCCGGGTGAAGGCGAGATCGGCCAGGCCCGGCTTGGCCGGAACCAGATGGCATTCGACTCCGGCCGCCTCGAGCCGCTCCACCAATGCGCGATGCTGGGCTCCGGCGCTCGCGGCACAGGAAGAGAGGCCGAGCGCAAGGCTTTCACGGGTGACTGCGTTGCACGGCACCATGGCAAGGTGGGTAGGCGGGCTGAGCAGGACATCGGTCAGTCGGCTCGTTTCCGAATCGACCCCCCAGCGAACCGGGGCGGATCTCTCGAGGACAGGCTGAACCGAGACGGGCTCGCCGTCAGCAAAGGCGTTCTTCATCCCCAAAGCTCCGAGCGATAGCGCTCGAAGCAGCGTGCCCCGCAGTCGAGCCGAATCAAGGCGCCCTCGGCGATGGCGGTGGCGCGTCTCGGGTCCTCCTCAACGAGGGGCCTCAGGGCCTCCCGGTTCCAGGCCTCGCTATGCTTGACGTCGAGCACCGCGTGGAGATCGAAATAGCGCCGCTCGCGGCCCGAGAAGCCGAGCCTGCGAAGCCCGGCGGCGGTGGCGGCGGAGCGGTCGGGCGCGGTCAGCTCGATCGCTCCGAGCGCTCCCACCGAATGCCAGGCGTAGCGGCGTGCCGTGGCCATGCCGGTCATCGCATTGGCGAGGGCGAGGCTTTCCCAAACGGTGGCGTCGATATCGGCCTTGAGCTCGAGCTCCTCGATCAGGACGTCGAGCATCGGCCCGTGCATCCCCTTGGGATTGCCGCGGCCCATCTCGTCCCAGTAATTGCGCGCGAATTCGAGCTTGGCCCGGGGCGGCATCCTGACCTGGGTGAAGGAAAGCAGATCCTCGAATCCCGCTTCGCCCGCCGCCTCCTGGCCCAGGAACCAGCGCATCTGGTCCCGGTCCGCGGTCTCGGCCAGCCACGGGAAGAGCGGGTCGTTCTGGCCGGGCCCATGGTCGCGCAGGCCTTCGAACCAGGCAATGAAGCCATCCGGATCGGTGGGCACGGCCGCCGCTTCGGCGACCACCTCGGCCCGGAGCGAATCGAGAAACTCCCCCTCCTGCCGACGCAGCCGGAAGTCGCGCTCCTCCGCGCCCGGCCAGTCCGAATCGGGAAAGGCGGGCGCGAGCCGCGCGCGGTTCCAACGGGCGAGGCCGCGCTGGAAATCGTCGTTGAAGAAGCGGGACGCGCGAGCGCCGCCGGTATCGGCGTGAAATGAGGTGGCCAAGATCGTGCCTATCGATTGGGGGTTCAGGCAGACCAACCGTTCCGCGCCGCCAAGGTTCCGGCTTTAACATAGGTCAGGCAACGGCTTAACGGAGGCGTCCTGGTCCGGGACGGCTCCGCATGGTCCGCTCAGCCGTCGAGGTCCCCGAACTCGGGGACCTGCTTGCTCAGCCGCCCCTGTACTGCGGCGGTGAGGTCGGCGCTGACCAAAGCTCCGGCATTCCACAGGGCGACGTGGCGGAGCCCCTCCTCCACCGTCCGGCCGCGGCTGTAGTTGAGGCTCATCTTGGCGCCGGCCACCGCGAGCGGCGACTTGGCCGCGATGGCCCGGGCGAGCTCGAGCCCGGCCGCGACCAGGGCGTCGCGGTCGGCAAGCACCCGGTTGACCAGCCCGAGCCGGGCCGCCTCCTCCGACTCCAACCGCCGGCCGGTGTACGCGAGCTCGCGAACCATGCCTTCCGGGATGAGGTGGGCGAGGCGCTGGAGGGTGCCGAGATCGGCGGTGATGGCGACGTCCACTTCGGCGACCTGGAAGAAGGCGTCCGCGGACGCGAGACGAATGTCGCAGGCGGTCGCGAGGTCCACTCCGGCGCCGATGCATCCGCCGTGGATCGCGGCGATCACCGGCGGCCGCGCCTCCTCGGCGGCGGTGAACGCGTCCTGGAGCCATTTGATGTGGCGGAGCCGCGACTCCGCCGCCCGGCCGGGATCGTCGGTCGGCGGGAACTGGCTCGCGGCATATTGAAGGTCGAGGCCGGCGGTGAAGTGGCGGCCGCGGCCGGAAAGCAGGATCGCGCGCACCGTCGGATCGGCGCCCAGCGTCCGGAAGGTCTCGCCGATGCCTTCGAACATCTCTTTGTCCATGGCGTTGAACTTGCCTTCGCGGGCGAGCTCGACATGGGCGACTCCGCCCTCCCGGCTCACCGCGATCCTTTCGCTTTCCATCGTCCCTCACGCTCCCCTAGAAACGCCGCGTCATGAGCCGCTTTACCGTGAACGGGCAGCCCGTCCACTACCGCATGGATCCGGAAACGCCCCTGCTTTGGGCGCTGCGCGACGCGTCCAATCTCACCGGCACCAAATATGGCTGCGGCACCGGCCATTGCGGCGCCTGCACCGTCCATGTCGACGGCCAGGCGGTGAGGAGCTGCCGGGTCCGAGTCGCCGACCTCGAAGGCAGCTTCGTCACCACCATCGAAGCGCTGTCGAACGACCGCTCGCATCCGGTCCAGCAGGCCTTCGTGGCCGAGAATCTGCCGCAATGCGGCTTCTGCATCCCCGGGATGATCATGGCCGCCGCGGCCCTCATCGACCGCAACCCGGCACCCACCGATTCCGAGATTGATGCCGCGGTCGCCAATATCTGCCGCTGCGGCATCTATCCCCGGATCCGCGAGGCGGTGCGCCGCGCCGGCAGGATGCGCGGGGGCGAGGGCCGGATCTCGGCAGCCCCGCCCCCCGCCATCGACCCCGCCGACGCCGCGCGGCAGGTTCCGGCGCTTCGCGACCCCGGTCGCGGCCGCCCTCGATGAACGGAAGGCGTCGTCACGGTTCAGCAACGGCTCATCCTGCCTGGGGCACAAGTCATCCTTGTCGAGCGGGCCGGAAAAGGCGGCCGGGCATGAGGAGTATGAGATGCGTAAAGCCCTATTCGGAATTTTGATGGCAGCGACGGCGGCGATGCCGATCGCGGCCCAGGCCCAGGAGCCCGACCGGGCCGCGGCCCGCGCCGAGCGGAACGCGGAGCGTTATCGCGAGCTGGGCGAGCGCAACCAGGCGCGCTCCGAGCGCCGCGAGCAGCGGCAAGAGGTTCGCCAGGAGCGCCGGGAGGTCCGCCAGGACGTGCGGGTCCAGCGCCAGCAGCGGGCCGAGCCCGTGCAGCAGCAGGTCCAGAGGCGCGGCTCCGGCGACGTCCAGCGCACTCAGCGCTGGGGCGGCGGACGCACCGACACGAACCGCGAGGCCTATCGCCAGCGCGTCCAGGAGACCCGCGCGGCCAACCGGCAGAGCATCGACCAGTCGATCGGCGGCAATTACGCCCGCGAAGGGCTGCGCAATCAGCGCCGGGTCGAGCAGAATCTGCGCGAGGATTACGGCATCCGCCAGCGCGACGCCCGCCAGGGCAATTGGGACCGGGACCGCCGGGGCGACCGCTACGGCGACCGCCGCGACAACCGCCGGATCAACTGGAACCGCGGCTGGCGCAACGACAATCGCTACGATTGGCAGCGCTACCGCTATTCCAACCGCAACCTGTTCCGCTCCGGCGCTTATTACGCGCCCTACCGCAACTACAGGTACAACCGGCTGTCGATCGGCGTGGTCCTCGACTCGCTGTTCTTCTCGAACCGCTACTGGTTGAACGATCCCTATCAGTATCGCCTGCCGCATGCGCCCTACGGGACCCAGTGGGTCCGCTATTATAACGACGTGGTCCTGGTCGACACCTACACCGGCGAAGTGATCGACGTGATCCACAACTT
>JBAWCC010000320.1:0-2498 GCA_049590095.1 Allosphingosinicella sp. | reverse complement strand
CCCCGAGCTTGCTCGGGGAGGGGGACCGCCCGGCGCAGCCGGGTGGTGGAGGGGAAAGGGAGGGGGACCGCCCGGCGCAGCCGGGTGGTGGAGGGGCCTTCCAGCCTCCGAAGAACCCCTCCACCGCGCTTCGCGCGGTCCCCCTCCCCAGGAAATCCTGGGGAGGAATAAGCACCGCCCCCCTAAAGCCGGCTTATCCGCGGCGCCGGCCGCGCCTTCTCGAACAGCTCGGTCATCGCCCACACCATGGCGTCGGCCCGGTCGGGGGAGCCCGCCCCCTGATAGCCAGCCCAGGTCAGGGCGCAAAGCTGGTCCTCCAGCTCCGCAAAATGCCCGGCGAGCTTCGCCCGTCCGGTCTCGAAGCGGAGCGCGACCGGCTCCGCTCGCGCCGCCTTGCTCGGCCCCGCATGGACGAGCTTGACCGGCAGGTCGGCGTCCGCCCCGCGCAGGTTCGAGGCGATCATCTCGCCTCCCTGGTTCTTCTCGGCGACGATCAGCCTGGCCCCGTACAGGGCCGCGACCTGGGCCACCCGGCTCGCCCAGGCCTCGGGAGAGAGCCCGCCCATCGAGAGGTCGGCGACCACCCAGCAAATGCCCTCCCGGTCCCGGGCGCAGACCACGATCCCGCACGAATCGCCATGGCTCGAGGCGGGCGGGTCGAGCCCGAGCACGATCCGCTCATAGTCCGCGTCCCGCGCCGGAGCCGGCCCGCGCGCCGACTCGATCAGCTCCCGGCTCCACAAGGCCCCCTCGAACTCCTCGAGAAGCATCCCCTGAAGCTCCTGCCGCCCGAGTCTCGTCCCGCCGAACATCGACTCCACCGCGCTCCGGAAATCGGCGGGCAGATGCGGATTCTCGTCCGTCCGCCCCTCGGTCTTCGAGCAATGCGGGTCGGCGAGCACCCGCTTGAGCAGCGGCACCGGCCGCGGAGTCGTCGTCACCAGGGTCCTGGGCCGCTCGCCGAGCCTCAGCCCGAGCATCAGATTGTTCCAGGTCGCCTCGGCCCGGGGCCATTTGGCGAGCTCGTCGCACCAGGCATAATGATGCTGAGGCCCGCGCAATTTCTCCGGCCGCTCGGCGGAAAAGGCATGGGCCTGGGCGCCCGAGGGAAAGCGCAATATCCCTTTGGCGGCGATCCAGCGCGGCTGTTCATGCCCGCGCGCGCAGGCGAGCAGCCCGCTCTCGCCCGCCACCATCACCCGCTCGACCTCGTCGATCGTCGCGCCGACCAGGGCGATCCGCGCCGATCCGTCCTCGCGCGCCCGCGCCCACACCCATTCCGCCCCGGCTCTCGTCTTGCCGAAACCGCGCCCGGCGACGATCGCCCAGACCCGCCAGTCCGTCCCGTCCGCCCCGGCTCGCGGCTCCTCCTGCCCGCCATGGACCTGCCACCACCATTCCTCGGCCAGCGCCCTCACCGCGAGCACCGGCATCCTCGCGATGACGAGCCGGCGCTGCTCGGGCGTCAGCTTCGCCAGCTCGGCCAGCAGATAAAGGCTCTGCCCCCGGTTCGGCACCTCCTCCCGCCCGAGCAGGGATTTGGTGTAGACCGGGCCGTAGAGGGGCAAAGGGAAGTCGAAGGCGAAGCCCCTCATCCGTCCCCGCCGCCGTCGCCGCAATCCTCCCCATCGCCGCCGCCGTCCCCGGTCTTGCCCTCCAGCAGGTTCGGCGGAAACGGCGCCCGCCGGGTGCCGAGCGAATCGAGCGCCTTGTCGAGCGCCTTGATCGCGTCCTCGAAGCTCCACGCCCGGCTCGCCGACGGCTGATGCTCGCGGCTCGCCACCCGCCCGCTTTTGCGGTCGTAGCGGGCGAGGAGCTTCATCACCCGCTCGAATTCCAGCGCCGTCTCGCCCTTGGGCTCGAGATTGTCGCGAAGCCGCTGCTGGGCCTCGAGCCGCTGCCGAACCGATTCCGCCTCGAGTCGCGCATAGGCCATGTCCAGCGCCTCGTCGCGAAGCGCCCTGAAGCCGGGATCGCCGCGCAGGTGCGAGCGCACCGTCGAATAGGCCACTCCGGCCGCCTCCGCCGCCGCATGCTCGTCCGCGGTCCCGGCGAAATGGTCGAGGAAGATCTGCTTTCGCCTTTCGTCGAACCGGTGCCCCCGCACCCTGAGCTGGAGCAGCCGCCTGTTCTCCCCCTCGATCGTCCCTTCCGCCCGCACCTCGGCGAGATCGTCCGCCGCCCTTCGGGCGTCCTGCGCGTCCCGCGCGCAAAGCTCCATCGCCGTCCGCCAGGCGAATTCGTAGATCGGATCCCGCCGCCGGACCTGATAAAAGGCCTTCCAGCCAAACCCCGTCCCCGCCGCCGCCTCCTCCCGCGACTCCCCCGCCCGAACCCCCTTCAGGAACCGCATCTTCGCCGCGAGGGTGATTCGGCGGGGCGGGGGCGTGTCCGAATCGTCCTGTGCCATGGCGGGAAGTAGAACACAAAAGGAACAGATAGGAAAGAGCCTATTATACTCTCCCCGAGCTCATTCCTCCCCGAGCTTGCTCGGGGAG
>JBAWCC010000319.1:0-34106 GCA_049590095.1 Allosphingosinicella sp. | reverse complement strand
CGAGGCGCGCGGGGCCAAAGCCCCTCCCCTTCAGGGGAGGGGTTGGGGGTGGGGAATGTGGGGCAGAATGTTCGCCGACGTCGGTGAAGCGAGCCGACAACCCCCACCCCAACCCCTCCCCTGAAGGTGAGGGGCTAAGATCCGGCGGCTTATGCAAAGGTCCGGCTTTCGCTGGGGTGATGGTTTAGCGGACGGACGCGCGCCGGATCTGACGGGTTCCAGATCAGCCTGAGCCGATCATTCTCTAGAACAACGCGCTTGCGGCGTTGTCGGCCATCCGGCCGATGAAGGGGATGCTGACATAGCCGAGCGGCGAGACGAACAGGGCCGCGAGAACGATCAGGACCGATTGCGGGACGTCATTGGTCTCGGCGAAGGCGGGGGCCGGATCGTCGAAATACATCGTCTTGACGATCTTGAGATAATAAAAGGCGCTGATCACCGAAGTGGCGATCCCGACGGCGGCGAGCCAGGTAAGATCGGCCCTGACCGCTGCGTCGAAGACCAGGAACTTGGGCCAGAAGCCGAACAAGGGCGGCACTCCGGCGAGGCTGAACATGAAGATCGCCATTCCGGCGGCGAGCCAGGGCCGGGTGGTGGAGAGGCCCGAGAGGCTTGAGATGCTCTCCACCGGGCGCCCTTCCGAATCCCGCATCCTCAGGACGATGAGGAAGGTGCCGAGAGTCATCGCCGTATAGACGGCCATGTAGAAGAGCACGGAGGCCACCCCGTAGCGGGTCGCCGCGGCGAGGCCGATCAGTGCGAAGCCGACATTGTTGATCGACGAATAAGCGAGCAGCCGCTTGATGTTGGGCTGACCGATGGCGGCGACCCCGCCCAATATGGTCGAGGCCAATGCCATGAAGATGACGATCTGGCGCCACTCGAAGGTGGCGGGCCCCATCGCCTCGATCGCCACTCGGACGAGCAGAGCCATCGCCGCGACCTTGGGCGCCGAGGCGAAGAAGGCGGTCACCGGGGTCGGAGCGCCCTCGTAGACGTCCGGGGTCCACATGTGGAACGGCACCGCCGAGACCTTGAAGGCGATCCCGGCCAGGACGAAGACTATCCCGAAAAGCTCGCCGGTGGAGATTCCGTCGCGGCCCAAAGCGGCGTTGATCTCGCCGAACAGGGTCGAGCCGGTGAAGCCGTAGAGGAGCGACACTCCGTAGAGCAGGATGCCCGAGGCGAGGGCCCCGAGGACGAAATATTTGAGGCCCGCCTCGGCCGAGCGGTTGTCGCGCCTCTGGAAGCTGGCGAGGACGTAGGCCGACAGACTCTGGAGCTCGAGGCCGACATAGAGAGTGAGAAGATCGCCAGCCGAGGCCATCATTCCCATCCCGACGCAGGAAAGCAGGATCAGGCAGGGGTATTCGGCCCGATAGTCGCGGTCGCGACTGAACCAGCCCGAGGCCGCGATCAGCGAGACGGCGGCGGCGATGTAAATGAGGATCTTGGCGAAGGCGGCGAAGCCGTCCCCGATGAACAGGCCGTCGAAGGCCGTCCCGCCTCGGGCCGAAATACCCGGAGTCCAGAAGGCGGCGACGGCCAAGGCGGCGACCCCCGCCCAGGTGAGCAGACGGGCGCTCTTGTCGCCCATCCAGGCGGCCGCCATCATCAGCGCCAGCGCCGCCAGAGTGAGGATGATCTCGGGCAAGGTGAGGAGAAGGGAGGCGGTCATGCTACACCGTCACCCCGGCGAAAGCCGGGGCCTCGGGGAGACCCGCAGAGACTTCTTGTCCTGAGGTCCCGGCTTTCGCCGGGATGACGGGGGAATTCATCAATGCTCCTCCCCGGGCGCATGGCTGTGGCCCTCGGGCTCGGGGCCTTCCGGCACGGGCTCGGGCGCCGGGGCCTTGGGCTCGGCCGAACCCGCCCTCGGCAGGGGCGCGCCCGCCTTGTCCGTCGGAGCGGCGTCGCCGGGCGGGTTGGCCCGCTCGATGCGCGCCATCAGGAAGCCGACGTCGCGTCGTATCGTCGACATGAAGCTTTCCGGATAGACGCCCATCCACAGCACCACCGCGGCGATCGCTCCGAGGGAAGCGAGCTCGCGCTTGTCGAGATCCGGCATCGCCGCGGCGTCGGCGTTTCGGCTGGTGCCGTAGGCGACGCGCCAGTAGAGCCAGAGCATGTAGGCGGCGCCGAGGATGATCCCGGTCGTCGCGATGGCCGCGACGAGGCTGTTCGCCTCGTAGGCGCCGACGAGAGCCAGGAACTCGCCGACGAAGCCGCTCGTCCCCGGCAAGCCGATCGAGGCCATGGTGAAGAGCAGGAACAGCAAGGCGAAGGCCGGCATGTTGTTGGAAAGGCCGCCGTAGCGGTCGATCTCGCGGGTATGCAGCCGGTCGTAGACGACGCCCACGCACAGGAAGAGCGCGGCCGAGACCAGGCCGTGGCTGAGCATGACGATGATCCCGCCCTCGATCCCCTGCCGGTTGAAGGCGAACAGGCCGATGGTGACGAAGGCCATGTGCGCGACCGAGGAATAAGCGATCAGCTTCTTCATGTCGCGCTGCACCAGGGCGACCAGCGAGGTGTAGACGATGGCGATCAGGCTCAGGGCGAAGATCAGCCAGACGAGCTGGGCCGAGGCTTCCGGGAACATGGGCAGCGAGAAGCGGAGGAAGCCGTAGCCGCCCAGCTTCAAAAGCACTCCGGCGAGGATCACCGAGCCCGCGGTCGGCGCCTGGACGTGGGCGTCGGGGAGCCAGGTGTGGACCGGCCACATCGGCATCTTGACCGCGAAGCTTGCGAAGAAGGCCAGCCAGAGCCAGGTCTGGGCCTCGGGCGGGAAACTGGTCACCATCAGCTTCGGGATGGCGGTGGTGCCGGCATAATCCACCATCCACAGCATCGCGACCAGCATCAGCACGGAGCCGAGCAGAGTGTAGAGGAAGAATTTGTAGCTTGCGTAGATCCGCTCGGCGCCTCCCCAGATTCCGATGATCAGGAACATCGGGATCAGGCCGGCCTCGAAGAAGATGTAGAAGAGGAAGATGTCCTGGGCCATGAACACGCCGAGGGTCATCGTCTCCACGAGGAGGAAGGCCGCCATATATTCCGGAACCCGCCGCTCGATCGCTTTCCAGCTGGCAAGGATGCAGATCGGCATCAGGAAGACGGTGAGAAGGACCAGCATGATGGCGATGCCGTCGACTCCGAGCGCCCAGTAGAAGCGGCCGAAGATCGGCTCGCCCTTGTCGAGCGTCCACAGCTCCTGGAACTGCCACTGGTCGCCGCGAAGCTGATAATTGGTCCACAACAGGATCCCGAGCGCGAGCTCGATGAGGGTAGCGATCAGCGCCACCCAGCGGGCGCTGTTGGCGGAGACGCACAGGCAGACGATCGCCGCGGCGAGCGGGATCAGGAGCATCTCCGACAGGATCGGAAAGCCGAATTCGAGCGAGGCGGTGATCGGCGAGCTGATCATCGCGCCATCGCCCAGGTGGCGGCGGCGGCGAGGCCGATCAGCATCACCAGCGCATAAGTGTAGAGATAGCCGGACTGGAGCCGGGCAGTGAGGACGTTGCCCACCCGGACCGCGGTCGCGGCGCCGTCGGGGCCGAAGCGGTCGATGATCTTCTCGTCCCCGCGCTTCCAGAACAGGCGGCCGAGCCACAAAGACGGCCGGATGAAGATCACGTTATAGATCTCGTCGAAATACCATTTGTTGTAGAAGAAATTGTAGAGGATCCCCCACTGGCCGGTGAAGCGGCCGGGGATGTCGGTGTTCCGGATATAGGCCTGGAGGGCGATCAGGAAGCCGATGATCATCACCGCGGCGGGGGCGAGCTTCACCCAGAGCGGCACTTCGTGGATCTCGTGCATCAGATGCGCGTCGAAATAGATACTTCCGCCCCAGAAGGCCGCGCCTTCCTCCACTTCGATGAACGGATGGTGGAAAAGCAGGCCGGCGAAGACGGCGCCGAGCGAGAGCACGCCCAGCGGCACCAGCATGGTCCAGGGGCTTTCATGCGGATGGTAGCCGCCGGTGCCGGCCGGTATCTGCTGCGCTGAAGCCTCGTGCGGACGGGTGTCGTGGCCGCTATCCTCGGCGGCCGGATCGTGATGGCCGTGATCGTGAAGCGCGTGCCGGATATGCTCCGATGCCGCCCAGCGCGGCTTGCCCCAGAAGGTGAGGAACATCAGGCGCCAGCTGTAGAAGCTGGTCAGCAAGGCCGCCAGGACTCCGATCGCGAAGGCGAAGCCGCCGACTCCGGTGCCGCTGGCGAAGGCGCTCTCGATGATCGCGTCCTTCGAATAGAAGCCGGCGAAGCCGAACACTCCGAGCACGCCTACCCCGGTGATCGCAAGCGTGCCGATCAGCATCGCCCAGAAGGTGAACGGGATCTCTTTCCGGAGCGCTCCGTAGAAACGCATGTCCTGCTCGTGATGCATGGCGTGGATCACCGAGCCGGCGCCGAGGAAGAGCAGGGCCTTGAAGAAGGCGTGGGTGAAGAGATGGAACATCGCCGCTCCATAGGCGCCCACCCCGGCGGCAAAGAACATGTAGCCCAATTGCGAGCAGGTCGAGTAAGCGATCACCCGCTTGATATCGTTCTGGACCGTTCCGACGGTTGCGGCGAAGATGGCGGTGGCCGCCCCGATCACGGTGACCATTGTCAGCGCGGTCTCGCTGGTCTCGAACATCGGCGACAGCCGGCAGACCATGAACACGCCCGCCGTCACCATCGTCGCGGCGTGGATCAGCGCGGAAACGGGGGTCGGGCCTTCCATCGCGTCCGGAAGCCAGGTGTGGAGGCCGAGCTGCGCCGACTTGCCCATCGCCCCGATGAACAGGAGGATACAGATGAGGGTCATAGTGTCGAAGCGTGCCCCAAGGAAGCCGATCGTCGATCCGGCCATTCCGGGCGAGGCGGCGAGGATCTCGGGGATCGAGACCGTTCCGAAGACCAGGAAGGTGGCGAATATCCCCAGCGAGAAGCCGAAATCGCCGACCCGGTTGACGACGAAGGCCTTGAGCGCCGCGGCGTTGGCCGAAGGCTTGTGGTACCAGAAGCCGATCAGCAGGTAGGAGGCCAGTCCGACCCCCTCCCAGCCGAAGAACATCTGGACGAGATTGTCCGCCGTCACCAGCATCAGCATCGCGAAGGTGAAGAGCGAGAGGTAGGCGAAGAAGCGGGGCTGGCTGTCGTCCTCCGCCATATAGCCCCAGCTGTAGAGATGGACGAGGGCGGAAACCGTCGTCACCACCACCAGCATCACGGACGTCAGCGCGTCCACCCTCAGGCTCCAGTCGACCCGCATCGGCTCGGAATGGATCCAGGCGAGGACGGGGTGGAGCTGGCTCTGCTCGGTGCCGGCGATGAAGCCCAGGAAGATCGGCCAGGACAGGGCGCAGGCGACGAACAGCGCGCCCGTGGTGATCAGCTTGGCGGCGAAATTGCCGAGCAGCCGGTTGCCGAGCCCGGCGACGATCGCCGCCAGAAGCGGCAGGAAGACGATGAGCTGGACGGTCATGCGCGCGCCGTCACCCCAGCGAAGGCTGGGGTCCATGCTGATTCAGTATGGATGCCAGCCTTCGCTGGCATGACGAAAGTCATCCCCCTCACCCCTTCATCTGGTTGATGTCGTCGACCGCGATCGTGCCCCGGCCCCGGAAGTAGATGACGAGGATGGCGAGGCCGATCGCCGCTTCGCCGGCGGCGACGGTGAGGACGAACATGGCGAAGACCTGGCCGACCATGTCGCCGAGATAGGCGGAGAAGGCGACGAGGTTGATGTTGACCGCGAGCAGGATGAGCTCGATCGCCATCAGGATGACGATGACGTTCTTGCGATTGAGGAAGATGCCGAACACCCCCAGCACGAACAGGATCGCTCCGACGGCGAGATAGTGGCCGAGACCGATCATGACGGGACACCCGTCACCCCAGCGCAGGCTGGGGTCCATGGTGAGTCCGAATGGATGCCAGCCTTCGCTGGCATGACGGAATTGACGAGGGCCATCACAGCTTCATCCCCTCCCCCACTCCGGGCTGCATGTTGACTACCGCATCCTCGGGCCGGCGGCGGTTCTGGTCGCTCACATTCTGGGGCCTGAGCCCGCTTCGGGTGCGGTGGGTGAGGACGATCGCCCCGATCATCGCCACCAGCAGCACCAGCCCGGCGGCCTCGAAGACGTAGAGGTAGCGTGTGTAGAGGATCCGCCCGAGCGCCTCGATGTTCGGAATGTTCGGATCGGTCGGAGCGCCGCGCACCCCGGCGCCGAGCGCTCCCGCGTTCCAGGCCATGACGGCGAAGAAGATCTCGACGAAGAGGACCAGGGCGAGGCCGAAGCCGAACGGCCAGTAGCGCGCGACCCCGGCCCGGAGCGTGGCGAAATCGACGTCCAGCATCATCACCACGAACAGGAAGAGCACCGCGACCGCCCCGACGTAGACGATCACCAGAAGCATGGCGATGAACTCGGCCCCGAGGATCAGGAACAGACCCGCCGCATTGAAGAAGGCGAGGATCAGCCAGAGCACCGAATGGACCGGGTTACGCGACAGGATCGTCATCACTCCGCTGGCGATGACGAGCGTCGCGAACAGGTAGAAGGCGAAGGCTTCGATCATGACGGGGAACCCGTCACCCCGGCGAAGGCTGGGGTCCACGCAGTCTCTCCACCCGCACGGCGAGTCTCGCCGGCGGCATGGATGCCAGCCTTCGCTGGCATGACGGGGGGGAATCGGGAAACGCTCATGTGAAGACGGCCCGGCGCTTAGCGGTAGGGGGCATCGGCGGCAAGGTTGGCCGCGAGCGCCCGTTCCCATTTGTCGCCGTTGGCGAGCAGTTTCGCCTTGTCGTAGAGCAATTCCTCCCGGGTTTCGGTCGCATATTCGAAATTCGGCCCCTCGACGATGGCGTCGACCGGGCAGGCTTCCTGGCACAGGCCGCAATAGATGCACTTCACCATGTCGATGTCGTAGCGGGTGGTCCGGCGGCTTCCGTCTTCCCTGGGCTCGGCCTCGATGGTGATGGCGAGCGCCGGGCAGACCGCCTCGCAAAGCTTGCACGCGATGCAGCGCTCCTCGCCGTTCGGATAGCGCCGAAGGGCGTGCTCGCCGCGGAAGCGCGGGCTCAAGGGGTTCTTCTCGAACGGATAGTTGATCGTCGCCTTGGGCTTGAAGAAATATTTCAAGGTCAGCCAGTGCGCCTTCACGAACTCCCAGAGGAAGAAGGACTTGATCCAGTGGGCGATCATCGCGCGGCGCCTTTGCAATATTCGGATCCCGCCTCGCGGGGCGTGTAGCTCCTCCAGTCGTCGGAGCAATTGTAGCGGTTGAGCATCAGATAGCCCGAAACGAGGAACACCCAGATCAGCGAGATTGGAAGGAATATCTTCCAGCCCAGCCGCATCAGCTGGTCGTAGCGGAAGCGCGGAACCGTCGCCTTCACCCAGCTGAACACGAAGAAGAAGAACAGGATCTTGGCCAGGAACCAGAATATCCCGGGGATGGCATAGAGCGGTGCCCAGTCGACCGGCGGAAGCCAGCCGCCCCAGAACAGCAAGGCCGTCATCCCGCACATCAGCAGGACGTTGCCATATTCGCCGAGCCAGAAGAGCGCGAAGCTCATCGAGCTGTATTCGGTCTGGTAGCCGGCGACGAGCTCGCTCTCCGCCTCGGTGAGGTCGAACGGGGCCCGGGCCGTCTCGGCCATGGCCGAGATAAGGAAGATCACCGCCAGCGGAAGGAAGAGCGGGTTGAAGCCGAAGCCGTTCAGGATCCACAAATGGCTTCGCTGCGCCTCGATGATCCCGGACAGGTTGAACGTCTCCGACCAGAGGACGACCGGAACCAGGACGAAGCCGACCGAAACCTCGTAGCTGACCATCTGGGCCGCCGCTCGCAGGGCGGAGTAGAAGGGATATTTGGAGTTGGACGCCCAGCCGGCGATGATCACTCCGTAGACCCCGAGCGACGAAACGGCGAGCAGATAGAGCAGCCCGACATTGATGTCGGCGAGGACCATTCCGGGCCCGAACGGGATCACCGCCCATCCCACCAGGGCGACGGTGAAGGTCAGGATCGGGGCGATGATGAACAGGCCCCGATTGGCGCTCGACGGGATGATCGTCTCCTTAAGGAAGACCTTGAGCCCGTCGGCGAAGCTCTGGAGAAGACCGAGCGGCCCGACGACGTTGGGCCCCCGGCGAAGCGCCATCGCCGCCCAGATCTTGCGGTCCGCATAGATGACCATCGCCACCGCCAGCATCAAAGGCAGCGCGATCATCAGGATGAAGATCAATGTGGCGAGGAACCAGCCGAAGCTCTCGCCCAGCCAGGTGCTCTGCATCCAGGCGGTCATGCGATCACCGTCACCCCAGCGCAGGCTGGGGTCCATGCTGGACGCGCGGCTCCACGGCCGCTTGGATGCCAGCCTTCGCTGGCATGACGAAAGGAAGCGAGCTTCGTCATTCCGCGGCCTCCTGGAAACTTTGCCCGTGGAGAATCTCGGCCGAGCAGCGCTGGAGCGTCGGCGAGGACCGGGCGATCGGGTTGGTCAAATAGAAATCCTGGATCGGATAGACGATCGCGCCCTCGACGCCGGGGGCCGCGCCCGAGAAAGCGGGGAGCGGATCGACGGCGCTCAGTCCGGCGACGCCCAGCCTCGGCACCTCGGCGGCGATCGCGGCGCGAAGCTGCGACAGGGAGTCGAACGGCAAGGTCTTGCCGAGGACGTCGGACAAGGCCCGCAGGATCGTCCAGTCCTCGCGCGCCTCGCCCGGGGGGTGGACGGCGAATTCGGACATCTGCACCCGCCCCTCGAGATTGACGTAGATGCCGTGCTTCTCGGTGTAGGCGGCACCCGGAAGGATGACGTCGGCGTGGCGGACTCCTCGGTCGCCATGGGTGCCGATGTAGATCGTGAAGGTGTCGGCGAAGGCGGAGGTATCGATCTCGTCGGCGCCTAGCAGGAACAGGGCCTTGAGTCCCCCGGCGCGGGCCCGGATGGCTTCCACTCCGCCGTCCGTGACGAAGCCGACGTCGAGGGCTCCGACCCGGGCGGCGGCGGTGTGGACCAGTCCGAAGCCGGCGCCGAGCGCCGCGGCGGCGGCTCGGGCCGCTTCATAAGCCCCCTGAACGGCGAGAGCGCCCATTCCGACGATGACGGCCGAATTCGCCTTGCCCACGAACGCCTCGGTCACCGCCTTGGGCAGCTTGCCGAGGATCGCAAGGTCGTCGCCGAGCTCCTCCACCGGATAGGTGAGATCGACCCGCGGACCGATCCGGAAGACCTGTCCGCCCGCCTTCACCGCCTTGCGGATTCGGGTATTGACGAGCGGCGCTTCCCAGCGCGGGTTGGTGCCGACGAGGAGGATTGCGGACGCCGTCTCGATCCCGGCGATGGTCGGGTTGAAGCGATAGGCTGCAGGGCTCGAAACGTCGAACTGGGCGCCGTCCTGCCGGCATTCGTGCAGCTTCGAGCCATAGGCTCCGAGCAGCGTCTTCAACGCGAAAATCGATTCCAGGTCCTGGAGGTCGCCCGCGATCGCCGCCACCTGGTCGCCGCCGGCGCCGTTCAGCCGCCCGGCAATGGCCTCGAACGCCTCTTCCCAGGTCGCCGGCCGGAGCTTGCCGTCGCGGCGCACCCAGGGCCGGTCGAGCCGGTTGCGGACCAGCCCGTCCACCGCATGGCGGGTCTTGTCGCTGGCCCACTCCTCGTTGACGTCCTCGTTGAGGCGGGGAAGCGCCCGCATCACCTCGCGGAAGCGGTGGTCGATCCGGATGTTGGTCCCGACCGCATCCATGACGTCGATCCCCGGCACCTTGCGAAGCTCCCAGGGACGCGCTTCGAAGCTGTAAGGCTTGGAGACGAGCGCTCCGACCGGGCACAGATCGACGACGTTGCCCGAGAGCTCGGAGGTCACCGCCCCCTCCAGATAGGAGGTGATCTCCATATTCTCACCGCGGCCGATCGCGCCTATTTCCTCGACGCCCGCCACTTCCTCGGCGAACCTGACGCAGCGCGTGCACTGGATGCAGCGGGTCATGATCGTCTTGACGACCGGGCCCATATATTTCTCGGTCACCGCCCTTTTGTTCTCGGCGAAGCGGCTGTGGCCCCGGCCATAGGCCATGGCCTGGTCCTGGAGGTCGCATTCGCCGCCCTGGTCGCAGATCGGGCAGTCGAGCGGGTGGTTGATGAGCAGGAACTCCATCACCCCTTCGCGCGCCTTCTTGACGGTCGGCGACATGGTCGAGATTTCCTGCCCGTCCGCCGCCGGAAGGGCGCAGCTCGCCTGCGGCTTGGGCGGCCCGGGCTTCACCTCGACGAGGCACATCCGGCAATTGCCGGCGATCGACAGCCGCTCATGATAGCAGAAACGCGGGATTTCCTTGCCCGCAAGCTCGCACGCCTGAAGCACGGTCGCGCCCTGGGGCACCTCGATCTCGATTCCGTCGACTTTAACCTTGGGCATTATCCGGCCGTTCCAGTTGCGGCGGCCCGCGCCGCATGGGCGAGCCGGTAGAAATTGATCGCGATCGAACCGCGCAGGGCGACCTTGCCGAAGCTCACGGTCCGGCCTTCGACGAGGCACGCTTCGAGGACGGGCCGGAGAGCGTTGAAAGCCGCCGCCTCCTGGGGAGTGTCCGGGTCGGTCAGGAGCAGGGCCTTCGAGCCGGCAGCGTCGCCGCGAACGGCGCATTCGCCGTAGCGGGACAGATAGGCGAAGGTTGCTTCCGTCTCATGCTGCGCCAAGGCCGCTTCATGCTGGCGCTTGCCCAGCGGCTTGCCATCCGAATCCGTCGGGGACGGCGCTTCGCCGGGGTCGCGATGGACGAGGGGAGGAAATCCGGCAAGATCGGGAATTGTCCAGCCGGCGAGATCGCGGTTCACCAGCGCGTCCGCGAGGGCGTAGCGATAGAGATCCCCGCCGAAGCGCATCTGCACGCCGTCCCGAGCCGCATTGCCCAGGCAATCGGGCGACATCAGCATCGGATATTTTCGACGGAGAGTCGCATTGTCCAGATTCGCCGAGATCGCTTCGGCCGCCTTGGCGGGCTTTCTGCGCACCACGCACTTGGCGTAATCGTGCATCACAGTCCGCGTTTCCTTCGTCGAATAATCGGAATCGGAAGGCGCGGCCGCGGCCGGGCCCGACGCAAGGAGGGCCAGCGGGAGAAGGAGCCTCATTTCGCCGCCCCCCGTGCAAGCGGGGCAGCATAGGCCGCGCGATAGGCAGCTTCCGCCAGGAACCCGCGCAGCTGCGGCTTGGCTAGGGTCATTTGCGCGCCCTGCGCAAGGCACGGGCTTAAATGCGGTCCGAGCTGCTGGAAAGCCCGAGCCTCCTTCGAGGAAGCGGGTCTCGTCTTCAGGACGGCACTCACCGCGTCCGGCGCCGCTTCGACGATGCAGGAAGCGAAGTCGAGCGCCAGGAGCGCGCTGCGCCCGCTCTCGTCCAGCGATGCGATCGTCTCGGGAGTCAGCCCGGTGAAGGGCGGCGCCAGCTTGCCTTTGGGTCCGTCGGCGTCGAGCACGACCTCGGCGATGACGCCCCGGAGCATCTGAGGCTCGAAGTCGATATAAAAGACCTGTCCCTGACCGCTGAGGCAGCGGTCCGTCGAGATCCTCCCAAGCAGGGCGCGCTCCTCGGCGGAGCCGGGCGGAACCGTCAGGACTCGTCTCGACCGGGAAGGGTCTACCTGCACCACGCACCACCCGTAGGTGTACATGCGCCGGATCGAGTCGTCGCTGGTGAAGCCCGGCGCGGAAGCCTGTGCGGAAGCACTGGCGGACAACGCCAGGACAAGGAGCATTCGGTTCATGCCGCCGCCGCCGCCGAAGGGATTGCCGGTTCGGCCATTGCTCAGTCGCTCCCCCTGGGAGCGGCCGGAGGAGCGGTGCGCAGGAGCGCCTTCGCCAGCCGCAGGCGTACCAGGGTGGCGGTGAACTGCGGCCTGGCGCCGTCGGGCACGCATTTGAAGAATTCCGGCATCAGCTTCACGACCTCGTCATGCTCCCTGCGGCTGCCTACCTTGGTATCTGCGACCACCCGGCGCGCCTCTTCCCGGTGAGAGGCCACGTAGCAACGGGCGGCGTCCGAGACGTTGCGTACCTGAGCAACCGCCGGGACGGTCTGCATGAGCGCCGCCGGAACCGGCACCTGACGATTGTAAAGTCCCTGGGCGATCGCGCCCCGGATCAGCGCCACCTCGCCGCTCAGCCGGCTGACGTCGCCGAGACACGACTGGTAGGGCTTCCTGAACAGGGAGACGAAGGTCTTCGCCTCTTCCCGCGACGACGGCGGAGTGGCGATGAGCCTCAGCGCCTTCTCGGGCTGCTCCTTCGCGAAGCAATCGCCGAATCCCACGACCTCCTCCAACCCTTCCTCACCGGAGAGATAGCTCATCGACGAGGATCCGGAAGCGCCGGGCGAGAGCTGGGCCGAAGCGGCCGAAGCGAACAGGACGAGGCCGGCAAGGCCTCCGATACCGGACCTCCTCATTCGGCTGCCTCCATCATCGGCGATCCCGCCCGCCGCTCGACGATCCGCCGCTCAAGTTCCGGCCGGAAGTGACGGATCAGGCCCTGGATCGGCCAGGCGGCGGCGTCGCCCAATGCGCAGATGGTATGGCCCTCGACCTGCTTGGTGACGTCCCAGAGCGTGTCGATCTCGTGGATCTCGGCATTGCCCTCGACGAGCCGCTCCATCACCCGCCACATCCAGCCCGTGCCTTCGCGGCAGGGCGTGCACTGGCCGCAGCTCTCATGCTTGTAGAAATAGGAGATCCGGGCGATCGCCTTCACCAGGTCGGTCGACTTGTCCATGACGATGATCGCCGCGGTGCCGAGGCCGGAGCCCAAATCCTTGAGCCCGTCGAAATCCATCGGAGCGTCGATGATCTCGTGCGCCGGAACAAGCGGAACGGACGAGCCGCCGGGGATGACCGCGAGCAGATTGTCCCAGCCGCCGCGGATCCCTCCTGCATGCCGGTCGATCAGCTCGCGGAAGGGCACCGACATGGCGTCCTCGACGACGCAAGGCTTGTTCACGTGGCCGGAGATCTGGAAGAGCTTGGTGCCTTCGTTCTTCTCCCGCCCGATCGCCTTGAACCAGCTCGAGCCGCGGCGAAGGATGGTCGGGACGACGGCGATCGATTCGACGTTGTTGACCGTGGTCGGGCAGCCGTAGAGGCCCGCCCCCGCCGGGAAAGGCGGCTTGAGGCGGGGCATGCCCTTCTTGCCCTCGAGGCTTTCGAGCATCGCCGTCTCTTCGCCGCAGATGTAGGCGCCGGCGCCGCGGTGGACGAAGAGGTCGAAATCATAGCCCGATTTGGCGGCGTTCTTGCCGAGCAGGCCGGCGTCATAGGCCTGCTGCACCGCCGCCTCGAGCGTCTGCGCCTCGCGGATGAACTCGCCGCGGATGTAGATGTAGCCGGCCCGGGCCCGCATCGCGAAGCCGGCGATCAGCGCGCCCTCGATCAATTTGTGCGGATCGTGACGGATGATCTCCCGGTCCTTGCAGGATCCCGGCTCCGATTCGTCGGCGTTGATGACGAGGAAATTGGGTCGTCCGGGGGTCGGCGCCTTGGGCATGAACGACCATTTCATGCCCGTGGGGAAGCCGGCGCCGCCACGGCCCCTCAATCCGCTATTCTTGATCTCGTCGATGATGGCGTCTTCGCCGACCCCCATCAGCGCCTTGGTGTCGTCCCAGTCGCCGCGCGCCTGCGCCCCTTTCAGCCCCCAGTCCTGGAAGCCGTAGAGGTTGGTGAAGATCCGGTCCTTGTCTTCGAGCATCAGCCGCCCATTCCGAAATAAGCCGCGGCCACCAGCGCGACGATGACGATTGCGGCGACGAGCTTCACCATGCCCTTGACCATCTTGAGGACGACGATGAGCGCGACGAGGCCGACGGCGACGGGAATGAACTGCTCCATCAGGACCACTCCCCCCGATAATCGTGATTCTCGCCGACCATCGCCTGGAGGCTGGTCACCCCGCCCTCCGGATCGCTGGTCCGGCGGTTCACGTCTTGCGGCCCCGGCTTCGGCATCTCGCCGCGGGCCAGGGCCTCGAGGACGGCCGTGGTCGTCTCGAAGGTCAGATCCTCGTAATTGTCGTCGTTGATCTGGACCATCGGCGCATTGGCGCAGGCGCCCAGGCACTCGACCTCGGAAAGGGTAAAGAGACCGTCGGGCGTGGTCTGCCCCTTCCTCATCCCCTTCGCCTTGCAGGCCTCGAAGACGTCGTCGGAGCCGCGAAGCATGCAGGGCGTGGTGCCGCAGACCTGGACGTGGAATCGGCCGACCGGGCGAAGGTTGAACATCGTGTAGAAGGTCGCGACCTCGTAGGCGCGGATGTAGGGCATGCCGAGATACTTCGCGACATATTCGATCACCGGAATGGGCAGCCAGCCCTGGGTCCCCGTTTCCGCCCCCACCTGCCGCTGGGCGAGGTCGAGCAGAGGAATGACCGCGCTCTGCTGCCGCCCCGGCGGATAGCGTCCGACGAGCAGCTTAGCTTGTCTGTCGTTGTCGTCCGTAAAGGCGAACGCGCCCCAGCGGGCTCGGACCTCGTCCAGGTCGATCGAGGTGGGAAGGATATCAGCCATTTCGGCCCTCGTCGTCGTCGCGGGTCGGGCGCTTGCCGCGGCTTGAGCCGGAGGCGAGCGCGACCAGAAGCAGCAGGACCAGGCCCGCCCCGATTCCGCCGACCGTCCGCATCCCGTCGCCGTCGGCATGGTCGTCGGGAGTGAACAGATAGAATCCGCCGACCGCCACCACGGCGGCGGTCACGGCGAGCATGGCGAGGGTACGCCGGTCAGCCATGCGCCGCGGGCCTCCTCTTCCTTCCGAGCAGCCGCCGCGCCAGCGCGACCGCCTCGATCAGGAGCGCCGCAGCGATGATTCCCATCAGCGCCAGCGGAAGGACGAGGATCGCTCCGCCGCCAACGGCCGGACCCACCACCAAGGTGTAGGCGAAGAGCGCGGCGACGGCGGCGGCGAGGAAATAGCGCCGCGCCTTCGCCGGAAGCTGGGCGAGCACCGTCGCCGGCGCCAGCACGAACATTGCGAGCAGAAGGACCTGGCTCACCGGTCGATCTCCCCGAAGACGATGTCGAGCGAGCCGAGGATCGCGGTGACGTCGGCGAGCATGTGGCCGCGGGTCATGAAGTCCATCGCCTGCAGGTGGCTGAAGCCGGTCGGGCGGATCTTGACCCGGTACGGCTTGTTGGTGCCGTCGGCGACGAGGTAGATCCCGAATTCACCCTTCGGGCTCTCGGTGGCGACGTAGACCTCGCCGGCGGGGACGTGAAAGCCCTCGGTGTAAAGCTTGAAGTGATGGATCAGGGCTTCCATCGACTGCTTCATCTCGGCGCGCTTGGGTGGGACCACCTTCCGGTCGAGCGAGGCGATCGGTCCCTGCGGAATCTGCTCCAGGCACTGCTTCATGATCCGGACCGACTGCCGGACCTCCTCGGCGCGGACCATCATGCGGTCGTAGCAATCGCCCTTGGTCCCCACCGGCACGTCGAACTCGACCCGGTCGTAGACGTCGTAGGGCTGCGACTTGCGGATGTCCCAGGGGATTCCCGCCGCCCGGATCATCGGCCCCGAGAAGCCCCAGGCGATCGCGTCCTCCTTCGAGACGACGCTGATGTCGACGTTGCGCTGCTTGAAGATCCGGTTGTCGACGACGAGGCTCAAACTGTCCTCGAACATCGGCAGAAGCCTGGAATCGCACCAGGCGACGATCTCTTCGAGCAGCCCGGCCGGAACGTCCTGATGAACCCCGCCCGGCCGGAAATAATTGGCGTGCATCCGGGCGCCCGATACACGCTCGTAGAAGTTCATGATGTCTTCGCGAGGCTCGAACAGCCACAGGTTCGGAGTCATCGCCCCGACGTCCATGATGTGGCTTCCGATGTTGAGCAGGTGGTTCGACACCCGGGTCAGCTCGGCGAAGAAGGTCCTCAGATACTGGGCGCGGAGCGGCACCTCGAGGGCGAGCAATTTCTCGATGGCGAGGACGTAGCTGTGCTCCATCGACATGGGCGAGACGTAATCGAGCCGATCCATGTAGGGGACGGACTGGATGTAGGTCTTGTACTCGCACAATTTCTCGGTGCCGCGGTGGAGCAGTCCGACATGCGGGTCGACCCGCTCGACGATCTCGCCGTCGAGCTCGAGGATCAGCCGGAGCACTCCGTGCGCGGCCGGGTGCTGGGGCCCGAAATTGATCGTGTAATTGGCGATCTGGGACTCGGTCGCGCCCGAGGCGGCGACCTGCTGCTCGTGGGACATGGCGGGAGAGGCTTCGGTCACGCCGCCACCGTCACCCCAGCGAAGGCTGGGGTCCATGCCGAGTCAGAATGGATGCCAGCCTTCGCTGGCATGACGGAGCGCGTCACTTCTTGATCTCCTCGGCCTTCAAGGGCGTCGGCGCCCCGGCGGCCTCGGGCGAGGCCTTTTCGTCGCCCGGCAGGATGTAGGCGGCGCCCTCCCAGGGGCTCAAAAAATCGAACGGACGGAAGTCCTGCGCCAGCCGCACCGGCTCGTAGACCACCCTTTTCTGCTCCTCCGAATAGCGAAGCTCGACATAGCCGGTCAGCGGGAAGTCCTTGCGGAAGGGGAATCCGCGGAAGCCGTAATCGGTGAGGATCCGGCGGAGATCGTCATTGCCGTCGAAAACGACCCCGTACAGGTCGAACACCTCCCGCTCGAGCCAGCCCGCCACCGGCCACAGCGACGTCACCGAAGGCACCGGCATGTCCTCGTCGGTCGAGACCCGGACCCGAACGCGGTGGTTCTTCGTCAGCGACAGCAGATGGTAGACCACCTCGAACCGCTCGGAGCGCTGCGGATAGTCTACACCGGCGATCTCCATCAGCTGCTGATATTCGAACCGGTCCCGCAAGGTCCGGCAGACCTCCAGGACGCTCTCGCGGCGGACCGTTAGCGACACTTCGTCGACGGCGTCCTTCACCTCGATCAGGGCGTCGCCCAGCGCGGCCCTGACTTCGTCGATCAGGCCTTCGCGGGCCGCGATCCGGGGAGCGGAGTTGTTCGCCATCTCAGCGCTCTATCGTCCCGACGCGGCGGATCTTCCGCTGCAATTGCATGATTCCGTAGAGCAACGCCTCGGCGGTCGGCGGGCAGCCCGGGACGTAGATGTCGACCGGAACGATGCGGTCGCAGCCGCGCACCACCGAATAGCTGTAATGATAATAGCCGCCGCCGTTGGCGCAGCTGCCCATCGAGATGACGTAGCGCGGCTCCGACATCTGGTCGTAGACCCGCCTCAGCGCCGGGGCCATCTTGTTGCACAGGGTTCCGGCGACGATCATCACGTCCGACTGGCGCGGGCTTGCGCGCGGCGCCACTCCGAACCGCTCGAGGTCGTAGCGCGGCATGTTGGCGTGGATCATCTCGACCGCGCAGCAGGCCAGGCCGAAGGTCATCCACCACAAGGAGCCGGTCCGGGCCCATTGGAACAGATCCTCGGTCGAGGTGACGAGGAAGCCCTTGTCGGAGACTTCGGCGCTGAGGTCGCTGAAGAAGGCGGCATCCGGCTGCTGGAGATCGGCCGGGCGCTCATTCTCGTGCCGGGGATCGAGAATCACTCCCATTCGAGCGCCCCTTTCTTCCAGGCGTAGGCGAAGCCCAAAGTGAGCTCGACGAGAAAGATCATCATCGCAGCCCAGCCGGCGATCCCGATATAGCCCAGGGTCACCGCCCAGGGGAAAAGGAATGCGGCCTCGAGGTCGAAGATGATGAACAGGATCGCCACCAGATAGAATCGAACGTCGAACTGGGCCCGGCTGTCCTCGAAGGCCGGGAAGCCGCATTCATATTCCGCAAGCTTGTCCGGATAGGGATTGGACGCCCCGGTCAGCCTCGAAACCATCATCGGAAGGACGACGAAGGACAGCGACAGCGACAGGGCGACGGCGAGGAACAGGAGTATCGGCAAATAACCGGCGGCGGTCGACGCCATCGAGACTCTCCAGGGGGGACGCGAGGTTGCGCGGCTTCTAGGGCAGCGGCCCTGCCATCGCAACCGCTTTGGGGTCCGAAACCGGCGGCGCCGAACTCGTCCCCTCCCCCGCTTTCGCGGGACGGGAGAGGGGTTGGAAAGCCTAAGGCAGGTCGAGGCTCCGGATCGGGGTCGGCAGGGCGGGAGCGCCCGCCACCGGCGCCCCGCCTTCGCCGTAGCGCGCCCAATGCGCGTTGGCGACGTAGAGGAGCCGGTCCCCGGCCGCCGCGCTCAAAGTGATTTCCTTCCATTCCGGATGATTTCGCTCCAGCACGTCCAGCCGCCGGACCCTGAGTCCGTCGGCGGACAGCCGGAGCCGGACGATGCGCTGCGGGTGATAGGCGGTCTGGAGGCCGATCAAATCGCCGTCGTGGGCGATCAGTCCGTCGATCCCGTCGAGCATCATCGCCTCGCCGCCCGAAACCTGGAAAAGGCGGCCGCTGGACCGGTCGAGCGCCGCGATGCCGTAGCGGCGATCCGCGATGTAGAGCAATTTCTGGTCTCGCGAGAGGGCCAGGCCCTGGGCGCTGAACAGGGTGCCGGGGGCGAGGAGGCTCTCGAGTGCGGCGCAGCCCGGCCGGCACCGGTACACGGCGCCGTTGAGGCCGTCGCTGGCATAGACGGTCCCGTCCCCTGCCACGACGACGTCGCCGGGGGTCGCGGCCATTCCGGCGGGCGCCGGGATCCGCACCGGCGGCCCCGGACGATCCGGATCGAAGACGATCAGGCCGACCCAGGCGGGCTCTCCCTTCGGCGTTTCCGGGATCGAGGCCGAAGCGATCCAGAGGCGCCTGCGCACGGGATCGTAGGCCGCTCCGAACAGGCTCCCCAGGCCACCGGAGGCCGCGACCGAGGTTCCGCCCTCGCCGACGCGGAGCAAGGTCCGGTCGACGACGGTGGTGGCGTAGAGGCGGTCCGAGTCCGAATCCCAGGCGATACCTTCGACGAGATCGTGTTCGGCGGGAATGGTCGCATGGACCCGGCTCGCCGCGATCGGCTTCACATTCAAATCGAATTGAGCGGCGATCGGGGCCATCGCCTCGGTGCCGACCAGCGCCTCGGCCTGCTTCAGTCCCGCCTCGGACAAGGCGGCCCCCATCGCCGCGAGCGTCCGGAGCGCAGAGGTCGCGGCCGGCTTGTCCTTCGCCTCGAGCGCGGCGGCGAGCCGGCGTCGCACCATCCCGGCGCTGTTCGGGAATTGGGCGGCCACCCGCAAGGCCTCGTCCGAACTCGCGAAATCGCGGATTGCGGCCGGCCAGGCGGCCGGCGGGCGGGTCTCCGGCAAGGTGGAGCAGCCGCTCGAAAGGAGCGCGCAGAGAATCGCGAGGGGCGCCGTCTTCATGCCTCGCCTTATGGGCGTTTCCGGAACGGGCGCAAATCGTGCCGGAGGCGTTCCGGTTGACAGGATCGTCCGAGGCTCGCAGCTTGAAAGCCGAATTGGGCGGGAGGGACGATCATGCGGCTGTTCGGATGGGCGATGGCGATCGCGGCGGCGGCGGCGGCGATGCCGGCGCAGGCTCAGCTGGTCAGCGCCGCGAAGCCGGAGACTTTGGTCAAGGCGCTCCAGGCGGCCGGCTATACCGCGAAGCTGGAGAAGGACTCGACCGGGGATCCGATGATCGTCAGCGCGGTGAACGGCCACCCCTTTCGGGTCATCTTCTACGGCTGCAAGGCGAACCGGGGCTGCGCCACGATCACCTTTGCCGCCGGCTTCGACAAGAAGACCGCGACCGGCCTCGACTCGATCAACGCGTGGAACCGCAAGAACCGCTTCGGCCGCGCCTATCTGGACGAGGAGGGAGATCCGATCATCGGAATGGACGTCGACCTCGACGACGGCGGAATGTCCTCCGCCCTGTTCACCGACAATCTCCAATTCTGGACGGCGGTGACCGGCGCCTTCCAGAAGCATATCGGCTGGGACAAGGAATAGGGCTTTCCCGTCATTGCGAGGAGCGAAGCGACGAAGCAATCCAGGGCCTCCGAGGCCCGCACTGGATTGCTTCGCTTCGCTCGCAATGACGGCTACCCCCGCAAAGCCCCCGCGACCAGCTTGTGGAGCCTGGAATGGAGCTGGTCGTTGGCGGCCAGCACCTGGCCCTTCTCGAGCGCCGAATCGGCGCCCCGGAAATCGGTGACGAAGCCGCCCGCCTCGCGGACCAGGAGGATCCCGGCGGCGACGTCCCAGAGCTGGAGGTCCTCCTCCCAGAAGCCGTCGAACCGCCCGGCAGCGACCCAGGCGAGGTCCAGGGCGGCCGATCCGAAGCGGCGGATCCCGGCCACTTCCGGGCCGACCGCGTCCAGGATCTTCTGGAACCGGTCGAGATGGCCGTGCCCCTTCCACGGAACGCCGGTCGCGATCAGCGCGTCGGCGAGGTCGCGCCGGGCCGAGACCCGGAGGCGGCGCTCGTTGAGCCAGGCGCCCCTGCCCTTCTCGGCCCAGAAGCTCTCGTCGGTGAGCGGCTGGTAGATGAGGGCCTGGGTGATCTCCGGCCGCCCGCCGGCCCCGCGCGGATCCTCGACCGCGATCGAGACGGCGAAATGCGGAAGCCCGTGGACGAAGTTGGAAGTTCCGTCGAGCGGGTCGACGATGAATCGCGGCTTGTCGGGGTCGCCCTCGATCGATCCGCCTTCCTCCAGGGTCAGCCGCCAGTCGGGACGGGCGTGGCGAAGCTCCTCGACGATGGTCTGCTCGGCGCGCTTGTCGGCCATGGTGACGAAGTCCGCCGGCCCCTTGCGGCTGACCTGAAGCTGCTCGATCTCGCCATAATCGCGCCTCAGTCTCGGCGCCGCCTTTCGCGCGGCGCGCTGCATGACGGTGATCAGGCCGGAATGGGAAACCATATTCTTCTCTCCACCCCTCCCCTTCAGGGGAGGGGACGGGGGTGGGGGTTGTGGAGCGCGGGAATGACGACATTCCCCACCCCAACCCCTCCCCTGAAGGGGAGGGGCTTAGAGCGTCAGTCCGCACGCCTCACATAGGTCTGCTCGTAGACGTCGACGACGATCCTCGTGCCCGCCCCGATATGCGGCGGCACCATCACGCGCACTCCGTTTTCCAGAAGAGCCGGCTTGTAGCTCGAAGAGGCCGTCTGGCCCTTCACCACCGCGTCGGCCTCGACGATAATGGCCTCGATCGTGTCGGGGAGCTGGACCGAGATCGGCCTTTCCTCCCAAAGCTCCATGACCACGTCCATTCCGTCCTGAAGGAAAGCGGCTGCGTCGCCGAGCAGGTCGGCGGGAAGCGTGATCTGCTCGTAATTGTCCTTGTCCATGAAGGTCAGCTGCTCGCCGTCGCGGAACAGGAACTGGAAGTCCTTGGTGTCGAGCCTGACCCGTTCCACCGTCTCGGCCGAGCGGAAGCGGACGTTGTTCTTGCGGCCGTCGATGAGGTTCTTCATCTCGACCTGCATGTAGGCGCCGCCCTTGCCCGGCTGGGTGTGCTGGATCTTGACGGCGCGCCAGATGCCGCCCTCATATTCGATGATGTTGCCGGGACGGATGTCCACGCCGCTGATCTTCATGCCTGTCTCTCTGGAGAGTGTGGAAAAGAGCCGGGCCGGGCCTTAGCCGCGCACCGCCGCCGGAGCAAGCTTCCCTCCCCTCCCTGGAAGGGAGGGGCCGGGGGTGGGTCCGCCGCAGGCGGCCGAAACGCCGACTCCGCAAAAGTCTCGCTTCGCTCGCCGACCCACCCCTAACCCCTCCCTTGGCAGGGAGGGGAACTCTCACCTCCCCGCGAGCAGCGGATAGGGATTGATCGGGGTACCGTCGTGCCATCTCTCCCCCGGCGCCATCCTGTTGATGGCGAAATGGAGGTGCGGCCCGGCCGGATCGGCGTTGCCGGTCGAGCCGACGGTGCCGATCGCGTCGCCCCGCTTCACCGCCTGCCCCTCGCGAAGGCCGGGCGCATAGGCCTGGAGGTGGGCGTAATAGAAGATCCACTTGCCGTCGGGCGATCGGACGTAGGCGGTGATCCCGCCGCCGCCCTTGCTGTCGAACAATTTCTCGACCGTCCCCGGCGCCGCCGCCACGACCGGGGTGCCGTGCGGCGCCATGATGTCGATCGCATTGTGGACCCGGGCGCCGCCCGAGCGGGACTGGGTGTAGGTGTCGGCGAGGGCGTCGGGCTTGATTCCGGCGACCGGGATGGCGAGGCCGGCGGGCCCGATCTCGAGCTCCGCCTTCGTCGGCGGCGCCTGGGGCTCCGCCTGGCGCGGCACCGGAACCTTGGCCGGGCCCGTGACGGTCACTCCGCTATAGGCCATGAACCAGAAGGCGCTGGTCAAAGCGCAGGTGACGATCGCGGTCACCAGGACGATGACGAAGGTTCTCAAGCGTTCCACCCCCGCCCAACGCAACTTATTCCTCACCCGTTCCGTTCTCGCGGCGAATGACGGGAAGAGTCCATATCGGCTGCTCGGGCTGGATCTACCGCCACTGGCGGGGGCTCTTCTATCCGGCCAAGCTCCCCCAGCGCCTCTGGTTCGACCATTATGCCGGCACGTTCCGCACCGTGGAGCTCAACACCAGCTTCTACCATCTGCCCAAGGCCGAAACCTTCGCCAAGTGGCGCGACCAGGCGCCTGAGGGCTTCCGCTACGCGGTCAAGGCGCCGCGCTTCATCACGCATATGAAGAAGCTCAAGGACTGCTCCGAGCCGGTCGCGGAGTTCCTGGGCCGGGCCCGGAACCTCGGCGAAACGATCGGGCCCATCCTCTACCAGCTCCCGCCGCGCTGGACCTTCGACCGCGAGCGGCTGGAGGAGTTCATCGCTTTGCTCCCCGCCGACCTCAGCCACGTCTTCGAATTCCGCGAGAAAAGCTGGCTGACCGAGGCGGTGCTCGCATTGCTCGACAGGCGCGGGATCGGTTTCTGCGCGCACGACATGCCGGGCCTCGCGACCGAGCGGTGGGCGTCGGGCCCGATCGCCTATGTCCGGTTCCACGGCGGCACCGGCAAATATGTCGGCCGCTATTCCGACGAGGCCTTGCTCGCCTGGACCGGCTGGATCGTCGCTCAGGCACGCGGCGGCCGCGAAATCTGGTGCTATTT
The DNA here is from genome assembly GCA_049590095.1 of Allosphingosinicella sp. Taxonomy (GTDB): domain Bacteria; phylum Pseudomonadota; class Alphaproteobacteria; order Sphingomonadales; family Sphingomonadaceae; genus Allosphingosinicella. Next base: position 11,060 of record JBAWCC010000319.1, on the reverse strand, counting down.
CAACAACGACATCCACGGCCACGCCATCCACGATGCCCTGACCCTAAGGGCGATGGTGGGCCAGGCGCTGCGCTGAGTGCTTCACGCTTCACAAATGTTCTTGACTTGTTCTCATTCTCGAACTATATGAAACCCTGTCCGAGTCGGCCCGATCAACCGGCGAGGGCGGGAATAGGCCAAGGAGCTTGCTCCGAGGCCAACGGCCGGCGCGAAGTCATCCGGGAACGTTTGAGCTCGCGTCTGTACGAAGAGTCCGTGACTGCGATTGTCCTTCCGCAAGGGGCCGGACGAGGCGGTCCGGGACCTCGGGGAGACCCCCCGTGCCTTTCCCTCGAGGAGGTCCCGGCTTTCGCCGGGATGACGAGGATATCCCTCCCCGCGTCCACTTCGTCCACTTTGCCCGAATCCGAAAGATGCCCCCTTCGGGATCAGCCTCGTGCCCGAGGCTCCGCCAGCAGCTTCGAGAATTCCGCCACGGCCGCGGCCGGGCTTTCGAGATGCCCCCACACCGCCCCGCATACGGCCAGGAAGTCCGCCCCCGCCTTCACCAGCGCTCCGCCATTTTCGGGAGTGATCCCGCCGATCGCGACGCAAGGTATCTCGAACAATCGCGACCACCAGGAGAGGATCGCCGGGTCGGGCCGGTGCGCGGTCTCCTTGGTCGCCGTCGGGAAGAAGGCGCCGAAGGCGACATAGTCCACTCCGGCGTCGCCCGCCTCCATCGCCAGGTGGCGGCTGTCGTGGCAGGTCATTCCGATCTGCGCGTTGGGGCCGAGAAGCGCCCTCGCCTCGCGCGGGTCGCCGTCGCCCTGGCCGAGATGGACCCCGTCGGCGCCGATTCGCTTCGCCAGCGCCATGTCGTCGTTGACGATGAAAGCCGTTTCGCGCGCCTCGCAGAGGCGCTGGAGCGGCGCTGCGAGCCGAGCCGCCTCATGCTGGTCGACGCCCTTCACCCGGAACTGGAAGGCGGCGACCGGCCCCCCGTCCAGCGCCTGCTCGAGGCGGTCGGGGAAGTCGCCGCCGACATCGAGCGGGGAGACCAAATAGAGCTGGCAGGGCGGCCGGGCCGTCGGCTCGAACAGATAGGCGAATTCGGGGTCGAGTGGGTCTTCCATCGCCTCAGGAATTCGCATCGATGCGCTCGCCGCTCAAGCAGCAAAAGCGGGCGGGCTTGCGGCCTGTCCCCCATTGCTCGGCGATATGGGTGAAGCCCGCCGCCTCCATCAGCGCCTTCACCTCCGCCGCCTCGAACAATCGGAAGCCGAAGCGGTGGCCCGGCCATTTGCGGAGCTCCGCCGCGGGCTCGAAGACGATGGCGAGGCGCCCGCCCGGCTTCATCACCCGGGCAAGCTCGGCGAAGGCGGCGGCCGGGTCGGGCCAGAAATAGAGGCTGTTGACGCTCACTGCCCGGGTCACGGTCTCCGGCGGCAAGGGCAGGCTCTCGGCGGACGCCTTGAGCAGGTGGAGCCGGCCGCGGCGGACGTCGCGGGCGAATCGGTCGCGGGCCCGGGCGATGAGCGTGTCGGAAAGGTCCGCCCCGAACACCTCTCCCTTCGTCCCGAGCAGAAGCGAGCGAAGAAGCCCGCCGCCTCCGAAGCCGACCTCCAATACCCAGTCCTCGCGCTCCAGGCGCAGGCACTCCAGCGCGAGCGCGTTCATCTCGCGGCTGATCCGGTCGAGCCAGGGCGCGATCAGGAACCGTCCGACGGGTCCCGACGGCCGAGCGAACTGGCGGGCGAGGAAGCGGTGGAGGCTTATGCCGCGACCTTCACGGTCGACGCCCGGTGGATATCGTCGATCGCCCCACCCAGCGAGCGGTCGAATTCCTCGTCGCTCATTGCGTGCCTCAGGTCCTCGAGCAGGGCCCGGCTGAAGCTTGCGATCATCCCGCGGTTCTTGGCGAGCTCGGCGCAGGCCTCGGAGCGGCTGAAGCCCCCCGACAGAGCGACGACCCGGAGCACCCGGGGATGGTCGACGAGCGGGTCGAACAGGCCGGGCGTCGCCGGGATGCTGAGCTTGAGCATCACCCGGTCGCCGCCGGGAAGGGTGTCGAGCGCCTTCAGCAATTCGTCGAGCAGGATCCGGTCGGCCTCGGCGCGCTTGGGGCTCTTGATGTTGATCTCGGGCTCCAGCATCGGCACCAGGCCGGCGGCGAGAACCTGCCGGGCGATCTCGACCTGCTGGGCGACAATCGCGGCGATGCCCTCGCGGTCGGCGAGGTTGATCACCGAGCGCTCCTTGGTTCCGAACATTCCGAGCCCCCTGGCTCGGGCGAGGAGGGCGTCGAGCCCGGGCATCGGCTTCATCAGCTGGACCCCGTTCGCCTCGTCCTCGAGCCCCTTGTCGATCTTGAGGAAGGGCACCACTCCGCGCGACTTGAGAACGTCCGGCACCGGCTTGCCGTCGATCTCGCCGTCCATGGTCCGCTCGAACAGGATGGCGCCGATCACCTTGCCGCCGCCGAACGCCTTCGAGCTGATGATCCGCGAGCGCATCTCGTGGATCAAGCCGAACATCTCCTCGTCGGAGCTCCACGCGTCCTCCTCGACTCCATAGCCCTTGAGCGCCTTGGGCGTCGATCCGCCGCTCTGGTCGAGCGCGGCGATGAAGCCCTCGCCTTTCTCCATCTGCGCGGTCATCTTCGCGTGATCCATCTGGTGTCCCTCATGATTCGTGAATGCCGGGCGTCCGTATCCCAGCGGGCGGCGGGGTTCAAATCGGCCCGTCATTGCGAGCGAAGCGAAGCAATCCAGTGCGGCTTCGACGCGGGCTGGATTGCTTCGTCGCTACGCTCCTCGCAATGACGGCGCGCTACGCCGCCTCCAGCGCCTTCACCCCCGGCAGCGCCTTTCCTTCCATCCATTCGAGGAAGGCGCCGCCGGCCGTGGACACGAAGGTGAAGTCGTCGGCGACTCCGGCATGGTTGAGCGCCGCCACCGTATCGCCGCCGCCGGCGACGGAGACGAGCTGGCCGGCCTGGGTCAGGGCCGCGGCGGTCCGGGCGAGCTGGACGGTGGCGCGGTCGAAGGGCGGGGTCTCGAAGGCGCCGAGCGGGCCGTTCCAGACCAGGGTGCGGCAGGTCTTGAGAGCGTCGCCAAGCGCCTCGACGGCGGCGGGGCCGATGTCGAGGATCATCTCGTCGGAAGCGACCTCGTGGACGTTGCAGGTCCTGAGGCCGGGCGGATTGGCGGCGAACCGGGTCGCCACCACCACGTCGTAGGGGAGATGGACGGTGCAGCTCGCCCGCTCCGCCGCTTCGAGTATCTCCAGCGCCGTCGGAGCGAGCTCATGCTCGCAAAGCGACTTGCCGACGCCGATCCCGCGGGCGGCGAGGAAGGTGTTGGCCATTCCGCCGCCGATGATGAGATGGTCGACCCTGGTCACCAGATGGCGGAGCACCTCCAGCTTGGACGAGACCTTGGCGCCGCCGACCACCGCGGCCACCGGCCGCTCCGGCTCGCCCAGCGCCTTTTGAAGCGCCTTGAGCTCGGCCTCCATCGCCCGGCCGGCATAAGCCGGCAGGAGATGCGCCAGCCCCTCGGTCGAGGCGTGGGCGCGATGCGCGGCGGAGAAGGCGTCGTTGACGTAGAGATCGCCGAGCTGTGCGATCGCCCGCGCCAGATCCGGGTCGTTCTTCTCCTCGCCGGGGTGGAAGCGGGTGTTCTCGAGAATGGCGACGTCGCCCGGCCGCAAGTCGGCGACGTTGGCGGCCGCATTCTCCCCCTGGCAATCGCCGACGAACCGCACCGGCCGCCCGAGCACCTCCTCGTAGGCCCGGGTGACGAGCGACAGCGACATGTCCGGCCTCTGCTGACCCTTGGGCCGCCCGAAATGGGCGAGGAGGAGGACGATGGCGCCCTTGTCGGCAAGCTCGGTCACCGTCGGCAATGTGGCCCGAAGGCGGGTGTCGTCGGTGACTTCGAGATCGGCCATCGGAACGTTGAGGTCCACCCGGACGAGGGCGCGCCTGCCGCTCACGTCGCCGAGATCGTCGAGGGTACGGAACGACGTCATGACGCCACTTCCGTCACCCCAGCGAAGGCTGGGGTCCATACGGAGTCAGCATGGATTCCAGCTTTCGCTGGAATGACGAAGTTCCTGTTCACGGCCTTACCCAAGCCGAGCCATCGCGCCGGCCGTGTCGACCATCCGGTTCGAGAAGCCCCATTCATTGTCGTACCAGGAAAGGACCCGGACCAGCTTGCCCTCGAGCACGGCGGTCTCGAGGCTGTCGACGGTCGAGCTTGCCGGACAATGGTTGTAGTCGATCGAGACCAGGGGCTCCTCGCTATAGTCGAGGATCCCGGCCAGCGGGCCACTCTGCGAGGCGGCGCGAAGGGCGCCGTTGACCTCTTCCAGGCTGGTGTCGCGCTTCGGCGTGAAGGTGAGGTCGACGAGGCTGACGTTGGGGGTCGGGACCCGGATGGCGGAGCCGTCGAGCTTGCCCTTCAGCTCGGGCAGGACCTCGCCGACGGCCCGGGCGGCTCCGGTGGTGGTCGGGATCATCGACATTCCGGCGGCCCGGGCGCGGCGCTTGTCGGAGTGGATCTGGTCGAGGATCTTCTGGTCGTTGGTGTAGGCGTGGACGGTCGTCATCAGGCCGCGCTCGATCCCGATCGTGTCGTTCATCACCTTGGCGACGGGGGCGAGGCAGTTGGTGGTGCAGGACGCGTTGGAGACGATCGTGTGCCCCGCCTCGAGCTTGTCGTGATTCACTCCGTAGACGACGGTGAGGTCGACTCCCTTGGCCGGAGCTGAGATCAGGACTTTCTTCGCGCCCGCAGTGAGATGCGCACCGGCCTTGTCGCGATCCGTGAAGAAGCCGGTGCATTCCAGAACCAGATCGATCCGGTTGTCGCCATGGGGGAGCCTGCCCGGCTCGCGCTCGGCGGTGACCTTGATCCGGCGGCCGTCGATGATCAGGTCGTTGCCGTCGGCGCGGACCTCGCCCGGCCAGGCGCCGTGGACCGAATCGCGCTTGAACAGAAGTGCGTTGGATTCGGCGTCGGCGAGGTCGTTGATCGAGACCAGCTCCAGGCCGCTGTCCGACTTGCTGAGCAGGGCCCGGGCCACCAGACGGCCGATCCGGCCGAATCCGTTGATCGCAACTCTCGTCGCCATGTCATTGATCTCCTTGAGAATTGAGAGCCGCGAGAATCCGCGGCACGATCGCCTCGGCGGTGAAGCCGAAGCGCTTGAACAAATCCTCCGCAGGCGCCGAGGCGCCGAACCGGTCGAGGCCGACGGCGAGGCCGCGGGGACCCACATAGCGTTCCCAGCCGAGCGTGGTCCCGGCCTCGATCGAGACCTTGAGAACCGCCTCCGGGAGCAGGTCCGCCCGATAGGCTTCGTCCTGGGAGTCGAACAGCGACCAGCAGGGCATCGAGACGACGTCCGCGCCGATCCCCTGGCCTTCGAGCGACTCGGCGGTCGCGACCGCGACCTCGACCTCCGAGCCCGTCGCGACCAGGACGACCCGACGCCCCGCCCCGGCGGAGCGAAGGCGGTAGGCGCCTCGGGCGGAGAGGCTTTCGGCCGGCTCGAGCCGCAGCTGGGGGAGGTTCTGGCGACTCAGGGCAAGCACCGAAGGCCCGTCGCGCCGCTCCAGCGCCAGGGCCCAGCATTCGGCCGTTTCGACAGCGTCCGCAGGGCGATAGACGGCCAGGTTCGGAATCAGTCTCAAGCTCGTCAGATGCTCGACCGGTTGGTGGGTCGGGCCGTCCTCGCCGAGCCCGATCGAATCGTGGGTCATCACATAGACCACCCTCGCTCCCTGGAGGGCGGAGAGCCGGATGGCGGGGCGGCAATAATCGGAGAAGACCAGGAAGGTGCCGCCATAGGGGATCACGCCGCCGTGCAGCGCCATTCCGTTCATCGCCGCGGCCATTCCGAACTCGCGGATCCCGTAATAGAGATAGCGGCCTGAATAATCCTCTTTGGTCAGAGGCTTCTGGCCCTTTGTTTTGGTATTGTTGGAACCGGTCAGGTCGGCCGAGCCGCCGATCGTCTCGGGCAAGGCGGCGTTGATCGCCTCCAGCGCCAGCTCCGACGACTTGCGGGTGGCGACATGTTGAGGATTCGCCAGCAATTGCCCGAGATGGTGAGTAATGGAGAAATCTCGCGGCAAGCGGCCTTCCATCCGGCGGACGAATTCGTCGCGTAGCGGGCTGGCCGCGAGGCGGGCCCGATATTCCTCATGAGCTTGCCGGCAGCGCCCTCCCGACTCCCGCCAGGCGCTCAATATCTCGTCCGGAATATCGAAAGGCTCCGAATCCCAAACCAGCTCTTTCCGCGCCGCGGCGACCTCGTCCGGGCCGAGCGCGGCGCCATGGGTGGCGGCGGTGCCCTGCTTGTTGGGAGCGCCCCAGCCGATGATCGTCCGGCAGGCGATGAGCGAGGGCCTCGGATCGGCCAGAGCCTCGTCGATCGCCCGGCGGATATCGTCGAAATCGTGGCCGTCGCACGAGACCGTGTGCCAGCCGCTCGCCCGGTAGCGGCCCAGCGTGTCCTCCGAGCGCGAAAGGTCGGTGTCGCCGTCGATGGTGATCCGGTTGTCGTCCCAGAAGACGTTGAGCCGCCCCAGGCCGAGATGCCCGGCCAGCCCCGCCGCCTCGTGATTCACCCCTTCCATCAGGCAGCCGTCGCCGGCGATCGCCCAGGTCCGGTGATCGACCAGATCGTCGCCGAACACCGCGTTGAGATGCCGCTCGGCGATCGCCATCCCGACCGCCATCGCGAAGCCTTGGCCGAGCGGCCCGGTGGTCGCCTCGACCCCGGCAAGCATGAAATTCTCCGGATGTCCGGCGCAGGGGCTGCCGAGCTTCCGGAAATTCGCGATCTCCCCGATCGTCGGGTTGGCATAGCCGGTCAGGTGGAGGAGCGAATAAATCAGCATCGAGCCGTGGCCGGCCGAGAGGACGAAGCGGTCGCGGTCGTGCCAGTCGGGATCGGCGGGATCGTGCTTCAGATATTCCGTGAACAGGATCGTGGCGACGTCCGCCATTCCCATCGGCATCCCGGGATGGCCCGAATTGGCGGCCTGGACGGCGTCCATCGACAGCGCTCTTACGGCGTTGGCGAGCAGTCTCGGATCGGCGGCCATTCACTTTCCCAAGAGGCGCCCGAGCGGGGGCGCGAGGGGAGTCGGAAGGACTCCCGGTCGAGCGCTCCTTTATCGGCGGAGGCGCGCCCGTCAACCGCAGCGCCGCGGTTTTCAAAGCCGGCGGGGCCGTGCTATGCGGCGGGGATGGGGCAAGACAGGATGGAAGTGGCGATCCGACGCATCGAGAGCGCTCTGGCTCGGATCGAGGGCGCGGCGGGCCGCGCCCCGGCTTCCGGGGCCTCCGCCGACAGCGCCCTCAGGGACGCGCACGACGCGTTGCGCGGCCGGGTTCGCGACGCCCTCGCCCAGCTCGACGGGCTGATCGAAGCGGCGGAGTCGCGCTGATGGCGTCGGTCGAGGTCGAGATCGCGTCGCGCAAATATTCGGTCGCCTGCCGCGACGGCGAGGAGGCCCATCTGCGCTCCGTCGCCGCGCTCGTCGATTCCAAGGCGCAGGATGCGGCGGCGGCGCTGGGCAGCCTCAGCGAGGCCCGCCAATTGCTCTTCGCCTCTTTGCTCCTCGCCGACGAGCTCAAGGAGCACAGGTCCGGCCAGCCCCCGGCGGCGCCGGCTCCGGTCGATCCCGCCATCGCCGAAGCGCTGGAGCGGCTTGCCGGCCGGGTCGAAAGCCTCGCCGAGCAGCTCGAGCGGAGCGCATAGCGTCGATCGCACCGCAATCGCTCGAAACGCTTTTCCTCGTCACCCCAGCGAAGGCTGGGGTCCATTCCGAGTCGGCATGGATGCCAGCCTTCGCTGGCAAGACGGGGCCGTGCACGTGGATCACCTCACGACCGTTGTCAGTCCGCTGCACCGACCCTAGATAGGCTTGGACGGGTACTGCCCGGTGCGCGCTTTCGAACATCCCTGGGCGATAAGCATCCTAGGGGGCTATCCCTGGTCGGGCCCTGGTTCGGCACATATGGCCCCCACCTGACGTTGACGCGTCAGAGGATATTCAAGCAAACGGCCATGGTGGTCCCGTCACCCTCCCCTTCCGGCAAGCCGGCACTGCGCTCCGAGGCCCTGGAGCGGCGGCGCGCTTATGCGCGCTCGCTCGGGCCGGAGGTGCGCTCCGAGCTGGAGCGCAAGCTGGCCGGGATCGTGCTGCCGCGGCTCATCGGGGCGAGGATCGTCGCCGGCTATCACCCGCTGAAGGACGAGATCAGCCCCTACCCCCTCCTCGACCGGCTCGGCTCCGGACAGCGCTCCGCTTTGCCCTGGTTCCAGGGCCGCGACTCGCGGATGCTGTTCCGGGAGGCGCCGGCAGCCGAGCCCAGCCCCTGGGGCGTGCTCCAGCCTCCCGCGGAGGCGGAAGCGCTTGCGCCCGACGTCGTCCTCGTCCCGCTCGTCGCCGCCGACCGCTCCGGCAACCGGATCGGCCACGGCAAGGGCCATTACGACCGGGCGCTGGCCCATTTGCGCGAAGGCGGTCAGGTCTTCACAATCGGCCTCGCCTGGGAGCCGCAGATACTGGCGGAAACGATCCGCGCCGACCCCTGGGACGTCCCCCTCGACGCCCTCGCCACCCCCCGCGAATGGATCGACTGCCGATGAACCCGCCCAAGCCGAGCTGGCGCAAGCCCGCTGGAATGCTCATGCTCTTGCTGCTGATCGCGGTCTGGGGCTTCGTCGTGGTGACCTTGGCGGAGGCGCTTCCGGAGCTGCCCTGGCCCCTGAAGGCGCTGTTCTTCATCGTCGCCGGGCTTGTCTGGATCCTGCCGCTGAAGCCGCTTCTGCGGTGGATGGAGCTTGGCCGGTGGCGGGAGTGACTGGCAAGGCGGAACGGTCCGGCAAGGCAAATGCGCAACGGTCGGGACAGTCTCGTTACCCTTAGCCTGTTGCGCCGGCCCAATTCCAAACCCGCGACTCGCCTCCGCGCTGGATGCTGAAGCAAGTCCAACATGACGGTTTTGGGTATCGGAGACGTCACGGTAACGCTTCTCCCTTCCGCGAGGGTTTCCCTCCGCGCCAGGATTCCCCCCCCGTGCCTGGCACGCAGGATTTTCCCTCCGTGCCTGGCACGTGCCTGGCACGTGCCTGGCACCATACCTGGTAACGTGCCTGGCACGTGCCTGGCACCATACCTGGTATCGGAGTTCAGCGTCCGGATCGCCGGTGCTTGGCTGGCGGCGGCATGCATCCCCGTGCGCTCACCCAAATTCTTCATTGCCGCGTTTTGAGGAATTCACTTGGCTGAGACGATGCTTTCCAGCTAAATATCCCCGATGCCCCGCCCCGCCCGTCTGGTTCTCCCGGGAATTCCGCACCACGTCACCTCGCGCGGAGCGCGCAAGGAGCCGACCTTTTTCTCCGACGCCGATTACGCCCGCTACGTCGCTCTGCTGCGCCACGGCTGCGCGAAGGCAGGGACCGCGATCTGGGCCTGGTGCCTGATGCCCAACCACGTCCATCTGCTCCTCGTCCCGAGCCGCGCCGACGGCCTTGCCGCCGCGCTCGGCCCGGCCCATCGCCGCTATGGCTGGGAGATCAATCAGCGCCAGGCCTGGTGCGGCGCCTTCTGGCAGGGGCGTTTCGGCTCGGTGCCCATGGATGAGCCGCACCTCCACATCGCATTCCGTTACGTCGAGCTCAATCCCGTCCGGGCCCGGCTGGCCACCCGCCCCGAGGACTGGCGCTGGTCGAGCGCCCGCGGCCATCTCGGCCTGGCCGCCGATCCGCTCGCCGACCTCGCCCCCGCCCGCGATCGAATAGACGATTGGCGCGCCTTCCTCGATCAAGGCCTCGACCCCGAGGATCACGCGGCACTCCGAGCCGCCGAACGCGCCGGCCACCTCCTTTAGGATTCTTCCTTGGTGCCTGGCACGTGCCAGGCACCGGGATTTTAGGCACCGGAATTTTCGATCCCGGTCCAGCCAAGGGCGCCGATCCCGGCAATGGCGACCTGATGCCTGGTCCTTGAGATTGGCGACCTTGGGCCTCGAAGGCGATTGAGGTAGCGTGCCAGCGGCGGATGGACAGACCCGATGGGACCGAGATGACGGACGGACAGGACCAGAGCGACCCCAGGCGGCTTTCCAGGAGCGACGGAATGCGCTCGTCGGACGAGTTCGCCGGGCGCCGGGTCGTGGAATGCCCCGTCTGCTCGGGGCGCGCGGTGATCGTTCCGACCGGCAAGGTCCAGGGCGAGCGGCTGGTTTGCCCGTGCGGCGCTCGCCGGGAGAACGAATATGAGCGGCTCGTCGGCTACGCCCCCTGGCTTCGGGTCGAAACCCGGTGGGGCAATATCGGGGCCGAGAACGAGGAGCATCTGCTCCTGATCCGGTCCATAATCGCGGCGAAGCTCAGGGAGCGTCGGCCGGACCCGGTCACCGGCTGGAACAATCGCTCGCAGCTGGCGAGGCTCCCTGCCTGGGCCAAGTCGCGCAAGAACCGGGCCGAGATCCTTCGAGCGATCGACCGGGTGATCAAGGAAGAGCTGGGCCTGCGCCACCGGGCCCGAAAGAATGTGTACGAGCCCTGGGAGCGCATCCGTCGAAGGATCCGGCGCCGGGTCGAATTCGAGCTGCGCCATCTCGGCCCGCGCGAGCGCTACGAGTGGAGGCGCTGACCGATCCCCGACGATCGATCCCCTCTCCCGCATGGACGGGAGAGGGGAAGTGGTGCGAACGCGGATGCCGACAAAGGACGAGGCGCCCCGGTCTCGATGCCGGAGCGCCTCGCCTTTCGTCGCAGAGCCTGGCGTTACGCGGTCGCTCTCGCCCGCGAGGCGCTGTGGCCGCCGCTTCGATAGAGGATCTCTCGGGCCCGCTCGGAGTCGATCCCGGAATCGCCGGTGTCGACCGAGACGAACACTCCGCCCCTGCCGATCCGCTCCTCGTAATAGCGCGCGTCCTCGTCGTCGACTCCGTGCCCGGAGAGGTAGCCGCTGAGGCCGCCGCCGGCCGCTCCGAGCGCGGCGCCGATGGCGGCGCCTTCGGGCACCGCCGCTCCGGCGATCG
>JBAWCC010000318.1:0-5524 GCA_049590095.1 Allosphingosinicella sp. | reverse complement strand
CCGGGGCCCCAGCCTGCGCCGGGGCGACGAATGCCCCCTTGCCATTCCCCGCCCCTCGCGGCAGTTTCGCCGCCGCAACGATTGCGGGGAGGCAGGAATGGCGACGACTTTCGATTCGGGCCGGGTGCCCGGCTGGTATTGGGCGGTGGCCGGAGTCGCTTTGCTGTGGGAAGCGATGGGCTGCTATGCTTACGTGACCCAGGTTTCGATGGACTCGGCCGCGCTCGCACGGCTTCCGGCCGAGCAGCGCGACATCTGGGCGGCGATGCCCGGCTGGGCGGTCGGCGCCTATGCGGTGGCGGTCTGGGCCGGACTTCTCGGCGCCATAGGTCTGCTTCTGCGCCGGAGCTGGGCGAAGCTCGCCTTCGCCGCCTCGCTGATCGCAGTGATCGTCCAGTTCGGCTGGACCTTCCTCGCCACGCCGATCCTCGATACCATGGGCGCCTCGGCCGCGGTCTTTCCGCTCTTCATCCTGATCGTCGCGGCCCTGCTGCTCTGGTTCTCGGGCATGGCGGCGAAGCGCGGCTGGCTGCGCTAGGGTCCGTACTGGCGCCCGTACCGGCGCCCGGATAGAGGCGCGGGCATGGAAGTTGGAATCCTGTCCACCGGCGCCCCGCCGCCGGAGCTCGCGCCGCGCTTCGGCGATTATGGCGCAATGTTCGGCCGGCTGCTCGGCCCGGATTTCACCCCGCGGGTCTATCAAGCGGCGGCGGGCGAGCTTCCGCCGAGTCCCGATGCCCACCCCGCCTTCCTGATCACCGGCTCGGCCGCCGGAGTCTACGAGCCCTTGCCGTGGATCGCGCCCCTCCTCTCCTTCCTTCGCGAGGCGAAGGGGCGGGCAAGGCTGGTCGGGATCTGCTTCGGCCACCAGGCGATGGCCGAGGCGCTCGGCGGCCGGGTCGAGAAATCGGAGCGGGGCTGGGGGATCGGCCTCCAGGATTACGACCTGTGGGAGACCGCCCCCTGGATGGGCGAGGCGCCGCCCGAGCGGATCGCGGTCCCGGTGTCGCACCAGGACCAGGTGGTGATCCCGCCGCCGGGCGCGCGGGTGCTCGGCGGCAACGCCTTCACCCCCTTCGGCCTGCTCGAATATGAGGATTCGGCGGCGATCTCGATGCAATTCCATCCCGAGTTCGAACCCGAATACGCCCGGGCCCTGATCGAGCACCGGCGGGCCCGGGTGCCCGCTCCGGACGCCGCCATCGCCTCGCTCGAGCGGCCCAACGACCGGGCGCTGGCGGCGGAATGGATCAGGGCGTTCCTGAAAGGCTGAACTGCCTCCCCATCGGAATGAGGAGGGGCGCCGCCCTCCGAGCTTCGTCGCCCCAGCGAAGGCTGGGGTCCATGCCGCGGTCGCGCCCGCCGCCACTTCAGCATGGATGCCAGCCTTCGCTGGCATGACGGTGAAGGCGCCGGCGGTCGGATCGTTTCCTCAAACCGCGCCCGTAAACGTATCGCACACCGCCGGATCGCCGCTCTCATAGCCGCGCCTCAGCCAGGCCGTGCGCTGGGCGGCGCTGCCGTGGGTGAAGCTTTCCGGAACCACCCTCCCCTGGCTCTTGCGCTGCAAGGTGTCGTCTCCGATCGCCTGGGCGGCCCGAAGCCCCTCCTCGAGATCGCCCGGCTCCATTACCGAGCCTTGGGAATCCCGAGCATTGGCGGCCCAGACTCCGGCATAGCAATCGGCCTGGAGCTCGACCCTGACCTGGACTGCATTGCCTTCCCGGCTCGACACCCGCCGCTGCTGGGCGCGGGCCTGGTCGAGAACCCCGGTCAGATTCTGGATATGGTGGCCGACCTCGTGGGCGATGACATAGGCCTGGGCGAAATCGCCGTCCGCTCCGAGCTTCGTCTGCATTTCCTGGTAGAAGCCGGTATCGAGATAGATATTGTTGTCGGTCGGACAATAGAAGGGGCCCATTGCGGACTGGGCGGCCCCGCAGCCGGAATTGCCGCTGCCGCCGTAGAAGCGGAAGCCGGCGGGCTGATAGCTTTGCCCCCTGGCGGAGAACAGCCTGGCCCAGGTGTCCTCGGTGCTGGCCAGCACCTGGCAGGAAAAGCGCTTGGCGGGCTCGTCGGCGGCGCAGGCTTCGGCGGCATCGTCGGTCGCGCCCGAACCCTGCTGTTGCGGAGCCACCGTCGGGCCCGAACCGCCCAGGCCCAGGCCGCCGCCGCCGCCCATGTAGCTGAGCGCGCAATAGCCGAGCAGGAGGATGAGCACTCCGCCTATCCCGAAGCGGCTGAGCACCATCGGCAGAAGCGCGAAGAGGCAGCCGCCGCCGCCCCCGCCGCCGCCGCCGAAGCCCAGGCCGCCGCCGCCCTGCCCCTGATCCCGAACGTTGTCGCTGGTTCGATAGCCGCCAAGACGCATAGAGCTCTCCCTGTTGAAACCGGACAATGCTCCGGCCCTGCTCCAGGTTGCAAAGGGCGGTGAGAGGTAGGAAGGAGCCGTCATTCCGGCGAAAGCCGGAATCCATGAACACCGCCGTCCGAAGCCTCGTGCGGCCGCGTTCATGGACCCCGGATCAAGTCCGGGGTGACGGCTCCCCTTCCGACCCGGAGTGCAACCATGTTCCTCAAAGGCAAGTCCGCCCTCGTCACCGGCTCCACCTCCGGAATCGGCCTCGCCGTCGCCCGGGCCCTCGCCGGCGAAGGCGCCCGGGTCGTTCTGAACGGCTTCGGCGACCCGAACGAGATCGAGAAGCTCCGGGACGAGCTCGGCGCCTCCTACAGCGACTCCGACCTGACCGATCCGCGAGCGATCGAGGCGATGATGGCCGAAGCGGGCGAGGTCGACATCCTCGTCAACAACGCCGGCATGCAGCATGTCGCTCCGATCGACGAATTCCCGGTCGCCAGATGGGACCTCCTCATTGCCCTCAACCTCAGCGCCGCCTTCCACACCATCCGGCTCGCGCTTCCGGGCATGAAGGCCAGGGGCTGGGGCCGGGTGATCAACACCGCCTCGGCCCACAGCCTCGTGGCAAGCCCCAACAAGGCGCCCTACGTCGCCTCCAAGCACGCGATCGCCGGCCTCACCAAGGCGGTCGCCCTCGAGACGGCGACCGCCGGAATCACCGTCAACTGCATCAGCCCCGGCTACGTCTGGACCCCGCTCGTCGAGAACCAGATCCCCGACACGATGAAGGCCCGAGGCCTCACCCGCGAGGCCGTCATGAACGACGTCCTCCTGGCCGCTCAGCCGACCAAGAAGTTCGTGACGGTCGATCAGGTGGCGGCGCTCGCCCTGTTCCTGTGCCGCGACGAAGCCGCGGCGATCACCGGCGCGAATTTGAGCATGGACGGAGGCTGGACCGCGGCCTGAACTGCCTCCCCATCGAAGATGGGGAGGGGGACCACACGAAGTGTGGTGGAGGGGTAAGTGCCGAGGAATCCGAGGATCGAGCGCTCGACGACATATGCCTGCGCCAACTACCCCTCCACCACCCTTCGGGTGGTCCCCCTCCCCGCCGCTTCGCGGCGGGGAGGCAACTTACGCATACCTCTCCACCACCGCCTGGTGGAGCGGCCGGTCGAAGCTCAGCCCGGCCCGGTCGCCCTCCGCCCAGGCGATGCGCGAGGGCCAGCTTTCGAGGCCCGGAAGCTTGAGCCAGACCCGGGCGCCGACCTCGCAATGGCCGGCCACCTCGATCCCGCAGCCATGGGTGGAAAGATCGACGACGATCACCGGCGCCCCGGGGCGATCGTTGGCGGAGGCGAGGCCGGCGCCGACGCTGACCGGGTGGCGCATGAAGCGCCGCCGATCCTCGGCGGCGGCCCTCTCGAGCATTGCAGCGACGCGCATTCCGGCTCCTTTCGATTCGGAGCCGGAATGTTCGCGCTGAAAAGGTAAACGAATCCTTACCGCGGCGGCCTTCACGTAGTTTTGCTAGGGTGGGAGATTACCCTGGAGTCTGTGCTCTTCGGATGGATCTGTTTCCCGGCGAAGGCCGGGACCCAGTCGCACCGCTTGCGCCGCTGGACCCCGGCCTTCGCCGGGGAACACATGCTTCCCATTCGTCAGGACGGAGTCTAGCGCGGAGCCATCCTGATCGCCCCGTCGAGCCGTACATATTCGCCGTTCAGATAATTGTTCTCGGCCATGAACAAAGCCAGCCGGGCATATTCCTCCGCCCGGCCCAGCCTCTTGGGGAAGGGCACCTGCGCCGCCAGCGCGTCCTTCACGTTCTGGGGCATCATCGCCACCATCGGGGTCTCGAACACTCCGGGCAGGATGGTGTTGACCCTGATTCCCTCGTTCATCAGGTCGCGGGCGATCGGAAGCGCCATTCCGAGCACGCCCGCCTTCGAGGCGCTGTAGGCGGCCTGGCCGATCTGTCCGTCCTGCGCCGCGACGGAAGCGGTGTTGACGATGAGGCCGCGCTCGCCGTCCTCGAGCGGCTCGAGGCTCACCATTCCGAGCGCCGACTGGGAGAGCACCCGGAAGGTGCCGATGAGGTTGATCTGGACGGCGAGCTCGAACTGCTGGATCGGATAGCCTTTCGCCTCGCCGGTCGCCTTGTCGCGGCCGACGGTCTTGGCCGCGTTGGCCACTCCGGCGCAATTGACGCAGATCCGCTCCTGCCCGTGCGCTTCGCGCGCCTTCGCGAAGCCGGCCGCGACCGCCTCGTCGGAGGTCACGTCGACCAAAGCGAAAATCCCGCCGATCGAGGCCGCGACCGCCTCGCCTCTCTCCGAGTCGCGGTCGAACACCGCCACTTTCACGCCCCGCCCGGCGAGCGCCCGGGCGGTCGCCTCGCCCAGGCCGGAGGCTCCGCCGGTGACGATTGCGGCGATATCGGGTCCAAGCTTCATGCCTTCTGCTCCTGCGATCGGGTAGCCTCCGCTCCTAGGCAGTCCCGCCGCCGCCATCAAGGCGACGCGGCCGCCAGGCTCCGCGCGCGCCCGCCCGGCCCCTCGAATCATTCGCCCCGCCATTGAATGAAGGCCGCCCCGGCGCCATCTGGAGGGGGCGATCATGCAACTCACCATCGACAAGCAGGCGTCGGCGGCGACGAGCCGCCTCACCGCCATCCGTCTCGCCCTCCTCACCTCGCGCGCGATGGAGAATTGGCGCGCCGGGGTCGGCGACAACGAATCGGCGATGATCCTTCTCGCCGTGGTCGCCATCACCGGCGAGCGGCTGACCCGGACCGACCTTCCCGAGGATCTTCGCAGCGTCTCGACCCCGCTTCCGCCCGGCTATGCCGCCGGCTGCAACATCAGCTCGATCGCCTCCGCCACCGGCCTCAATCGCGAGACGACGCGCCGCAAGGTCAGCGCTCTGATCGAGCGCGGCTATCTCTACCGCCAGGAAGGCGGCGAGATCGGCTTTCCGATCGCCCGCCAGCAGGATCCGGAGACCCTCGACTTCCTGATGAGGCAGCTCGAGGCCGTCGTCCGCTTCGCCAACGATTCCCTTCGCGACGGAGTCCTCAAGGCCGCGTAAAGTCGGTATCGACGTTCGGGCCTGTCGCCGGAGCGGCCCGATGCTAGCCCCTCCCCTTCAGGGGAGGGGTTGGGG
>JBAWCC010000317.1:0-18909 GCA_049590095.1 Allosphingosinicella sp. | reverse complement strand
TTCGCGGTGAGCGATCCGAACGGCACGCTGGTCCGCATCGGCCGCTCGACCGGCTGATTAGCCGAGTGGATACCTCCCCGGCACGGGGAGGGGGACCGCGACGCGAAGCGGCGTGGTGGAGGGGCTGGCCGACTCCGAATTGCCCCTCCACCAGGCTTCGCCTGGTCCCCCTCCCCGAGCAAGCTCGGGGAGGAACTATCAAGCGATGATGTCCGGGATGAGCTGGTCCTCGATCTGGGCGATCTCGTCCCGAAGGCGGAGCTTGCGCTTCTTCAGCCGGGCGAGCTGGAGCTGGTCGGATGCGGGCGAGATTCGAAGCGCCTCGATCGCCGAGTCGAGGTCGCGATGCTCCTGGCGCAGGCGGACCAGCCGCGAGGCCGCCGGGACGGCGTTTCCCTCTATCGCTTCCATGCCCCTCCAGACGCTTACCAAGCCGTTTGAAACGCGCTATGGATAGTCCATTAACGGTCCGTCGTACATAATGCGACGGCCGTCCTGATCGACGGGAGAAAGGCCACGCCTTCAGACGTTGAGACCCCGCCCAGCACAGCCAAGGAGATGGGAATGCAACAGGCGCATATCTCGGCATTGCAACACCGCCACGCGGACATCGAAGCGCGGATCGAAGAAGAAAGCCAGCGGCCGCTGCCGGATACGGCCACCCTCGCCAAGCTCAAGAAAGAGAAGCTCTGGATCAAGGAAGAGATCGCCGGCCTTCATTAGGGGCGGCGTTCTCCCAACCCGTCATTGCGAGGAGCGCAGCGACGCGGCAATCCAGCCGCGGCGCGCGTGCTCGACTCAGCGCTGGATTGCTTCGCTTCGCTCGCAATGACGGAAACAGCCCCGTCGTCCCCGCGAAGGCGGGGACCCCGGCGGGTGAAATGCACAGCGATCTTCACCCCACGGGACCCCAGCCTGCGCTGGGGTGACGAATCGGCCCGCGGCGCTGCCGCGGCTCCGCTTCGTCAATCGTCGCGGGTGATCCGTTCGTTGCGCTCGTGGCGCTCCTGGGCTTCGACCGTCATCGTCGCAATCGGCCGGGCCTCGAGGCGGGCCAGCGAGATCGGCTCGCCGGTCACTTCGCAAAAGCCGTACTCGCCGGAATCGATCCGGCGAAGCGCCGAGTCGATTTTCGAGATGAGCTTGCGCTGCCGGTCGCGGGTCCGGAGTTCGATCGCCCAGTCGGTCTCCGACGAGGCACGGTCGGTGACGTCCGCCTCGCGGATCGGGCCGCTCTTCAGCGAGGCCATCGTCCCCTGCGATTCGCGCAGGATCTCGTCCTTCCAGCCGAGCAGCTTCTGGCGGAAATAGGCCAGCTGCGCGGGATTCATGAATTCCTCGTTGGCACTGGGCCGATAGCTTTCGGGCACGCCACCCAAAGCGTAGACCGAGCCGTAAACGTCACTCAAAGCCGTCGCCATAAACCCCTCCACATCCTCACGCGTCGCCGAAGCGTCACGCGATCCTCCTGCAGCTCCGCTTCCGAGTCGTCCGGAAATGTCGAAGCTTGCCCCAGCGCGCCTATACGCTCCGCGATGGGGGAGTACAAGTCACTCAAATAGCGGTTAAAAATTCCCGCGAATTCGGGCAGCGCGATCGGTTTTTTCGCTATTTCGACGCCGCCGCCCGATTCCGCGGCCCAGCTGTTCGAACATCGCGAATCGGGACCGCCACGGCTGCGTTAACCATGTTCGGCCGATCCGCCCCGTCGCCTATTCGTTCACGGCTCGTGCGGGCCTGTCCTCAAATGGGACGGAAGTCGCCCCGACAGCCATTTGGCGGGCATTCTGAGGCGTCTTCATGGTTAACGCGCTTGCACTTAAAGCATTCCTTTGCATCTGTGCGTGTAGCCCGACGCTGAAGCCGAACTTCCACCCGGGACTTTCGGTAACGCATCGGAACCTGAGAATAAGGTGCGCTGTAATGTCGGTTAGAATGGCTCTCGCTAAACTCTGCGCCTGCACTTGCGGCGGCGCGATCATCGGTGGCGGCGCAGTCCATGTCGCCGAGAACCCGCCTCAGCGGACCGCCTTCGTCAAGAAGGCCAAGATGGTCAAGCAGGCGCCCCGGCGCTACGCCCGGGTCAAGCCGATGAAGCGCTACAAGAAGGTGCGCACGGCCTGCGTCGTCAAGACCCCGGGCACGACCACCACCACGCGCACCATCACCTATCCCGGAAGCGCGATGCCGATCCCCCTGCCCCCGCTCCCGCCGCTGGCGGGAAGCACCGGCGGCAGCGGCGGAGTCACCGTGATCGGCGGCAGCGGCGGCTTCGGAGGCGGCTTCGGGGGAGGCTTCTTCAGCGGCGGCTTCTTCGGCGGATCGAGCGGCAACGCCATCTTCACCGCGTCGACCAGCACCTCGACCGGCGGAAGCTCGACCAGCAGCGGCGTTTCCACCAGCACCGGGGGGGTCTCGACCAGTACCGGGGGGGTCTCGACCAGCACCGGCGGGGTTTCGACCAGCAGCGGGGTTTCGACCAGCACCAGCGGCGGTTCGACCTCGACCAGCGGCGGCTCCACGTCCACCAGCGGCGGATCGACCTCGACCTCGACCGGCGGAGTCTCGACCACCTCGTCGACCTCGACGGGCAACGTCTCGACCACCTCCTCCTCGTCGAGCTTCGGCGGCGGCACCAGCACCTCGACCAGCTCGTCGACCTCGGGAAGCACCTCGAGCAGCACTTCGAGCAGCACCAGCGCCTCAACCAGCAGCTCGACCTCGAGCGGCAGCTCGACGAGCACGAGCGGAGGCACCGACGTCCCTGCGCCGCCGATGATCCTGCTGTTCGGAGCGGCGGCGGCGGCCCTGGTCGCCCGCCGGAGAATTGCCCGCTCCGGAGACTGAACCGGAACGGACAGCGAAAAGGCCGCGAGGACCCTTCGCCCCGCGGCCTTTTCCATGTCTGAAACCCCTCTCCCGTCCTTACGGGAGAAACTGTCTTCAGGAAGCGCCTTCGGCGGCTGCTTCCATCTGCTCGGCGGTGAGGCCGATGACCGGTCCGCTCGGGCTGCCGCCGACGGCGCTGCGCGGCAGTCGGATGGTTTTCCCCGACGTCAGCTTCAGGGTCACGATCCGGTCGTCGACGGCCTCGATCGTACCGACGATGTTGCCGGCGACGCCCTTGACCGTCGCTCCGGCGACCACCGAAGCGGCCGCGGCGGCCTGGGCCCGGTCGATGTCGGCATTGAGCTGGGACTGGGTCATCGCGAACAGGGCGCCGTCGTCCGTCGCCGTGAAGCTTGCGACCGGGAGGCGGACTTCGTGCCTGTCGGTCTTGAGCAGCAGCTGGTCGCCCTCCACCCGGACGATCGTCCCGACGACTCCGCCGCCCGTGTCCTTGACGACGGCGCCGGCGGTGACCGCCGCGGCCGCGGGCATCGAGACGGCCGCGAGCGCGAGACCGATGATGAGGCTGGACTTGAAACGCATTTTCACTCCTGGATGTCATTCGTTGAAGGGGCCGCCCCCGGCCGAAGCCTGTCTGCAAGCTACTCGGACTGAAGGATTTTTTCAATCTCCGTGACCGGATGCCCGGTCAGGTCCTTGGCGATCTCGCCCTTGAGCCGCTTCTCGACCTCCTTGTGATAATGCTTCCTGAGCTCGCCCAGCGTCCTGGGCGGGGCGACGATGATCAGCGATTCGAAGTCGTTGTTCAAAGCCCGCTTGCGAAGCAGGTCGGCGGTCTCGGCGGCGAAGCGATCCTCCTCGAGCTGATGGAAGTCGGTTTCCTCATAGGCGCTGCGGCCGGGCCCGCCGGAGTCGAAGGCTCGGCCGGGGCCGTCGGTCTTCTGGTGGCGGTCCGCGGGATTTTCCTGCTCGCGCTTCCGCTCGACCTCGAGCTTGGGATAGTCGGAATCCCCCTCGTTGCGGAAGAACAGCATCTTCTTGCCGTCGGCGACCACCACGAAGCTTCTGTGCGGGACCTGCATCATTTTCTCCTTCTTTCCCCGACCAACTCACGAATCGCGGCGATGGTTGCCACGCTTGCGCCCGCGCCGCCGCCGCCGTAGCTCCGTCGCAATGCGGATCCTCCTCACCAACGACGACGGCGTGAACGCCACCGGCCTCAAGGTGCTGGAGAAGATCGCCCGGCTCTTCTCCGACGACATCTGGACGGTCGCTCCGACCGAGGAGCAATCCGGCGCCGGCCATTCGCTCACCCTTTCGCGGCCGATCCGTCTGCGGAAGCTCGGCGAACGGCGCTATTGCGTCAGCGGCACCCCGACCGACGCGGTGATGATGGCGGTCGCGCATCTGATGAAGGACGAGCCGCCCGACCTCGTCCTTTCCGGAGTCAATCGCGGCGCCAATCTCGGCGAGGACGTCACCTATTCGGGCACGGTATCGGCGGCCCTGGAAGGGGCGATGGCGGGCTTTCCGGCGATCGCGCTCAGCCAGGTCTATGCGAAGGAAGGCATGGGCGACGCCGTGCCGTTCGCTGCGGCCGAGGCCTGGGCGGAACGCGTTCTTCGCCCGATCATCGACGGCGGAATGCCCGAGCGGACGCTCGTCAACGTCAACTTCCCGGCGCTCTCGCCCGGTTCGGTCAAGGGAATCAGGGTCGCACCGCAGGGCCGGCACGATTACGGCCGGCTGCGGATCGACCGGCGCACCGACCCGCGGGGCTACGATTATTTCTGGTTCGGCCTGGCGCCGATGGTGGAGACGCCCGGCCATATGACCGACCTTGAGGTGGTCGCGGACGGCTATGTCGCCGTAACACCGCTCCACTTCGACCTGACCCACTCGCCCTCGCTGGCGCGGCTCTCGGAGCTGTACGGCTGATGCCGCAGTCGGTGGGCCCCGACCAGACGACTCTTCGGCGCAAGTCGCCGATCACGGGCTGGCAGTCGATCGGAATCCGGCTCGGCCTGGTCGTCGGCGTGCTCGCCTTCGTGATCGCGGTCCACTGGTTCGAGCGGGACCATCTGCGAGACAATCTCGACGGCCACGTCAGCTTCCTCGACGCCGTCTATTTCACGATGATCAGCATCACCACGACCGGCTATGGCGACATCGTCCCGGTCAGCAACAGCACACGCCTCTTCGATGCGCTGGTGGTGACTCCGATCCGAATCTTCTTCGTGCTGATCTTCATCGGCACGGCTTACACGTTCGTCCTCCGGCGGACATGGGACAGGTGGATTATGGCGCGCCTTCAGCGAAATCTGTGCGATCACATCATCGTCGCCGGCTTCGGCACGAGCGGCTCGGAAGCGGTCGACGAGCTCATCGCCCGAGGCACCGAGCCGGGCAGCATCGTCGTCATCGATCCCCACGCGGAGTCGCTGCAGCGCGCGGAATCGCTCGGCTGCGCGGTGCTCCAGGCCGACGCGACCCGCGACGCGACCCTCTCCGCCGTACGGATTCGTCAGGCGAGAACGATGATCATCTCGGCCGGCCGCGACGATACCTCCATCCTGATCTGCCTGACCGCCCGCCACCTGGCGCCGGATCTCAGGATCACCCTCGCCGTGCGGGCCGAGGACAATGAGCTTCCCGCCCGAGCCGCCGGAGCGACGACGGTGATCAATCCGGTGAGCTTCGCCGGGCTGCTGCTCGCCGGCTCCGCGCACGGGCCCAACATCTCCGACTATCTCGCCGACCTCGCCTCCGCCCACGGCCGGGTCCGGCTCGCCGAGCGCGAGGTGCGGCCGGAGGAATGCGGCAAGTCGCTGGCCGAGCTCGCGACCGGCCTCGGCGTTCGGGTCTATCGAAACGGCAATCCGATCGGCTTTTGGGAAGAAGGGGTGCGCTCGCTCTGCACGGGCGACCGGATCGTCGAGATCGTCCCCTCGACCGCCGCCGAAGCGGACCTGCCGGTCCGCTCCGGCCCGCCGCGCCCGATGGCGGGCAAGACCGGGGACTAAGCCCTGTCGGCATAAGCGCAAGGCGCCGGAAGCCTCAGCCCTTGCCGGTCCATTTGGCGACGACGAAGGCCGAGGGCTCGCCGCCCGCGCCCGGCGGAACGAGCTCGTGATGGACGCAGATCACGGTAAGGTGGTTCGCTTCGCCCTCCCTGGGCACCGCCAGCCGGTCGCCCGGCGAGGGCAAGGCGACGAAGCCGTGCTCGCCCCAATCCTCGGACTGGTCGCGGAGCGATCCGCGCTCGACCAGCAGCCTCGCCTGCACCATCGCCGTCTCCTCGCCTTCCGCCCGCCGTCCGGGCTGGCACGGAGCCGCCGCCTCTTCAAGCCGGATCTTTCGGGGCGCACCTTCGCACCGCGCTGACGCCACTAGGAAAACCGGCCCGGGACGCCTATCTAGGCCCCTTCCCATGGCCACCATCCTCCCCTCCCCGCCCAAGGTCGGCATGGTTTCGCTCGGCTGCCCGAAGAACCTCGTCGATTCCGAGCGCATCCTGACCAAGCTTCGGTCGGACGGCTATCAGATGTCGCCCGATTATGCGGGCGCGGACGTCGTCCTGGTCAACACCTGCGGCTTCCTCGACAGCGCCAAGGAGGAGAGCCTCGAGGCGATCGGCGAGGCGATCGCCGAGAATGGCCGGGTCATCGTCACCGGCTGCATGGGCAAGGAAGCGGAGCTGATCCGCGAGCGCTTCCCCCAGGTGCTCGCCGTCACCGGCGCCCATCAATATGAGCAGGTCGTCGGAGCGGTCCACGAGGCGGCGCCGATGCCGCCTTCCGCCTTCCTCAACCTGGTGCCGGACGGCGGGCTGAAGCTCACTCCGCGCCATTATTCCTATCTGAAGATCTCGGAAGGCTGCAACCACCGCTGCAGCTTCTGCATCATCCCAAGCCTTCGCGGCGACCTGGTCAGCCGCCGCCCCGACGCGATCCTGCGCGAAGCGGAAAAGCTGATCGCAGCCGGGACGAAGGAGCTGCTCGTCATCAGCCAGGACACTTCGGCCTACGGGGTCGACGTCCGCCACGCCTCCTGGCCGTGGAAGGGCGGCGAGGTCCGCGCCCATATGACCGACCTCGCCCGCGAGCTCGGAAAGCTGGGCGCCTGGATCCGCCTCCATTACGTCTACCCCTATCCGCACGTCGACCAGGTCATCCCCCTCATGGCCGAGGGGCTGGTCCTCCCCTATCTCGACATCCCCTTCCAGCACGCCTCGCGACGCGTCCTGAAGGCGATGCGCCGCCCCGCCAACGAGGCGAAGGTGCTCGAGCGGATCCGCGGCTGGCGAGCAATCTGCCCGGACATCGCCATCCGCTCGACCTTCGTCGTCGGCTTCCCGGGCGAGACCGACTCGGATTTCGAATATCTGATGGAGTGGCTCGAGGAAGCGCAGCTCGACCGGGTCGGCGCCTTCCGCTTCGAGCCGGTCGAGGGCGCGGCCGCCAATTTCCTTCCGGACGCGGTGCCGGAGGAGGTCAAGGAAGAGCGCTACGCCCGGCTGATGGAACTCACCGCCCGGATCTCCGCCGCCAAGCTGAAGGCGAAGATCGGCCGCGAGATCGACGTCCTCATAGACCTCGCCGACGGCGACGGCGGAGCCACCGGCCGCTCCAGGGCCGATGCGCCGGAGATAGACGGCGAGGTGCACCTGCGCGACGCGTCCGGCGCGAAACCGGGGGATATCCTGCGGGTCCTCGTCGAGGATGCGGACGAGCACGATCTGTTTGGAGTCACGGTGTAGCGTGCATGCACGCAACCTTGATCGTACATGTACAACATGTTACGATGTCTGAATGAGGCCTCGCCGGCAACAAACTCCGATAACGATCCGCTCCGACCGGGCCGCCCAGCGCCTTGCGCTCCTCGTCCGCTCCGGCCGAAGTCAAGCCGAGATAATTGAAGAGGCGCTCGACAAGGTGGAAGCACCTGCAACCGAGGAAGAAGAGCGTCAGGCCTTCCTCGATCAGCTGGAAGAGATTGGGCGGCGGGCACGAGCCCGTGGAAATATCCCGAGCATGGCTGAATTCGATGAAGCGACTTACGACGAGCGGGGACTTCTTCGTTGATCGTGGACACGTCGGCCCTGGTTGCGATCCTAAAAGGCGAAGACGGGTGGGAGGAACTGGGCCGCGCTCTTTGGAGCGAGGAAGCTTTCATTCCGGCGCCCGTCGTCACGGAACTCAACCTTGTAACTTCGAAGGGAGGGAATGAAGCCGATCCAGAAGTTCTGCCTCTGCTCTCCAGACTGCTCGATCAAAAGAGTCGAATTGAATCTTACACACTGGCCGACGCTCAGCTTTCGGCGGAAGCGCACCGACGATACGGCAGGGGCAGCGGCCGCGGCGGCACCCTGAACCTTCTCGACATAATGGTCTATTGCATGGCCAAGCGCCTCGGCCGCCCAATCCTGTGCACCGGCCGCGATTTTGCGTCGACAGACGCCCAGGTTCATCCTGCAAGCCGGACATATTGACCATGAACGACATCTCGACGCTCCTCCAGCCCGACAGCGGCCAGGCCGCGACGGCACTCCATCTCATAGACAAAAAAGGCTTAGACGCCTGGCTGAAGGCTCAGCCCGCGCGGGTAAGGCAGGCGGCTTCGGCGCAGGGTTTCAGAGGCGAAGGCTATCAGCTCGCCATCCTGCCCGGGGAGCAGGCCGAATGGTCGGCTTTGCTGGGCGTGGCCAATGTCGATGAGCTCAGCCCCTGGTGCCTCGCCAAGGCTGCCGAGAGCCTGCCGGAGGGCAAGTACAGGCTCCAGGACCGGGCTCCGGGGCCGGCCGCGCTGGGCTGGCTGCTCGGTCAGTATAAGTTCGAGCGGTACAAGAAGGCTGAGGGCAAGACTGGGCCGCGAATGCTCCTGTCGTCGGAGCCCGCCCGGATCGAAGAGACCGTCCGGCTCGCTTTGGCCACGAACCTTGTCCGCGACCTCGTCAACCTTCCGGCCGCCGATCTTGGGCCCGCCGAGCTCCAGGGGGCCGTGCAGGGCATGGCCATCGCTCACGGAGGGGACGTCACGATCACCTCCGGCACCGCCCTGGACGAAGGCTATCCGATGATCGCCGCGGTCGGCCGCGCCGCCACGGCGGATCGGGCTCCGCGCCTGATCGAGCTGGAATGGGGCGACCGCCGCCACCCGCGAATCGCCGTCGTCGGCAAGGGCGTCTGCTTCGATTCGGGCGGGCTCGACATCAAGCCTTCGTCGGGCATGAGGCTGATGAAGAAGGACATGGGCGGCGCCGCCCACGCTCTGGCGCTGGCGCAGCTCATCATCGGGAGCCGCCTGCCGGTGCGCCTCCACCTTCTCATCCCGGCGGTCGAGAATGCCGTCTCCGGGGCCGCCTTCCGCCCGGGCGACGTGCTGAGGAGCCGCAAGGGCCTGAGCGTCGAGATCGGCAATACCGACGCCGAAGGCCGGCTCATCCTCGGCGACGCCCTCGCCAGGGCGGCGGAGGGGGAGCCGGAGCTGATCCTCGACTTCGCGACCCTGACCGGAGCGGCCCGGGTCGCGCTCGGCCCCGACCTTCCGGCGCTGTTCGCGAATGACGACGATTTCGCCCGGTCCTTGCTCGACGGCGGCCATGGAGTCGCCGATCCGGTCTGGCGGATGCCGCTGTGGGACCCCTATGAGGAAATGCTTTCCTCGGATATCGCCGACATCGGCAACGCCTCCGACGGCCCCATGGCCGGCGCGGTCACGGCGGCCCTGTTCCTGAAGAAATTCGTCCCCGAGGGCCTGCCCTGGGCCCATCTCGACACTTATGCCTGGCGGGGGTCAGCCAAGCCGGGAAGGCCCAAGGGCGGCGATGCATTCGGGCTTCGGGCGGCCTGGGCGGCATTGTCGGAGCGCTACCGCGATTGACGGGCTGCACGGTTTTTGCGTCGAATTCCCAATATTTAACGAAACGAAAAGCATCGTGACTGGTTTAAGACCCGGAACAACTCGCTTCGTAATTTGGAGACATGCCGGTGTCAGAGCGCGCTCTCAGGAGCTGGATGCAGACGCTGATCAGCTATGTGCGGTCGGGCCAGCCGGATCTTACCAATCGCCAGATGGCGCTGTTGCTGATGGTCTACCTCACTCCGGGACCCCATACGGTGCGCGGGCTCGCCCATATATTGGGCGTTTCCAAGCCTGTGATCACGCGCGCCTTGAATACGCTGGGCACGCTCGGCTATCTGCGCCGGGTGCGCGACGAGGCGGACCGCCGCAACGTATTCGTCGCCCAGACCAGCATAGGGCAGGAGTTCCTTGAGCGCTTCGAACGCAATATCGAGCAGCAGGAAAGCGCCGGCTCCGGCCGCCGCGGCGCGTCGAAGGAACGGGGCATCCTCCTCCAGCACTGACCGGCGAATCTCGCTCGACGGGCCTTCCGTTCACCTCGATCCGCGGCTCCACGCCTGGCGCAACGACATCGCCGACATCGCCCTCGCCGGCTGGCTCTTCGCCCCCCATTATGCCGCGCCGCTCATCCGCGCCTGCGGCCTGATCGCGACCGCGGTGCTGAACGAGCCCGCCGACGGCGCCGAGGCCGTCTCCGAGCTGCTGCCGGGCGAGGGTTTCGCGGTGCTCGACCTTACCGCAGGCTGGGCCTGGGGCTATTGCCTGGCCGACCACCGGGTCGGCTATGTCGAGGCGATCGAGCTCGCCGATCCGCTAGAGCCCAGCCATGTCGTGGTCGAGGCTCAGGCTCCGATCCAGGCCGCGGCCGACCCGCTCGCCGCCACCCTTTCCCACCTGCCGATGGGTGCGCGCCTGCACGGAGAGGTGCGCGGGGCCTCGCTCGAGTTCGAGGGCGGCTTCGTTCCGCTTTCCTACTTGCGACCCGTGAGCGAGAATGAGGAGGATCCGGTGGCGGTGGCGCAGCGCCTGCTGGGCGCGCCCTACCGGCCCGGAGGCCGCACCTGCCACGGGATCGACTGCTCGGGCCTCGTCCAGCTCGCGCTTCAGCTGTGCGGCGTGGAGACGCCGCGCGACACGAAGGAGCAACGCGGTCTGGGCGAAGCGCTCGCCGACGACGCGGCCCTGAAGCGCGGCGACCTGCTCTTCTGCGACGACCATGTCGGAATGATGGTCGACGACCGGATGGCGATCCAGGTCAGCTGGGAAGCGCGCAAGGTGGCCGTCGAACCCTTCGCCTGCGCCCGGACGCCGGGGAGCAGCTCCGGCATCGAGCGCCGCAGGCTCACCCTTTGATTCCTTCCTGGCGAAATTAGGGAAGAGGGTTCACGCAGAGACGCAGAGATTCCCGTGACGCTCGATCCGTCGTGCATCCCGCGGACCCTCTGCGTCTCTGCGTCTCTGCGCGGATATTTCTCCCCTTCAGGGAGGGATGTTACATCTCCCCCCGAGCGCGCCTGATCGCGAACCATTTGCGGACGTTGGCATTATGCTCCGCAAGACTGTTGGCGAAGACGTGGCCGCCGGTGCCGTCGGCGACGAAATAGAGCGCCTGGGTCTCGGCCGGGTTCAGGACCGCGGCGATCGATTCCTTGCCGGGATTGGCGATCGGGCCGACCGGCAGTCCGGCCATGGCGTAGGTGTTGTAGCCGTTCCTGGCATTCAGCTCGGATCGAAGGATCCGGCGGCCAAGCGGCTTGCCCCTGGTGATCGGGTAGATGACGGTGGGATCGGCGTCGAGCTTCATCCCCTGCCGGATCCGGTTCGAATAGACTCCGGCGATCATCCGCCGCTCCGAGGCCTTGCCGGTCTCCTTCTCGACGATCGAGGCGAGGATGACCGCCTCGGCCGGGGTCTTGACCACGGTCGACGGGCTTCGCTTCGGCCAGAGCTCGGCGAGGGTCCGCTCCATCGCCGCCTGCATCCGCTTCACGACCTCCGCCCGGGGCTCGCCGCGCTGGTAGCTGTAGCTGTTGGGAAGCACGCTTCCCTCCGCCGGGACCGGCACCTCGCCGGTCAAAGCCGGCGCTTTCATGAGCCGCTCGTGCACGATGACGGAAGGAAGGCCTTCCGGAACCGTCACCATGCGCTGGAGCGTCTTCGCGCTCTGAAGCAGGGAAAGGACCTGCGAGTGGCTGGCCCGGGCCGGGATCTCATATTCGCCAGCCTTGATCGACTCGCCGCCGCCGAACAATTTGGCCTGCAGCAGGAAGCGTTCCGCGGAAGCGATCACCCCGGCCTTCTCCAGCTGGTTGGCTGCCGCCACCATGCTGGTGCCGGACGCGATGACCACCGACGTGGGTTGCCGCGACGGTCCGGCGCCGCTCCAGCCCTGGATGAACCAGAGGCCGACGGCGAGGCCCGCCACGACCAGAAGGACGAGCGCGATGAGCTTCTTCATGGCTTGGGGCCTCTCGTCAGAGCGCCCGCATCACCAGGCTGGCATTGGTCCCGCCGAAGCCGAAGCTGTTGTTGAGCACGGCCTTGACCTTCCGCTCCTTGGCGACGTGCGGGACGAGGTCGACACCGGCCGTCCCCTCGCTGGGATTGTCGAGGTTGAGGGTCGGCGGAACGATCTGGTCGCGCATCGCGAGGATGCAGAAGATCGCCTCGACCGCTCCGGCGCCGCCGAGCAGATGGCCGATCGCGGACTTGGTCGAGCTCATCGACAGCGTGTCGACGGCATTGCCGAACAGGCGGCGGACCGCGCCCAGCTCGAGCTCGTCGCCGAGCGGGGTCGAGGTGCCATGGGCGTTGATATAGTCGATGTCGGAAAGGCCGAGGCCGGAGCGCTTCATCGCCACCTCCATCGCCCGATAGCCGCCCGCGCCTTCCGGATGGGGCGCGGTGACGTGATAGGCGTCGCCCGACATTCCGTAGCCGACCACCTCCGCGTAGATCCTGGCGCCGCGCTTTCTGGCGTGCTCATATTCCTCGAGCACGACCACTCCCGCGCCCTCGCCCATGACGAAGCCGTCGCGATCCTTGTCGTAGGGGCGCGAGGCCTTTTCCGGCTGATCGTTAAATTGGGTGGAAAGGGCCCGCGCCTGGGCGAAGCCGGCGATACCGAGCGGGCACAAAGCGCTCTCCGCGCCGCCCGCCAACATCACGTCGGCATCGTCGAGAGCGACCATCCTGGCGGCGTCGCCGATCGAATGGGCTCCGGTCGAGCAGGCGGTGACGACGGCGTGATTGGGACCCATCAGTCCGTATTTGATCGAAACCTGGCCGGAGATGAGGTTGATCAGCCGGCCATGGACGAAATGCGGGCTGACCCGGCGCGGGCCCTTTTCGTGAAGGACGATCGATTCCTTCTCGATTCCCGGAAGGCCGCCGATCCCCGAGCCGATCGAAACTCCGGCGCGGAAGCGCTCCGCCTCGGTCATGTCGGTGAGGCCGGCATCCTCCAGCGCCTGGCCGGCGGCGTCGAGGCCGTAGATGATGAATGGATCGACCTGGCGCTGCACCTTATGGTCGATTCGCTTCGCCGGATCGAAGCCATATTCATGCTCGGGCGGCTTCACCTCGCAGGCGATCTGGCAGGCATAATCGGTCGGATCGAAGCGAGTGATGCGGGTCGCGCCGCTCTTCGACGCCAGGATGTTCTTCCAGCTGGTCTCGACGTCGGGCCCGAGCGGGGACACCATTCCGAGACCGGTCACGACTACGCGGCGCATGCGAAGCTCCTCAAAGGGCGAAAAGACGAACGGCCCCCCGCCTTGGGCGGGGAGCCGTTCATGTCAAGCGGCTCGAACTCCGCCGGGCCGGTGAACAAGGCCGCTCAGGCCTTGTGAGCCTCGATATAGTCGATCGCGTCCTTGACGGTGCTGATCTTCTCGGCCGCATCGTCCGGAATCTCGACCCCGAACTCCTCCTCGAAGGCCATGACCAGCTCGACGATGTCGAGGCTGTCGGCGCCGAGATCGTCGATGAAGCTGGCTTCCTCGGTGACCTTCTCGGCTTCGACGCCGAGATGCTCGACGACGATTTTCTTCACGCGATCGGACGTCTCGCTCATGTGTGTGCCCTTCTTCCCTGTGTCTTGGTTTCGCGATGCCCTAGCCTCTCCCAACCGGGGCTGGCAAGGGGCGGCAACTCAATCGGAACATTCCACCGGCGTCACAACATGGCCATCCCGCCATTGACGTGGAGGGTCTGGCCCGTGACGTAGCCGGCTTCCCGGCTGGCCAGGTAAACGGCGGCGGCCGCCACGTCGTTCCCCTCGCCGAGCTTGCCGGCGGGGATGCGGCCGAGCAGCGTCTCCTTCTGGGCCTCGGGCAAGGTGTCGGTCATCGCCGAACGGATGAAGCCGGGGGCGATGCAGTTGACGGTGATGTTGCGGCTCGCGACTTCCTGGGCGAGCGCCTTCGACATTCCGACCACGCCAGCCTTGGAGGCGGCATAATTGGCCTGGCCGGGATTGCCTGTCGCCCCGACCACCGAGGTGATCGAGATGATCCGGCCGTGCCGGGCCCGCATCATCGGCTTCAGCGCCGCCCGCGCCAGTCGGAAGGCGGCCTCGAGGTTGATTCGGATGACGTCCGACCATTCCTCGTCCTTCATCCGCATGGCGAGGTTGTCGCGGGTGACGCCGGCATTGTTGACCAGGATGTCGAGCTTCCCTCCCAGGGCCTCGACCGCCTGCGGCACCAGCGCGTCGACCGCCGCGGAGTCGGAGAGGTTGGCCTGAAGGGCGACATGGTCCCCGCCCAGCCCCGCCCGGAAGGCCTCCAGCTTGTCGAGGTTCGAGCCGGACACCGCCAGCCGGGCCCCCTGCCCCGCCAGCGCCTCCGCGATAGCGGATCCGATCCCGCCGGACGCTCCGGTAACGAGGGCGGTCATTCCTGAAAGGTCGAACATTTATCGGACTCCCACATTTGATTCGCGCAGAGACGCAGAGACGCAGGGAGGCTTCAGTGGGAAACCGCGCTGGTGAAACCCGCCGGACTCCCTGCGTCTCTGCGTCTCTGCGCGAAAATCAATCTTCTTCATTCGATGGTGGCGATTTGCACGGGCGCAGCCGGCTTGTGGTCGTTCACCAGGCGCCGGAACCCTTCCATCAGGGTTGCGCCGCTGAAGTTGATGAGCAGCCCGACAGGCTGCTTCGTCAGGCGGAGATAGGTCAGCAACTGCTTGGCATGCGCAGCATGCAGTCGAATCCACCGACTTGACCTCGATAAGCAGAGCCTCCTCGACGAGGATGTCGATGCGGAATGCTGCCGGAAAACGAATCCCGTCAAACTCTATGTCTACCGGCTGCTGTCGCTCGACCCGATATCCGCTCCGCGCAAGCGAGGCTGCGAGCAGGGTTTCATAGACGCTTTCCAGGAGACCAGGGCCGAGCTCCTTGTGCAACCGAATGGCCGCGTCGAGAACGTCGCCAGTGATCCGGTCTATGTCCCTCACTCGGCCTCCCTGCGTCTCTGCGTCTCTGCGCGAAACCCTAGATTTCCTTCACCAGCGCGTCGATGTCGTCCATCATCACGACGCTGGTCACTTTCGAGTCGGGCGCGATGCGCTTGACCATGGGGCCGAGCACCTTGCCTCCGAACTCGATGAAATGGTCGACCCCGGCCTCGGCCATGGCGGCGACGCTTTCGCGCCAGCGGACGAGGCCGGTTACCTGCTCGACGAGGAGGCGGCGGATCTCGTCCGGTTCCTCCACGGGCGAGGCGGTGACGTTGGCGTAGAGGGGCACCGCGGGCTCGTCGATCCCCACCTCGGCCAACGCCTGCTCCATCTCCCGAGCGGCGGGCTCCATCAGCGGCGAGTGGAATGGCGCCGAAACCGGGAGCAGGACGGCCCGCTTCGCCCCTTTCTCCTTCGCGATCTCGAGCGCCCGCTCGACGGCGCCGCGATGGCCCGAGATGACGACCTGGGAGGGATCGTTGTCGTTGGCGACGACGCAGACCTCGCCTTGGGCCGCCGCCTCGGCGACCGCTCGGGCGATCTCCACGCCGGCCCCGAGCAAGGCAGCCATCGCCCCCTCCCCCACCGGCACCGCCCGCTGCATAGCTTGGCCGCGAAGCTTGAGGAGACGCGCCGTGGTGGCGAGATCGAAGCTGCCCGCGGCGCAGAGCGCGCTATATTCGCCGAGGCTGTGCCCGGCGACGAAATCCGCCTTGTCCAGCGAGATGCCCGACACCCGCAGCGTCGCGACCGCGTTGGCCATGATCGCGGGCTGGGCATTTTCGGTGAGGGTCAGCGCGTCCGGCGGCCCCTCGGCCATCAGCCGGAACAGCTTCTGGCTCAGCGCCTCGTCCACTTCCTCGAACAGGTGGCGGGCGACGTTGCTGGATTCCGCAAGCGCCTTGCCCATGCCGACCGACTGGCTCCCCTGCCCGGGAAAAATGAATGCGCGCATCAGCGTCTCCCTCAGGCCGGCGCTGGTAGGCAGGGCCGGCGCCGCGCGCAAGCGGGCGGATGGCCGGGGCGCTGCGGCGCTGGGCGGCGGCGCTCCATGGTCGTTATTCCCGCTATGGCAACTTTGCGCCAACTGCCGACGATCCCGGCCTGCGGACTGAATGCCCGCGATGGGTGGAAAGCGGACATTGGGGAGCGTATTGGTCACGTGGGCAATAAGGGGGGCGGGACATGAAAACTGAGACCTTAGCCGGGTACTGCATCGGAGGGTTGATGCTGGTGACATTGCTGGCGGGATGTGCGGATCAGGAAAGCACTGACGGCGACCCATTGATCGCCAATGGCCAGAGCGCTTCCCAACAAGGAACGGAACAGGCGGACATGGCGTCCGGCGATCCGCAGCAGGACGGTGCGCAGCAGGCCTTGGCGGGTCTGTTGCAGATCAGGCAGGAACAGTGCCAAAGCGGAAACCAGTTGGCCTGCAATGCCCTGCCTGAATTTCCAGGGCACAGTCGGCAATTGGTCCAATTGAGTCAGGCCTGCCGATCGGGCGACGGCCAGGCATGCAGGTCCCACAGGAATCTCGCGGAACGTATCTTCACCGCCTATTCCGAAAGCGCGGCAGTCATGAGGAGTGGCGCAGAGGCCATGGCGCAGATGGACGGCTGGCGTGCCCAGATGAATAGGAATGCTGCGTCAAGCCTGGCGAATCTGCGCGCGCAAGGTGCGGCAGGTCAGGCCGCACACGAAGCTCGCCAGCAATCGTTCGATGCGATGAATCGAGCCTGGCAAGCCGGGCAGGAAAGCAGCGATCGAACCCAGGGCCGAACCATCGACCGCATCTATGAAGGGACGACAATGGATGGTGGCGGCGTCCAGACCCGCATACCCTATGGCGAGAGGGGTTACACGGACGGATATGGGAAGGTCATCACCGTGCCCGAAGGAGGCACCGCGCCGGATGGCTGGCAGCCCATGAAAGAGACCTACGCCGTTCCGGAATGAGGCATCAGCTTGCGGCGGGTGGTCGGCGGACATTCGCTTCGCCATTGCGGTGGCTGGAGGCTTACGCTTTCGGCCGCCGGGGCCGGCTCGAGGGAATCGCGTGAAACCGTGAACTTCATGAACTTCACCTCGGACGCGGGCTTGATTTTTCAGGGCATCTCGGCCACATGCCCCTCGTCCGGGGCGAAGGCCATGCCTTTTCGCCCCGTTCAGCATTGAGAAGAAAGCCGGAGGGGCGTCCGCATTGGGCGGCGTCAGCGATCGGCCAATGACAAGGAAATGCGCAGCCATGCCGCTCTACGAGCATGTGTTCATCGCGCGTCAGGACCTGGCCCAGGCCCAGGTAGACGCTCTGGCGGAAGCCGCCACCAAGATCATCGAGGATGCCGGCGGCAAGGTCGTCAAGACCGAGACCTGGGGCCTTCGCTCGCTCGCCTACCGGATCGCCAAGAACCGCAAGGGCCATTACGTCATGCTCGACTTCGACGCGCCGCCCGCGGCCGTCGCCGAGCTCGAGCGACAGACCCAGATCAACGAGGACGTCATCCGCTACATGACCCTCAGGGTCGACGAGCATGAGCAGGGTCCGTCGGCGATGATGCGCCGCGGCGAGCGCGAGCGCGGAGATCGTGGCGACCGCGGTGATCGCGGTGATCGCGGTGATCGCGGCGGCCGTGACCGCGACCGCGGCGATCGCGGCGATCGCGCCCCCCGCCCCGACTTCGCCGACGCCTGAAGAGAAAGGACAGCAACATGGCACGCCCATTTTTCCGCCGCCGCAAGAGCTGCCCCTTCTCGGGCAAGGACGCTCCGATCATCGACTATAAGGATGTCCGCCTGCTCCAGGGCTTCGTCTCCGAGCGCGGCAAGATCGTCCCCAGCCGGATCACCGCCGTCTCCGGCAAGAAGCAGCGCGAGCTGGCCACCGCGATCAAGCGCGCCCGCCATCTCGGCCTTCTCCCCTACGTCGTGAAATAAGGAGCGCGAGCAATGGATGTCATTCTCCTCGAGAGGATCGAGAAGCTCGGCGCGATCGGCGACGTGGTGAAGGTGAAGAACGGCTATGCCCGCAACTTCCTCCTTCCCAACGGCAAGGCGCTCCGCGCCAACGAATCCAACCGCAAGGTGTTCGAGAGCAACCGCGAACGGATCGAGTCCCAGAACGCCGAGCGCAAGGCCGCTGCCGAGGTCGATTCCAAGAGCATCGACGGAATCACCGTCCAGCTCATCCGCCAGGCGTCGAACACCGGCCAGCTCTACGGCTCGGTTTCGGCCCGGGACCTTACCGAGCTGCTCGAAGCCGAAGGCCACAAGGTCGCCAGGAACCAGATCGTCCTCGACCGGCCGATCAAGTCGATCGGCCTCCAGGACGTCCGGATCGCCCTCCATCCGGAGGTTTCGGTGACCATCAAGGTCAACGTCGCCCGCTCGCCCGAAGAGGCCGAGCTCCAGGCGCAGGGCGTCGACGTGATGGCCGACATGTTCGAGAAGGACACCGCCGGCTTCACCGAGGATTACGATCCCAACGCCGAGCCGGGCGAGATCCCGACCGACGCGCCTGCGGAGGACGCCGCTTCGGCGGCTGAGGCTGGCGACCGCGAAGCTGCCGGCGAAGGCGAGAAAGCGGACGAGGCGTAAGCCTCGCCGCCTGCAAAGATCGAGGCCGTCGCTCGCAAGAGCGGCGGCCTTTTTGCTGGTTCCTGGCCGCCTCGAACTGACGAGGAATCTGTTCGCGCAGAGACGCAGAGACGCAGAGGTGCCGTACCAGGC
>JBAWCC010000316.1:0-3745 GCA_049590095.1 Allosphingosinicella sp. | reverse complement strand
GCCGGGTGGGTCGTGACGAACAGGCCGGCGCCGGTGCGGGCGGTTTCGGCGAGAGCGAGAGCGGTTCCGCAGAAGCCGCACTCGGCCGACAGACGACCGATATACCAGTGACTGCGCCCGCACCCGGGGCAGCGGTTCAGCTCGCCCGAATGATAGAGGACCTGGAACCCGCGCCGGGCCGGATCGTGGGGATAGCTCCGGCCGCCTTTGATCGTCGTCAACATCTCTTCATTCCCTCAACTCACCGCAGGTAACGCTGCGATGAGCCGTTCTTTTCCATCGACCGGTTGAATGCAAGATGAATGTTGCGCGGGTGACACAATCGAGACCAATCAGTGGTGCAGCGGTGACACAATTGGCACTGTGAGGCGGTTGACACTCCCGTAATCCCGGCGAAAGCCGGGACTGGGCAAACCCGCCGAGACTTCTCGTCCCGAGGTTTCGGCTGTCGCGGGGATGACGGGAGGTTGGATGATCTATTTCGAGGATCTGGAAGTCGGGCGGGAGACCGAGTTCGGGAGCTACCGGGTGACCCGCGAGGAAGTGCTCGACTTCGCGCGCAAATACGATCCCCAGCCCTTCCATTTGTCCGATGAGGCCGCGGCCCGGACCCATTTCGGGCGCCTCGCGGCGAGCGGCTGGCACACCTGTGCGATGACGATGGCGGTGATCGCCCGCTACGTCGTCCAGGACGAACAGGCGGGTCTCGGCTCTCCGGGCATCGACGATCTCAGGTGGCTGAAGCCGGTCTACCCGGGCGATACGCTGACGGTTCGAAGCACGATCGTCGACAAGACTCCGTCCCGAAGCAAGCCAGACCTCGGCTCCTTCCGATCGGCGACCATCGTCAGCAACCAAGACGGAATTCCGGTGCTGAGCTTCACGTCGATCGTGCTGATAAGGCGGCGGCCGGAGTAGCGGAGCGAAACCCTCTCCCGCTGGTTCACGGGAGAGGGTTTTGATCGACTGTCAGTCTCGCCTGTCCCGCCGATTCTGCCGGCGAAGCCCACGCTGGTCCTGACGGGCCTCGCGGCGGAATTCGCGGCGATCCTGCCGGCGGTCCTGGCGGAATTGCTCGCGGGTAACATTGCCGTTGCGAAGCGCCTCGCGATCCTGCTGCCGCTCGTTGCGGAATTCGGTCCGGTCGCCTCGCCGATCCTGCCGGTAGTCGCGGTAATTTCCGCGCACTTCACGCCGATCCTCGCGCACCTCGCGACGGTCGCCCCGATTCCAGCCGTCCCAGCGCTCCCAGCGCCGGTCGTTCCAGTCGCGGCCGCCGTAACGGCTGCGGCGGCTTTCCCAATAGCGCCTGTGACTGTCGTTCCAGCGGTGCGGGCGGCGGTAGCTGTCGTAGACGTAGACCCCGTAGCCGGGATAATAATAATTGCCGTACCAGCCGTACCACGGGTCGGAATATCCGCTTCCGCCATAGCGGCAATCGCCATAATAAGAGTCGCAATAGCCGGCGTTGCCATAGCCTACCGAGACCCCGCCGTAGCCGTAGCCGTAGCGGTCATAGCCGCAGGCGGAAACGCCGAGGCCGGCGGCAAGGATGATGGCGACGTTGCGAAGACGAACAAGGGACATGCGACTCTCCCGAAAAGACGCTGACGGCCCGAAAAATCCGCTTTTCGGCGTGAACCGTCGATGAACCGTTAACCCCTTGGAAAGCAAACGGTTCCGGTCGGGCCGGCCGGCGAGGATCAGTCCCCCTCGAACTCCACCAGGGCGTGCACCTTGATACCCGCGTCGCGAAGCCTCGCTCCGCCGCCCAGATCCGGAAGGTCGATGATGAAGACGGCCCCGGTCACCTCCCCCCCGACGCGTCGGAGAAGGCGGGCGGCGGCGAGCGCGGTGCCGCCAGTGGCGAGAAGGTCGTCGGCGAGCAGGACGCGTTTCCCGGGCGTGCAGGCGTCGACGTGGATGGCGAGCCGGTCGGTGCCATATTCCAGCGCATAATCCTCGGCGATGGTCGCCCCCGGCAGCTTGCCGTCCTTGCGGACGAGGAGGAGGCCGGCGCCGAGCCGCTGGGCGAGCGCGGCTGCGACGACGAAGCCGCGGGCCTCGATTCCGGCGACGAGATCCGGCGGGTCGGCGATGAGGGCGGCGAGCCGTTCGATGGAGGCCGCGAAGCCGTTCGGGTCGAGCAGCAGGGTTGTGACGTCGCGGAACTGGATTCCGGGCCTGGGGAAATCCGGAATGGTGCGGATCAGCGCCTTGAGGTCGTCGTTGGCCAACTCGTCACCCCAGCGAAGGCCGGGGCCCCGGCGAGTGAAGAATACCGGCGCCTTTCACCCCACGAGGCCCCAGCCTTCGCCGGGGCGAAGGATCATCCCGCTATCCCCGCGTCGCGCTTGGCCTCGTCATTCTTCGCCATATTCTCCGGATCGAGCGGACCGGTCCGGCGGACCCGGCGGCCGGCGCCTCCGTGCCAGATGTTCTGATAGGCCATATAAGCGAGGACGGTCGCGAAGATCAGGAAGATCAGCACCGCCCAGCCCGCCGCCCTGCGATTCTCCAGCTTGGGCTCGGCCGTCCAGGCGAGGAAGGCGCTGACGTCCTTCGCCATCTGGTCGGCGCTCGGGTTGGTGCCGTCGGCATAGCTGACCTGCCCGTTCTGAAGCGGCGGCGGCATGGCGATGTTGAGATTGGGGAAATAGGGGTTGAAATAGGTCCCCTCTCCCGGCCGTGATCCCTCGGGCAGCTCGGCCGGCGGGTTGCTATAGCCGGTCAGGAGCGAGGCGATATAGGCCGGGCCGCCGTGGCGCGCCTTGGTGATCAGCGACAGATCCGGCGGAAGCGCGTTGCGATTGGCGGCTCGGGCGGCGACCTCGTTCGGATAGGGGTTGGGGAATTTGTCGGCCGGGAGCGCCTTGCGGGTGCTCGCCTCGCCGGTCTTCGGGTCGACCGAGGGCACTTCGATCTGCCACTGGTCGGCGATCGCCTTCACTTCCTCTTCGGCATAGCCGAGATCCGCGAGGTTGCGGAAGGCGACGAAGTTCAGGCCGTGGCAGGAGGCGCAGACCTCCTTGTAGACCTGGAATCCGCGCTGGAGCTGCGGCCGGTCATATTTGCCGAATGGACCGTCGAACGAGAAGGCGATGTCGCGCGCCTCGATATGGAAGCGGTGCTCGACACTCTCCTCATGCTCTTCGGTGACATAGGCGTAGACGCCCCAGCCGAGCGAAACGCTGGCGACCAGAACGAAGCCGAGGCCGATGAGGATGCCGAGCAGGCGGACCATGAATCGTCTTTCCCTTATTCAGCCGCGGTGGCCGGCCGGACGCCGGACAGATCCGCGGGCGCCGCCTCGCGCTCTTCCCCGTGAAGCACCGATTCCGAGATCGAACTGGGCAAGGGCAAAGTCTTCTCGGTCCAGCTAAGTATCGGAAGAATAATCAAAAAATGCGCAAAATAGTAGATCGTGGCGACCTGGCTGATCATCACATAGGGCTCTTCCGCCGGAAGCCCGCCGCACCAGCCCAGGATCACGATGTCGAGCATCAGGATCCAGAAGAACTGCCTGAAGCGCGGGCGGTAATTGCCCGAGCGCACCGGCGAAGGATCGAGCCAGGGCAGGAAGAACAGAAGGTCGATCGCCCCGAACATGGCGAGCACGCCCCACAATTTGGCCGGAAGGATGAAATCCACCGTGAAGGCGCGAAGGATGGCGTAGAAAGGCCAGAAATACCATTCGGGCACGATGTGCGAGGGCGTCGAGAGCGGGTTGGCCGGAATGTAATTG
>JBAWCC010000315.1:0-12290 GCA_049590095.1 Allosphingosinicella sp. | reverse complement strand
GGATCGCTGCGGTCGGCGGCCGTGATCGGCACGCCTTCGTCGCTCGGCGCGGCCGGGCTCCACGGCGCGGCGGCGGCGACGAGCGAGATAAGCAAAGCGATCAGGACATCCATGGCCGGCCACTATCCGGGCGCCCGCACCCCTTGGCAAGCAGCCTTCTCCCTTGCCGGTCCGCGGGCGCGCAACCGGACATCGAGCGCAATCCGCGGAGTGGCGTCCCGGCCGTGGCCCGCTATGCGAGGCCATGAACGTTGCAAGCATTGGATGGGACTTAGCCGGCGCCGCCCTCGAAGAGCAGGGCTGGGCAATTCTTCCCCGCCTCCTCGATGCGCGGGCCTGCCGCGAGGCCGCCGA
Organism: Allosphingosinicella sp.; assembly: GCA_049590095.1. GTDB lineage: Bacteria > Pseudomonadota > Alphaproteobacteria > Sphingomonadales > Sphingomonadaceae > Allosphingosinicella. Next base: position 11,936 of record JBAWCC010000315.1, on the reverse strand, counting down.
CCTGTGGCGGGAGGAAAGCCGCTTCCGAAGCCGCGTGACGATGGCGCGCCACGGTTTCGGCCGAGGGGAATATCGCTATTTCGGTTATGCGCTGCCGGAACCGGTCGCCCGCCTTCGAGCCTTGCTCTACCCGCCGCTGGCCCGGGTCGCGAACCGGTGGCAGGAGGCGTTAGGCCGCGCCGCTTCCTATCCGCCGGCCCATGAGGACTATCTCGCCCGCTGCGCCTCCGTCGGCCAGGCGCGGCCGACTCCGCTCCTGCTGCGCTACGGGACCGGCGACTATAATTGCCTCCATCAGGACCTTTACGGCGCCGAGGTCTTCCCGCTTCAGGTCGCAATCCTGCTTTCGAAGCCGGGGGAGGATTTCGCCGGGGGCGAGTTCCTGCTTTCCGAGCAGCGCCCGCGCCGCCAGTCGCGGGCGACGGTCGTCCCTCTCGAACAGGGCGACGCGGTGGCGTTCGCGGTGAGCGAGCGGCCGGTGCGAGGGAGCCGCGGCTATTATCGCACCCGGATGAAGCACGGGGTCAGCACGATCCGGTCGGGCCAACGCTTCACCCTCGGCCTCATCTTCCACGACGCCGAGTGATGCTCTCCCTGAAAAGCGGGAGGGAGATTAAACTGTCAGCGCCAGGAACGGCACCGGAGCGCTCGGCCTGAGCACGATCGGGCGCCCGCAATCGGCCTGGAACAGCTCGCCGTCGAGAAGCACGTTCGAATGGTCGCCCTCGATCCTTATCTCGTCGCCGCGCTCGAGATGGACCCCGGTCATCCGCTTGCGTCCGAGCCGGCCGCGAATCGCCGCCACGAAGGCGCCGAGCAGGGCCCCGAGATTGCGGTCGATGACCAGCATCTGCATCGCTCCCGTCCGAGCGCCGGCGCCGGGCATGCTCCCCTTGAAGAGCAGCCGCTGAAGGGTCGTCACCATCAGGAAGGCGAACTTCCCGTTCAATTCGCCTCCCTTCATCCCCGATACCCTCAGCATCGCCGGCGGCGGCGGAAGGAAGCTCGCCCGGCGGCCGAGCACGACCCCGAGCAGGCCGAGGACAAGCGCCAGCCCATGGGCGAGCCAGTTGGGGATTCCGAGCGGATAGAGCTTGTTTCGGCAATAGAGCATCGTGTCGGCGAGATAGGCGCCGCCCAGGAACATCCCGAGCACCGGCTCGCCGTGTCCGGAGCCGCCCGAAAGCGTGATCAGCTCGCGCCGGACGATGTGCGGGGCAAGGTCGGTCCGGGCGATCGCGAGAACCCGCTCCAGCGTCTCGAGCGCATCGGCGCCGGCGCCGAGATCGTAGGCGATGAGGTTGGTCTTGCCGTTGGGAAGGACCGCCACGGGAGGCGGATTGTCGCCGAAATGGCGGCCGTTGTAGATTTCGGTCAAAGCTGCCTGGACGGTGCCGTCGCCGCCGTTGATCACCAGCACCCTCGGCTCGACCAGGGCGATGGTCCGCAAAGCGGTCGCGATCTGGTCGACCTGCTCCACCTCGTAATGGAAGATGTCCTTATGATCGGCGCAAAAGCTTCGGACTGCCGGGAGCAGCGCCCGGTTGCCGGTTGATCTCGGATTGGAGAGAAGCGCGACCCTCGCCATTCCTCAGCGGCCGATCGGAGAGATGGAAAGGCCGCTTCGGTAATTGAGCACGACCGGCACGGTCTTTACCCCGCGCCCGACCGACACCGAAGTCGCCCGGTGGGACGGCTTCAGCTTGAGCAGGGAAAGCTTCGGATTGTTCGAAAAGCCGCCGCCGTCGTTCCAGTTGGTCTTGCCGTTATTGTCCGCGTCGTGGCGGACGGCGACGGCATAGGTGCCCGCGCTCGGAACGGCGACGCAGACGTTCATCGCTCCGGTGCGGGTAACCGGAAGGTCGATTCGCTTCAACTTGCTTCCTCTCTCGAGGAAGTCCTTGGGATTGCCTCCGTAGAGCTGGATCCGGAGCTTGCCGACGCGGTTCTTGAAGCCGTTGACGCTGACCAGCAGGGCGGGCCGGTTGGCGCCGGGGCTGCACGCCGCCGCGTCCGGGCCGAGCGCCGCCTGCGCCGGTGCGGCGCTTGCGGTCAGAACGGCCGCGCAGGCGGCGGTGGAAAGCAAGAGTCTCGACATCGCCGCTGAACTCCCGGGCGCTTGCGCCGCCGCCGGTGCGGCATGGCGCGTGAATGATAGCCCCCCATGACTCGGGCAATCGCTCAGCCTTGCGGCCAAATTATGGTCATGAAGGGTCGAAATGCGTCCGCTAGCCCATTGAATCGTCTCGATTGTGGCAGGGGCGCCTAATGCCCCGACCCCGGCGCCGCCGCCGGGGTCTATCATGGGCCCTGCATCCATGTTAGCCTCTCCTCCGGATCCCGAGGTCACGCCGGGGCCCACGGCGCTTCGGCCGCCCCGCGGCCGGAGCGTCTCTTTTGGTGTCAATTGAAGGGGGAAGCTGAATGAGAATGATCGTCAAGGGCGCGATGGTCGCCGGAATCATGGCGTTGGGCGCCTGCAACAGCTCGGAGTCCGAGCGTGCGGCCGACAATGTCGAAGCCGTCGCCGACAACCAGGCCGACGCGCTCGAGGAGGCCGCCGACAACGCCGCCACCGAGAACCAGGCCGACGCCCTCGAGAACCAGGCCGACGCCATCGAGGCGACCGCCGAGAACAAGGCCGACGCCATCGAGGCGAACGGCATGTAAGCCGTCCAGGGGCCGGCGGCGCCGGCCCCTGCACTTTCTCTCCTTCGCGAGCTCGCCGTCCCGGCCTCGTCGCGGTCGCGCACGAATGCTGCCGGCGACGTCGGCCGAAGCGGAGCGCTTCCCAACAATCGTACCGGTGCGGGAACGATTGCCCGGCCTTGCTCGCTTTGACCCCGGGCCCGATGGGGCGGCCCGGATTTCGAGGAGAAAATCATGCGTAACAAAGCAGCGCTCGCTTTGGCGTCGGCCGGCATTCTGGCCTTGCTCGGCGGCTGCGAGACCGTGGCCGAGGAAGCGAACGAGGCGATCGGCTTCGAATATGTCGCGATGCTGTCGCCTCAGGGCGGCGGCGCGTCCGGCGGCAAGGTCGAGATCAGCCTCAACGATGCCACCAACACTCTGTGCAGCGACATCGAGCTCGCCGCGGGGCTCACCATGACGATCGGCCACGTGGTCAGCCCGGAAGGCGGTGCTATCGCCACGCTCGACGTCCCGAAAGCCGGCAACGACAGCGCCGATTGCGACCAGATCACCGACGCCCAGCTCGATGCCGTCAAGGCCAATCCGGGCGCGTTCAAGGTCCATGTCGGAACCACCACCGGCGACTTCTTCGGCAATTTGGTCAAGGAGGGCTGACCAAGTATCGAGACCGGCAGCGTTTCCCCTGACGGAGGCGCCTTCCGCGAATGCGGAGGGCGCTTCTTCCTTCTCGCAGTGCGAGGCGGAACCGGACCGCCCCCGAAACGTCTTCCTTTTCACGGCCGAGCTTCTCTGCATGCGGGCCGCGGGAGAAAGACATGAACCTGATCATCATCCTCATCGTCGGCGCGGTGTGCGGCTGGCTCGCCGGGATCATCACCAAGAGCGGCGGCGGCCTGATCTTCGACATCATCGTCGGAATCGTCGGCGCCCTCATCGCCGGCTGGCTGTTCGGCGGCGGAGCCTCGATCCTCAACGGCCCGCTCAACATGATGGCCTTCCTCTATTCGCTGCTCGGAGCGGTGATCCTCCTCCTCATCGTCAAGGTCATCCGCCGGGCGACCTAAGGCGGCCTTTCCCTCGTCCCGGATTCGATCCGGGACCCACCGGGCGCAGGGGACACGTACTTCTTTCGCGAAGGGTACGTGTCCCCAATCTCGGGCCGCAATCCGGATTCATCCCGGCCGAAACGGCCGAGCGAAGGCTTGAACGGCCGAGCGGATTCTCAGCAGGCGCAGCCCCAATCGCCGTCCAGAGTGCGGGTGACTCCGTTCTCGGTCGCGGACAGGACCGCGGGGGCGCTGGAGCTGTCGGATTCGATCGACGAAACCCGCTCGCCGGTCTCGCGGATGCTCATCTGAACCCCGCCGCACGAGACTTCTCCGCCGGGCTTGTCGATCGACTCGAGCTGGGCGTCGGTGATGGGGCAGAGCTGGCGGCCGGCGGGGGTGCGCACCATCAGCTCGCGGTCGATCACGGACAGGTACATGCCCTCGCGGCCCTGGAACATGCAGTTGCAGCCCATCCGTTCGGGGCTGTGGCGATCCTCCTCGAGAAGCGGTCCGAGCGGCCTTCCGAGCGGCATTCCGAGCGGCTGCGCTGCCGCTTTCGACGAGGGAACCGGTGTGCTCTGCAATGGGGCGGCCGACCCGTTTCCTGCGGCCTCGGCCGCTGCGGCGTTGACCGGAGCGCCGCCCAGGTCATTCCCGCCGGCGTCGTTGCTGCAGGCCGATACGGCCAATGCGAGGACCAGCACCCACGATGAGGTTCGAATCATCGCTTTCAGCTCCCGTAAAGCACGGGGTTCAACATTGCGTTCCCCCAAGGACGAACCTGCGCCAGTCGCTACCGAGAGTCTACAGCGTTCGCCTAATGCCCGCATCTCGCCGATGCGGACCATCGCGGTCACCGTAGCCGACTCCAAATCGCCCCTTCGAATCGGATAATTCTTGAAAACCGGATCAAACCGCCCCTTTGATCCCCTGTGACCCTCGCTACCCAGATCGACCGCTATCTCGCCCGGCTCATCCTCGTCCCGCTGCTGGCGACCCTGAGCCTGGCGGCGATGCTGCTTATTCTCGACAAGATGCTGCGATTGTTCGATTTCGTGGTCAGCGAAGGCGGGCCGGTGGGGGTCGTGTGGCGGATGCTGGGCAATCTGGTGCCCGAATATCTCGCCCTGGGAATCCCGATCGGCCTCCTGCTCGGGACCCTGTTCGCCTTCCGGAAGCTGGCTTTGTCGTCCGAGCTGGACAGTTTGAGGGCGGTCGGCCTCGGCTATACCAGGCTGCTTCGGGTGCCGTACATTTTCGCAGTCGTGCTGATGGCGCTCAATGTCGCCATCGTCGGCTTCATCCAGCCGGTGGCGCGCTACGGCTACGAGCAATTGCGTTTCGACCTTCGTTCCGGGGCGCTGGGGGCCTCGATCAAGGTCGGCGAGTTCACCAATCTCGGCAAGAGGATGACCCTGAGGGTCGAGGCCAGCGAGGACAAGGGGCGGCTGCTTCACGGAGTCTTCGTCCGCGCCGAGACCCGCGACGGGCGGACGATCGCGGTCACCGCCGACCACGGCACCTTCCTCGCTACCGACGATCCCGACGTCATCCTGCTCAGGCTGTCGAACGGCCGCCTGGTCCACAATTCGCCCAAATACAAGGCGCCGAGGGTGCTGAGCTTCCGGATCCAGGACTTGCCGGTGGACCTTCCCGCGGTGGCGCAGTTCCGCAACCGGGGCCGCGGCGACGAGGACGAGCTGACCCTCCCCGAGCTGCTCCGCTACGGCGCCAGGAAGGCGGAGGCGCCGCCCGCGACCCTCAACGCCATCCGGGCCAATTTCCACTATCGCGTGACCGAGATCGTGATGATGCTGCTGGTGCCGCTGCTCGCGGTGGCGCTCGCGGTTCCGCCCAAGCGAAGCACCTCGGGCCTCGGCATCTTCCTGTCGATCGCGATGATCGTCGTGTATCATAAAGTGAACCAATATGCGGAGCAGATGGCCGCCCAGGGCCGGGTGGACGCGATGCTCGCCTTGTGGACGCCCTTCTTCCTGTTCGCCGGACTGATCTTCTGGATGTACCGGACGTTGGCCTACAAGCCGGGCGGGCAGCCCATCGGGGCGCTGGAACGGGGATTCTCCAAGCTCGCCAAGGGTATCGGCCGGATCCTGCGTCTCGGCGGCGGGGGGCGGCGCGAGCCGGTGCCGGCGGAATGATCAACCTCAACTTCTTCCCGTCGAAGCGGATCGCCCTCTACATGGCGCGGATGTTCGTCATGCGCTCGCTGGCGGTGCTCGCGGCGCTGGTCGTGATCCTGATGACTCTCGACCTGCTCGGCGAATCCGGCAAGATCCTCCGGGTCGAGGGCAATGGCGACGCCGAGCTGTGGCGCTACGTCTCGCTCCGGATCCCGCAGCTCATCTCCCGCTTCCTGCCTTTCGCGGTGCTGCTCGGGACCCTGATCACGCTCGCCACTCTCAACCAGAACAGCGAGGTGGTGAGCATGAAGGCGGCGGGAATCTCGGCGCACCAGATCATCGCGCCCCTCGTCGTCGCGAGCCTTGGAATCGCCGCGGTCAGCTTCGCCTTCAACGAGCGGATCGTCACCCGCGCCACAGCGACCCTGTCGAGCTGGGAGAAGGTCGATTACGGCCCGGTGCCCCGCGACAGCGGGATCCGCCCCAACGTCTGGGTGCGCTGGGGCGACGACCTCATCCTCGCCCGCGAGGTGCGCGGGCAGGGGCCGGCGACCGAGCTTCGGAACGTCAGCATCTACGACCGCGATTACGAGACCCTGAAGTCGATCGTCACCGCCGAGCGGGCGACCCGGGTCGGCAACGGCTGGCGGCTCGAGAAAGCGGAGACGTTCGACGTCGCCCGGGGCACCGCGCAGAGCGCCGCCGCGATGGATTTCGGCGAGGGGCTCGATCCCACCCAATTCACCCTCGCCAGCCTCTCCGCCGACGAGCAGGATTTCGCCACCCTCCGCGATTCGGTTCGGCAGCTGAAGATGGCGGGCCGGCCGACGGCCGAGCTCGAATCCGGGCTCTGGCACAAATTGTCGGGCCCCCTGTCGGCGCTGCTGATGCCGCTTCTGGCGGGGGTGGCCGCCTTCGGTCTCGCGCGCTCCGGCCAGCTTTTCCTTCGCGCCGTCATCGGCATGTTCCTCGGCTTCGCTTATTTCGTCGCCGACAATTTCGCCCTGGCCATGGGCAATCTCGGCGCCTACCCGCCGCTGCTCGCCGCCTGGGCCCCGTTCGTCCTGTTCGCCTTGATCGGCGAGACGGTGCTGATCCGGACGGAGGAATAGGATCGAACCATAACGGCGCCGAAGCGGCTTGTGCGCGGCGAGGCGCTGTGCCTACTGCAATTCCAACGGGTTGGCGTGAGGTGGAGCAACGGGATGGGGCAGGATTCAAGCGGTGCCGATCCCGTCGCCCGGCTGCGGGAGCGGCTGGCTTATTCGCAGCTGGTCATGGAGCATGCGGCCGACGCCGTCTTCCTCCTGAACGAAGAGGGACGGACCGTCTACGCCAATCCGGCCGCCGAGCGGATGTTCGGTTGGAGCAAGGCGGAGCTCGAGGGGCGCAAGCTCCACGAGGTCGTCCACCAGCGGCATCCGGACGGAACCCATTATCCGATGGAGGACTGCCCGCTCGGCCGTGTCTTCTTCAACGGCGAGAGCCTCTATTCCCACGAGGACACCTTCTTTCACAAGGACGGCCGGCCGGTGCCGGTGGCCTGCTCCAACGCTCCGGTACTGAATGACGGGGAGGTGGAGGGCGGGGTCCTCATCGTCCGCGACATATCGGACGCCCGCGGGGCGCAGCAGGCGCTGGCCGAGAGCGAGGCCCGCTTCCGGGCGATGGCGGACAGCGCGCCGGTGATGATGTGGGTCACCGATCCCGACGGCCATTGCACCTACCTCAACCGGCGCTGGTACGAATTCACCGGCCAGGCGCCGGGGGAGGGGGAGGGGCTGGGCTGGATCAACGCCGTCCACCCGGAGGACCGGGGGATCGCGGAGCAGGCCTTCCTGACCGCCAATGCGAGGAAGATCGACTATCGAGTCGATTTCCGGCTCCGCCGCGCCGACGGAGCCTATCGCTGGACGATCGACGCCGCCGCCGCCCGCTTCGCCGAGGACGGGGAATATCTGGGCTACGTCGGCTCCGTCATCGACATCGAGGAGCGGCGGGAGGCCGAGGACCGGCTGGCGCTCAGCGAGGAGCAGCTTCGGCTCGCCACCGAATCGGCCGAGATCGGCCTGTGGGACGTGGACGCCCGCACCGACGCCATGTTCTGGCCGCCGCGGGTGAAGGCGATGTTCGGAATTTCCCCCGAGGTGGAGGTGACCCTGGCGGATTTCCCCGCGGGCGTTCATCCCGACGACCGGCCCGCCGTTACCGAGGCCTTCGAAGCCGCGCGCGACCCCGGACGGCGCGCGCTCTACGACGTCGAATATAGAACCGTCGGCAGGGAGGACGGCCTGATCCGCTGGGTGGCGGCGAAAGGGCGGGGGCTGTTCACCCCCGAAGGCGTCTGCACGCGGGTGATCGGAACCGCGATCGACATCACCGCCCGCAAGGCGGACGAGGTCAGGCTTCGCGACCTCAACGAGCAGCTCGAGCAGAGGGTGGCCGAGCGCACCGCCGAGCGCAACCGGATCTGGGAAATGAGCCACGACCTGTTCGCGATCATGGGCTTCGACGGCTATCTGAAGGCGATCAACCCGGCCTGGGAGGCGACCCTCGGCTTCGACGAGTCGACGCTTCTGGCGATGGACTTCCCGCAGCAGGTCCATCCCGACGACCATGACAAGGTCGGAGCGATGATGGAACGGCTGGCGCTCGGCGAGACGGTCCGTGGGTTCGAGGACCGGCTCCGCCATTCCGACGGATCGTGGCGGTGGATTTCCTGGACCCTGGTTCCGCAGGGCGAGGTCTTTTACGCGGTCGGCCGCGACGTCACCGCCGAGCGGGAAGCGGCCGCCGAGCTCGAGCGGGCCCAGGACGCCTTGCGGCAGAGCCAGAAGATGGAGGCGATGGGCCAGCTTACCGGCGGAGTCGCCCACGATTTCAACAATCTTCTTACCCCGATCGTCGGAAGCCTCGACATGCTCCAGCGCAAGGGGCTGGGCGGCCCGCGCGAGCAGAGGCTGATCGACGGCGCGATGCAGTCGGCCGACCGCGCCAAGACCCTGGTCCAGCGCCTGCTCGCCTTCGCCCGGCGGCAGCCGCTTCAGCCGAGCGCGGTCGACGTCGGCAGGCTGGTGGCCGGGATGGCGGACCTGATCGCGAGCACTTCGGGCCCCCAGATCCACGTCGTGGTGGACTCCGCGGACGGCCTGCCGCCGGCCAAGGCGGACCCCAACCAGCTCGAAATGGCGCTTCTCAACCTGGGCGTGAACGCGCGCGACGCCATGCCGGAAGGCGGAACGCTCCGGATTTCCGCCGGCCTCGACCCGGTCGGCGCGGGCCACCGGTCCGGCTTGCGCCCGGGCGCCTATGTCCGGCTCTCGGTGGCGGACACCGGAGTGGGGATGGACGAAGCCACGCTCAAGCGGGCGGTCGAGCCTTTCTTCTCCACCAAGGGTATCGGCAAGGGCACCGGCCTCGGCCTGTCCATGGTCCACGGGCTCGCCTCACAGCTCGGCGGAGCGCTCAACGTCGAAAGCAAGCTCGGGGTGGGCACGAACATCGAATTGTGGCTTCCGGCAAGCGACGCTCCGGTGGACGAGACGTCGCTCGCCGCCCCCGCGTCGCAGGCGCCGGCGAAAGCGGGCACGGCCCTGCTGGTCGACGATGAGGAGCTGGTTCGGGAGAGCACCGCCGACATGCTCGAGGATCTGGGCTTCGAGGTGGTTCAGGCTTCTTCGGCGGAAGAGGCGCTCCGGCTGATCGAGGGCGGCCTTCGCCCCGACGTGCTGATGACCGACCATCTGATGCCCGGGATGAACGGCACCGAGCTTGCCAACATCGTCCGGGCCGATCTGCCGGGCACCCCTGTGCTGATCGTGTCGGGCTATGCCGAGGCGGACGGGATCGCCCCGCACTACCCCCGCCTGGTCAAGCCCTTCCGCAATTCGGACCTCGCCGCCAGCCTGGCCGAACTTCCCTCGGGCAAAGCGGGGCGGGATTAGACGGCGTCGGCGCTCGGGTCCGTCGCTTCGGTCCCCTCTCCCCTTGGGAAGAGCGATGAGAGCAGCTCAAACGTCGATACCGCCTCGGGATCGCCTGAGTCGGATAAGTGCCCCAAAAAATTCGCAAAACTGATTTCACCGGCTTGATCGAATTCCGCTTGCCGCTACAAGAAACGCGTCCGGGGGGCGGGCATTCATCATCGGTGGTTGGGGGACATCACCGATGCAGCGGAAATCCGCTTTTCTAAGCCGTAGAATGTTGCTTGCCGGTCTCGGCGTCGGGGCCGTCGGAGCCGCGGCCGCCGCCGCGCCCGTATTCAGCCTTCGCTTCGCCGGCAATTCTTCGGGCCGGCGCGCTTCCTGGTGGGACCGCACCTTCCAGTCCCTTCATTCCGCCGGACTGGCCGAATGGAGAGGCGTGGTCGGCGAAACGTTCAGCCTGGAGACGGCGAACGGTTCGCACCTGCTTCGGATCGCCGCCGTCACCGCCTTCCCAAGATCCGGCTCCCGCCCGGTCGGGCTCGGCCGCTCCCGGGCTTTCTCCGTCGTCTTCGAGTCGATCGCCGGTCCGCCGATGCCGGCTTCGGACAGGCTGTACCAGCTCGTCCATCCCTCCTATCCGCCGCTTCCGATCTTCATGGGCGCGCCTTCCGAGGTCGATCGGAAAACCCGGCTGACCGCCGTTTTCAACTGACCGTATCGACATTCTGCAGGTTTGAGCATTTGCCATCCCTCTCCCCGGCGGCGGGGAGAGGGTAGGGAAAGGGCGGCGGCGTCCGCGGTCGGCCTTCCGCCGCCCCGTCGCGATCCTGTGCTCCGAAGCGGTCTGGCGAAGCCGTCACCGCCGACCATCTCCTGGCTCGAGGCGAGAGCGTCGTCCACCTGATGGACGGGGGCCGAGCCGGCGCGGCCGTCGGAGGGCGGCCGGGTGGCAGACGGCGTGGTGACCTATCCGGAAAACCCGGCCTGACGTTTCTTTTGCCTGTTACCCCCTCCCCTTCAGGGGAGGGTTTGAGGTCTTGTCCTGCTCGCCTCACCTGAGGTCAGCAAGGCGATCTGCCCACATTCCCCAATCCCACCCTTCCCCTGAAGGGAGGGGCTTCACCCTCCTCGCTTCGCAAGTGTTGTGCAATCTGCCGGGTGGAAATCCCGGATGCCGTAGAACCAAAACGCCGCCCGTGTCGCTAACCCCACCTCCTTCAACGGTCGCGGTAAAAGTAATCCCAAAAACAGATATTCCGCTTGCCGAACCTCAACTCTTCGTGGTTAGGGAGAGGCAAATAGGAAGTTCAAAGCATATGTCGGAAAACTTCAACTACATCGCCTTTGGCAACCGTGATTATGTCGAGGGCGACGTTGATCGTATCGGCATGAACCGGGGGCGCATGTTTGAGTACACTCCTACCGAGATCGCCAAGGGGCTTGAGGATCTTGACTCCACTTCCGTTGAGTTTTTAGAGAAGTTGCCGACGTTTCTGTGTAGCGAGATAGGTCGTCCGAATGGCACCCCCTCAATGGTTGTGCGCTATGGCCGGATAAGCGAGACGGAAGCAGGGCGCCGAGAAGTCACTACTCGGTTCGAGACTTCGGTCGATTTTGGTGAGGTCGAGTTCGATAGCCTCGAACAAGCGCTTGAGCTTTTCGGCGCTGACGGGTTCCAGCTCTACCGCACACACTGGGCGGTTCGAAAGGGAGAACTCCAGCAGATTCTGAACGGATTGGTGGAGCGGAAGCCGCACATGGCGGCGGAAGTGGCAGGGCTCCATGGGGTCGAGCTGGCGGCTACCGATGCGCAACCGCCGGCGCAGAAGAAGAATATCGTTGGCACAGTGGATAGCGTCGAAGCATTTCTGAAGATACTCCAGGGTCTGCCATCTAGAGAATCGATGGAGACCTTCTACCGTGGACACCAGGACGCGAGCTTTGAACTTACTCCCTCCTTGCTGAGGAAATGGCCGGACGGAGGATGGCAGTTTTTGCCTAGAGAGGATAGGCTGTGCAAGGAACTGTTGATTGCTCACCATGACGAGTTTCAGAGCGACCAGTATTGCTTTGATCGTCTTGTTCGTATGCAACATTACGGACTACCAACGCGATTGCTTGATATATCCACCAATCCGTTAGTAGCTTTATTTTTTGCTTGCTCGGGG
>JBAWCC010000314.1:0-2611 GCA_049590095.1 Allosphingosinicella sp. | reverse complement strand
GGCCGAGACGGCGGCGGCGCGGCGAACCGCGTCCGCCGGGCGGCCGCCCGGTCCCCCCGCAAGGGCGACCCGCCCTTCTCCCGACGATGCCCAGGTCCAGTCGACTCCGCGCTATCTCGAGAGGCGGAACGAGGCCCTCGCCGGCTATGCCGACATCGCCAGCCTCGGGGAATCCCGGGCGGCGGCCTCGATGGCCCGGCCGGGCCTCGACGGGGATCCGGCCGCGCCCCTCCCGTCCAGTCCGCGCGAGGCGCTGACGGACGAGGTCGAGACTGCCGAGACACCGCAGCTGGATCAGACTCTGGACGGCTCCATCGACTCGCCGGTTTCCGAAGGCGGCGGGGCGGCCGTCGAAGGCGAGGCGACGCTTCCGCCCGGCGGAGCCGCGGAAGGGACGAGCGAGGGAACGGCCGGGACTCGACGCAGGCGCCGCGGGACCGGGGAGGAGGATGGGCGCGAGGAGGAGCAGGGCGAGTCCGCCGCCGCCGAACCTTCGACCTCGCCGATCCTGCTTATGCGCAGGCCGCTCGAGCTTCGCGGAGTCGACGCGCCCCTGGTCATGCCGCGCTACCTCTCGATCGAGCCGGCGGGAGGCAAGTCGGCGGTGCCGGCTCCGGCCCGGGGCTACGAGAATGCCTTCGGAGCCGTGGCCGAGTCGGCCGAGCGGCTTCACCGCGGCTTCGTCCGGGACGGGCGCGCTGCCGCGGCGGCGCTCGTCTCGCTCTACCGGCAGATGGAGGACGAATCCCAGCGCACCCTGGACAGCTCGCTGTTCGAGCTGGCGCGCACGCTGGAGAGCGCCCGGCTCGATCTCGCCACCGCCGAAGCGGATGCGATCGCCCGGCTCGAGCTTCAGGGACAGACCGCCCGGATCCTTATCCGCTCCGCCGCCCGTCGATCCCTCGGCACCGTCTCCGCCCGGAAGGCCGTCATCGAGCAGAGGATCGAGCTTGCCCAGGCGGGCGCCGCGGACGTCGAGAGCGAGCTCGCTTTCTACGCCGGCGAAGTCGATCGCACAGGCCCGCCCGCCTCCGAGGCCTTTTCCTCGCTCAACGCCGATCCCTCGCCAGCGCATGTGCCCAACGCGGCGGCCGAATATGCCGAATTCGGCCCGGAAATGCAGGATGCCGAGAACGAGCCGCTCGATCCCGCCGTCCAGCACCGGGCGAGCGACCGGAGCACCGCCTTCACCGAAGCGACGAACGTCTTCGCGACCCAGCTCGCCACCGCCGCCACCAGCTTCCAGTCGGCGGCGACGGAGGCCTTCCAGCCTTTCCAGAACTATATAACCCAGCTCGGGACTTCGGCTCCGGCCCAGATCGCGACCATGCAGAGCAACGCGCTGAAGCAGGTCCGCAAGACCGTCAAAAGAGGGATCAAGGCGGTCAGGCGGAGTCGAGTCCGGATCGAGCGCTCGCTCGTCGAGCGCTACGGCCGAAGCCGAGCCCAGATAATCGCCACTGCGGAGCGCGCGGGGCAGGCCCAGCATGCCGGCCTGTCCCGGGCCGGGGAAGGCCAGCTGCAGGGCTATCGGGCGATGGCCGCCGCGCAGGGCGGCACCGTAACCGCCCTTCACGACGAGATCGGCCGCCAGCGCGGCCAGACGGCGGAGCAGTTCGCCGGCTATGTGACGCAGGCTTCGGAGCGGACGGACGAACGGGCCGGCAGCGCCGCCCGAGACCGCCGGGCAACGATGGCCTCGGCCGCGGAGGGAATGCGGCGGCAGACGGAGGCTCGGGGCGAGACCGGCACCGCCGCGCAGGAGCGCAACGCCGGCACCCTTGCGGAGCAGCTGGACTCGTCGGCTCGGCAATCCGGCCTTTCGCTCATGGCCCAGGTGCTCGCCCTCGAAGCCGGCCTCCGCCAGATGGCGGAGCCTATCGCAGAGGTGATCGACAGCTTCCCGATCCCGGCCGAGGCGGAGCTCCAGGCGATGGAGGAGACGCTCTGGGAAAAGCTCGACACGGCCCGCGAGCAGGCCCAGGCCGCGTATTTCGGCGGCAGCCCGCCGGCCAGCGAGGAGCCGACGACCAGCGGCGGCGGCCCCGCCCCCGCGCCTCCGCCGGCGGGCACGGGCACGAACCCGAGCGAGTTCGTCGACAAGGCGACGACCCTGGCCGCGGCGCCGGCGACGGAAGAGCAAATCGTCTCGGTCACCCAGACGATCGCCGGCGGCGTCGTCGCGGACGTCTCCAGCCGCGGCGACGGACTGATGGGCCAGATGACCCTGCTCGGCCAGAATCCCGGCGAAACCCTCGCCCTCGTCCGGGGCCTCACCTACCTTCGCGGGCAGGCGGTGATCAGATATTATAACGACAGCCGGCCCGGCGATCTCTGGGACGACATCGCCCTCTACATGAGCTTCGGCAATCCGATCACCGGCTTCACCACCCGGGTCGAGAGCGGCGATGCCGTTTACAATTATCTGCTGGGCAACCGCGCGGCGGGAGCGCTTCACGAGATCCAGGCCGCCACCGAATGGTGGAATAACGGCGACCAGGTGCAGGAAGCGATGACGGCGCTCAGTCCGGCCGACGTCGAGGCGATGCGCGGGCTTCCGGGCGCCGGCGAGGTGCTCGACGCGGTCGAGAACGACCTCGGCGGCGCCGAC
>JBAWCC010000313.1:0-4722 GCA_049590095.1 Allosphingosinicella sp. | reverse complement strand
CGTGCGGGCAACCAGCCCGCCCTTCGCACGCCTCCTTGCCGGTGCCCTTCTCCGGGCGATCCTGGCCATTGCCGGTATTGAGTGCGGACCCTAGCCGAGCACCCCGCAGGCGATCCGAGCGCCGCTGTTGCCCGACGGATCGGTCCTGTAATCGTCGGCGGCGGCGTGGATCACGACCGCCGCGCCATCGCCGTCGATCAGACGGTTCGGAAGCATTCCGGAAAGTCCGGCATTGGGGATCGTATATTCGAAGCTGCCGCGGCCGTCGGTTCCGACCATGAGGTTGGGCAGGTCGCCCTTGTGCATTCCGGCGGGATTGTCCTTGCCGTGCTTCTGCCCGGTCGGGTTCCAGTGCGGACCTGCCGATTCGAAGCCGGGCGGGTCGCAGCGGCCGACCGCATGAAGATGGGCTCCGTAGGAGCCGGGGCTCATCCCCATTGCCTCGACCATGACCCTCAGGCTGTCGCCGGACGTTTCCGCGGTGGCGCGGGCGCGGATCCGCCCCTGGGAGTCGCGCAGATCCGCCGTGAGGCGCGGAGGTCCGATGGTCGAGACCGCGTCCGGCGGGCCGCTGGCCGAATACGTCCCGTCATCGGCGCCGCGATCGGTGGCGCAGGCGGCGAGCGCAAGGGCCGAAAAACCCGGTATCAAATATTTGGCGAGCCTCATTCTATTTCTCCTCTTCACGGAGGTGAACGATCCGGAGTGCCCGCGGTTGCCCGACGGCCCTTACGGGCTGTCAATGGCGCGCAGGCCGGCCGATTCCGAACCAGCGCAGGCCGGCAGCCTCGACTTCCTCGGGGGGATAGACGCTGCGCAGGTCGACGAAGACCGGCTGCGCCATGTCGCGTGCGAGGCGCTTCAGGTCGAGCGCGCGCAGGACGTCCCATTCGGTGACAAGGACGACCGCGTCCGCGCCGGCCGCCGCCCGGTAGGGGCTGTCGAAGAAATCGACCCCCGGCAGCATCGGCCGAGCCTGCTCAATGCCCTCGGGATCGTAGCCGCGGACGATCGCTCCGCCGTCCTGGAGCGCCCGCACGATGCTGAGCGACGGGGCGTCGCGCATGTCGTCTGTGTTCGGCTTGAAGGTGAGGCCCAGCAGAGCCACCGTCCGGCCCCGGGCCTCGCCGCCGAGCGCCTGCACGACTCTGCGGCCCATCGCGCGCTTGCGGGCGTCGTTCACCTTCACCACGGATTCGACGATTCGAAGCGGCGCCTGATAATCCTCGGCCGTCTTCAGCAAAGCGAGCGTATCCTTGGGGAAGCAGGAACCCCCATAGCCCGGGCCGGCATGAAGGAATTTGGGGCCGATCCGCTTGTCCAGCCCGATCCCCCGGGCGACATCCTGGACGTCGCCCCCGACGGCCTCGCACAGGTCGGCAAGCTCGTTGATGAAAGTGATCTTGGTCGCAAGGAAGGCGTTGGCCGCATATTTGATCAGCTCGGCGGTGCGACGGCCGGTGAACATGAGCGGCGCCTTGTTGAGGTAGAGCGGACGGTAGATCTCCCGCATCAGTTCCATGGCTTCCGCGTCGTCGGTGCCGACGACGATCCGGTCCGGCCGCTTGAAATCCTCGATCGCCGCGCCCTCGCGAAGGAATTCGGGGTTGGAGACCACCCAGGCCCGGGCGTTTGGAGCGGTCTCTCGGATGATCCGCTCGACCTCGTCCCCGGTACCGACTGGAACGGTCGACTTGGTCACGACGACGGCCGGCCCGCGCAGCGCTCGCGCGATCTCCTCGGCGGCTCCGAAGACGTAGCTCAGGTCGGCGTGGCCGTCGCCTCGGCGGGACGGCGTTCCGACGGCGATGAATATCGCCTCGGCCTGCCCGACGGCCGGTTCGAGCTCGGCTGCGAAGGAGAGCCGGCCGCCGCGGACGTTGCGCTCGACGAGGTCCTCGAGCCCCGGCTCGAAGATCGGCATCGTCCCCCCGCGCAGGGCCTCGATCTTGCTCTCGTCCTTGTCGACGCAGACGACTTCATGCCCGAAATCCGAGAAACAGGCTCCGGATACCAGGCCCACATAGCCGGTGCCGACCATCGCGATGCGCATCGGGGATCCTTGCTGAGGGCCGAGCCGCCCGCTTAACCCGCGCCGGCTCGAAGCTCCAAGCGCTTTCCGCAGGATCGGGTCTTACCGGACGGCCGTTTGCCGGCGCCGTGCCGCTCGACATCGGTGCCGGCTCTCGACGGCCTCACGGTCAGGATTGAACGCAACGACGCAACGAGTCCGCGAATGCGGACACTCGGCAGCGAATGCCGACGAATTCGGATGTCCACGGCGGAAACCCACGCTCGGCATCGTTGCGTCGTTGCGTTCAAAATCTGAAATATGATGAGCTAGAAACGCGGACACGGCGTCGAGAAGCAGGCGCTTCGCGCCGGAGGCTCACTCTCGCAGGCCGAACCGCTCGCTACGCACCACTCCCGAGCACAAAAAGAAAGGAGCCGGCCCGAAAGCCGACTCCCTCCTTATACTTTGGCGTTGCGCCGCCGGAGCGGCGAACCCCCTTCTTACCAGCCGGAGCCGGGTCCGAAGGTGATCTCCACGCGCCGGTTCTGCGGCTCGCGGACACCGTCGGCGGTCTCGACCAGCGGTCGGCTCTCGCCGAACGCTTCCGTGGTCATGACGCCGTCGGGGATGCCCCTGCCGGCCAGGTACGAACGGACGTTCGCGGCACGACGCTGCGAGAGACCGACGTTGTACTGGTCCGAACCCGACTTGTCGGCGTGACCGGCGATCATCACCTGGGCCTGGCCGCAGGTCTGATAAGCGGAAGCCGCGTTGTCGAGGATGGCCGAGGCCTGCGGAGTGATCTCGTCGCGATCCCAGTCGAAGAAGACCATGAACGGACCGGCGACGCACGGCGGCGGCGGCGGCGGCGGGACCGGCTCGGCCGGCGGCGGCGGAACAGGGACCGGCTCCGGAAGCGGCTCCGGAAGCGGCGGCGGCGGAACGTCGCCACCGAAGTTGAAGGTCAGGCCTCCGAGAAGGCTGTGCGACCGGAAGCGATGCGACGACTGCGAACCGTCGAAGGCCACCATGTCGACGCTGCTGGCGTTGAAGAAGCGATACTTCAGCGTCACGTCGATAGTGTCGCTGACCGCCTGGCGGACACCGGCGAAGACCTGCCACGCCAGACCCGAATCGGAGCCGTCGAGGAAGGGAGTCGCATTGGCGAAGTTGCGATAGTTGTTCGCCTTCACCCGAGCGAGACCGACGCCGCCGCCGACGAAGCCGGAAATGCCGTCATCGTCGCCGAAGTCGAGCATGCCGTTGAGCATGAAGCTGAGCGCGCTGGAGCTGCCGCGAGCGTCGCGGCCGGCCGCGAAGAGCGGGCCTTCCAGAGGAAGCCGGATCGTCGTCTGATAATCCTCGAGGGGGGCCTTCTTATAGGCCGCCTCGGCTTCGACCCGGAACGCGCCGAAGTCGTAACCCACGAAGATGCCGCCGTCGTAACCATAATCATGGTTGACCACGATGGCGTTGTTCGTCGCGCCGACGTCGATATTCATATCCTCGACGATCATCGCCCCAAATTCGCCGCCAACGTACATCGCGCCATCGCGCGCAAAAGCTGGAGTAGCGAGCAGGGTGGATGAAAGCGCCATAGCGATGGCGAGCTTCCGCATAAAAATCCCCTTTCTTCTTGCGTCCCTACGGGAACGACCATGAACTCAATACGGTAAGCGGAGTTTCCGCGCAAGCACGCTTATCCCCACAAATGTTGCCGAAATGCCTCAGTGATTCGGTTACCGAATCCTTGAAGCCCCTCGTCAGACGGGCGGCAAACGACCCTCTGCCCCCTTGGTTTCACGGCCGCAAGCGATTTGCTCACTCGATCAATCCGTGTGACATTAATGCCGCAGTCAGAGCGTTGATCGCCGCCCTCGCTTCCTGATCGATTATCGTTCCGCCAGAAGGACTTGGCACCCCCGCCTGGCGCGGGCCGACGACCCTGAGCCCGTTGACCAGCAAACCGGCGCTGGCCAGCTCACCCTCCCTCCACTGATATCCGTCCCACAGCAGCGGCACGGCCGAGGCCTTGCTCCAGGCACTGGTGCCGGGCGGCGGCGCGAGGAAGCGCCAGCCGCTCGTCGTCCACATCGCCAGCGCGTTGTCGTTCCCGCTCCAAGCGCCGGCGGCGCCGGGAGCGACGATCCAGCATTCGCCCGGCGCCGGCGACGCCGGCGGCTCGGCGGCCGGCGGACCCTCCACCGCCGGGTGCAAAGCGAGATCGATCCGGGCCAGGGCCTCGTTGTGGAAATGCTCCTTCTGGGCCTGGCCCGGCAGGATGAAGGGCAAGGCGAAGCGGGCCGTTGTGTCTGCCATGATATACTCTCCTCAATCCGTGACCAGGGACAGGGGCCTCGACGGCGCCGAGGTTCCAAGCTGCACGATTTCGACGGTCAGCGGCCCGGACAGGCCGTCGGCGGCCTGCTCGGCCGATCCGTAGAGATAGGCCGGGGCGGCGAGAGTCACGCTCCGCTCGAAGCCGTCGCCGGCCAGGGTCAGCCGGTAGCTTTCCGATTCCTCTCCGAGCGGAGTGTCGCTTCCGCTCAGCCAGACCCAGCCGGAGCGGCTGCGCCGGACCCAGCTCAAGGCCAGGTCGCCATTGGCGAGCCGCTCGGCGCGCAGGTGCACCGGCGGCGGCGGCCGCATCGTCTCCCCCGCCACCGTGCGAACCGCGAGCACGCCCTCGGGATCGCCGAGACCCTGGG
>JBAWCC010000312.1:0-23235 GCA_049590095.1 Allosphingosinicella sp. | reverse complement strand
CGATTTCGCAGCGCGCCAACTTCTCTGCGTCTCTGCGTCTCTGCGCGAACCAATCTGCGGAGTCGGAACGTGGCGGCGGTTGAGTTCTGGATACTGGACACGACGCCCAAGCTCATGTTCAGGGGCGATGGCGTACAGGAGACGACATGCTGAAGCTCATCATCGGCAACAAGGCCTATTCCTCCTGGTCGCTGCGCGGCTGGCTCGCGGTCAAGCAATCGGGCCTCGCCTTCGAGGAGATCACCGTTCCCCTGTTCGACGAGGAATGGGAGAAGACTCGCGAGGGCAACGAGTTCGCGCCCTCGGGCGGGAAGGTGCCGGTGCTGTGGGACGACCAGGCGGTGATCTGGGATTCGCTCGCCATCGTCGAATGGCTTTCCGACAAGACCGACCGCGACCGTTTCTGGCCCAAGGACGAGGTCGCCCGGGGAATGGCCCGGTCGATGGCGGCAGAGATGCATTCGAGCTACGACAATCTTCGCCGCGAATGCCCGATGAACCTCAGGAAGCAATTCCCGCCCAGGGAGCTGTCGGAGAATGTCAGGGCGGAAGTGGTGAGGATCCTCGAGCTGTGGGCGCAGGCTCGGGCGCGCCACGGCGGGGGCGGACCCTATCTGTTCGGGACGTTCGGAGCGGTCGACATCATGTTCGCCCCGGTGATCACCCGCTTCGTCACTTACTCGGTCCCGGTGCCCCGCTTCGCCGCCGCCTATATGGAAGGGATGCTCTCCCACCCCTGGCTTCGCGAATGGGTCGAGGCGGCGCAGGAAGAGCCCTGGGTGATCGAGAGATACGAGACGGCGGCGGAATAGCCCGTCGCCCCAGCGAAGGCTGGGGCCCATGCTGAGTCCGTATGGATGCCAGCCTTCGCTGGCATGACGGGAATCAATAAGCCGCTCCGTCCTTTCGGGTGAAGCGGCCGGTGGCGCCGTCGAGGTGGAGGTCGATGTCGGGATAGTGGCAGTCGGTCGTGGCCGGCTTGCCGATCGCGACGAAGACGCAGGGCGAGCCGCTCCGGTTGACCAGGCGATGGCCGTTGGCGGCGCCCTTGGGGAAGGCGGCGCAGTCGCCCGGGCGCATCACCGTCTCCCCGCCCTCCTCTTCCAGCACCGCCTCGCCCTCGATCATCATCACGAACTCGTCCTCGCCCTCGTGCCAGTGGCGCTGGCTTGAGATCCCGCCGGGCTCGAGCGTGACATGGCTCACTCCGAAGTCTTCGAGACCCGAGGCCGGGCCGAGCCGGCGGTAAAGGCGCTTCGCCATCTCCTCGCGCCAGGGCGACGGATAGCCGGTGGCGTTGATCCGCGGGATCGAGTCGAGATCGAGCTTGGGCATTCGAGGGCCTTTCGCTGGGCAAGGCGTCGGCCCCTTGCTAGGCGAAGCCGCATGATCCGTGCAATCGATCCGGTGGAGCTGGCGTCCCAGCTGATCGCCTGCCCCAGCATCACGCCCGCCAGCGGCCTGGTCTTCGATACGCTGGAAGCGGTCCTGACGCCGCTCGGCTTCGAGGTCCATCGCTTCATGAGCGGCGGCGAGGTCGAGAATCTGTTCGCGACCCGAGGCGGCGGCGGCCCTCATTTCGGCTTTGCCGGCCATCTCGACGTCGTGCCGCCGGGAGAGGGCTGGACCGGCGACCCGTTCCGGCCCGAGCTTCGCGGCGGACTGCTCTACGGACGCGGCGCGGTCGACATGAAGGGCGGGATCGCCGCCTTCGTCGCCGCGGCGGCGGAGGTTCCGGAGCATCGCGGCACTCTCAGCCTGCTCATCACCGGCGACGAGGAAGGCCCGGCGGTTCACGGCACCCGCGCGATCATGGCCTGGATGGCGGAGCGCGGCATCCGGCCCGACATGATCCTGATCGGCGAGCCGACCTCGGAGGCGCGGCTCGGCGACACCGTCAAGATCGGGCGCCGGGGCTCCGTCAACATGTGGATCGACGTTCCGGGCGTGCAGGGGCATGTCGCCTATCCGCACCGGGCCGACAATCCGGTGCCGAAGCTGGCCCGGGTGATCGCTGCGCTGGAGGCGCTTCACCTCGACGACGGCAGCGGCGCCTTCCAGCCTTCCAACCTAGAGGTGACCGCGGTCGAGACGGACACGAGGGCGACCAACCTGATTCCCGGAAGCGCCCGGATCCAGCTCAACATCCGCTTCAACAATCTCCATCGCGGCGAGGATCTGGTCGGGCTGGTGCGGCGGACGGCGGAGGCCGAGGCGGCCGGAGCGAGCGTGGAGGCGATGATATCTGGCGAGGCTTTCCTGACCCCGGCGGGGCCGCTCTACGATCTGATCACCCGGGCGATTAGGGACGAGACCGGAGTGGAGCCGGCGCTTTCGACGAGCGGCGGGACCTCTGACGGCCGCTTCCTGATCGAGCTCTGCCCGGTGGTCGATTTCGGCCTTCCCAACGCCACCATGCACAAGCTCGACGAGGCGGCTTCGGCCGAGGACATACGCGCCCTCGCCCGGATCTACGCGCGCATCGTCAGGGCGGCGCTGGGATAGACGTCGCGGGCGAGGCTTCGGGCGCAGTCCTGGGCCTCTGCCCAGGCGAGGAAGGCGCCCTCCGGCATCGGAGCGACTCCGGGAAAGCCCTGCAGGCTGTCGCAGCCCAAAGCGCGGAGCACCTCGACCTGGTCCTGCCGCTCGGTCCCGGCGGCGACCGCCTCGCAGCCGAGCCCGTGGACGAGATGGATGAGCGAGGCGGCGACGCTCCTCGCCCGGTCCGACCGGTCGATGTCGGCGACGATCCCGCGGTCCAGGCGAACCCGGTTCATCGGCAGGCTGGTGAAGCCGGAAAGCCGCGCCCGGCCGGACCCGAAATCGCTGACGCAGACCTGAACTCCGTCCAGGCGAAGGCGCTCCAGCTCCGCGGTCACCCATTTGTCGCAGCCTGAGGCGGCGGCCTCGTTGAGCTCGATCTCGACTCCCCAGGGCGGCGGGCCGGCACGGGTCAAGGCGGCGCGCAGGCGCTCGATGAAGTCGAGCCGCTCGAACTGGCGGGCGGCGACCGGAAAGCACAGGCGATGATCGAGGCCGGCCGAGCGCCAGCGTTCGAGCGCTCCGGAAACGGCGTCGAGAGTCCACTCGCCGAGGCGGACCGCCAGGCCGGTTTCCTGGAGGATCGACTCGTCGCCGGAGAGGAGCCGGCTCCCGCCGGCGCCGTTCCAGCGGATCTGCGCCTCGGCGGCGGTAATGGCGCCGGTACGAAGGCACAGGCGAGGCTCGAAGACGAGCTCCAGCTCATGCCGCTCGACCGCGCGGCGAACCGAAGCTTCGAGGGCGCTCCGCTCCTCCGAGGCCCGGGCGAGGCTCGGCTCGTAGCTGCACAGCCGCGAGCGGCCGTTCGCCTTGGCCTGGTACATGGCGACGTCCGCCGCTTTCATCAACGCGGTGAGGTCGGAGCCGTGCTCGGGGGCGAGGGCGATCCCGATCGAGCCGCCGATGAGGACGGTCCCGGCCGGGGACTTGAACGGCTCGGCGAGCGCGGCGAGTGCCCTGGCAGCGATCCGCTCCGCCTCTTCGCGGGTGGAGACTTCGGGGAGGAGCATGGTGAACTCGTCGCCGGCGAGGCGGGCGAGCAGCGGGGGCGCAAGGGTCCCGTCCGCGACCTCCGCCTTGAGCACGACTCGAAGGCGGTTGGCGACCATCACCAGCACGTCGTCGCCATGGGCATGGCCGAGTCGGTCGTTGACCTCCTTGAAGCCGTCGAGATCGACGAACAGAAGCGCCGCGCCGCTGTCGCGCGAAGCAAGGACTCGCTCGGCCTCGCGCCGAAAATGGACCCGGTTGGGAAGCGCGGTGACGGGATCGTACATCGCCAACGCCTGGGCGTCGTCTAGATTGGAGCGGACCTGGTCGAACAGGCCTTCGACGGCAGCGGCGAGTGCGGGCATCTCTCGCTTCAGGGCCGCGGGCGCGGGCGAGGCGAGATCGCCCCGGCTGACGGCCATCAGCCGGTCGATCAGCGCGGAGACGGCCCGGGCATGGGCGCTGTTGGGCCTCTCGGCCGCCATGTAGACGATGGTGAGTGCGAAAAGGCCGAAGACGACCGAGGCGGCGACCTGCTGGTTGAGGCTTCCGAGCAGCAGGAAACCCAGCAGCGTGAGGACGAAGGCCGACACCCCTGCCGCCACCGAGAGCACGCGATTGCTGATCTTTCCGACCGTCGAAGCCATGAGCGGCGGTAATTCCTGTCCGGCCTGCCGCGCTTCCCCCCACAGGCGCGCGTTCATGCTGCAGATTATGCCGGAAGCGTTACCATTCGGTATCCATCAATCCCGAGGCCGGCGAAGGACGATGTAGAGCGCCCCGGAGCCGCCATGGCGCGGGTGGGCGTTGCGCACCGCCGCGATCCGCCCCGAATGCCTCGACGCGTGAAGCCAGTCGCCCACGGCGCCGCGGATGACGCCGCGCTTCGCAGACCGCTCGGGGCCGGGCGGCTTGCCGGTGACGAGCAGCATCAGCCTCGCTCCCGAGCCGATCGCCTGCTCCAGCCGCCGGTCGAGCAAATCGTAGGCGGTGGCGAGATTGTGGCCGTGCAGGTCGACCATCGAATCGGGCGCGACAAGGCCGCGGCTCAGGCGTCGGTCCCAGCTGCCGTCGAGGGTCTCGCCGGGGGGCTTGCGGGCGGGAGGAGGCGGAGGCGCTGCGGCTCCCCGGCGAAGGCCGGGGTCCAGCTTCGGCGCCTCCTGGGCCCCGGCCTCCGCCCGGGAGCTCGGGACGCTCGGCAAATCGACTCCACTGAGCGGCCGAACCGATTCGACCACCTTCGCCCACAATCTCGCTTCCTCAGGGTCGAGCCGTCGCATCGAGCCGAGCCAGCGTTCCCTTCGGCACCAGAACCCAGGCGCGGCCTCGGCCCTGCATCCCTCCGGCGATCCGTGCCGCCTCGGAGCCGGCGCCCCAGAAGGTGTCGAAGCGGTTCGAGCCCTTGATCGCGCCGCCCGTATCCTGGGCGATCCAGAGCCCGTTCGCCTCGGTCCGGTCGAGCTGGAGAATGACGGGCGCCCCCATCGGAACGTATCTGGGATCGGTGGCGACTGTGGCACGGCCGGTCACCGGCAGGCCGAGAGCCCCGAGCGGACCGGGGCCGGTCAGTTCGTTGAAGAAGATATAGCTCTTGTTCTCGCGCATGATCGCCCTTCCCTCCTCGGGATTGGAGCGAAGCCGGGCGACGATTCCCTGCATGGTCGTCTGGCCCGGACCGAGCAGTCCGCGGTCCTTCATCAGCTTGCCGATCCCGACATATTCGCGGCCGTTCTGCCCGGCATAGCCGATTCGCATCACTCCGCCGTCGGGCAGCCGGAGCCGCCCCGAGCCCTGGATCTGGAGGAAGAAGAGGTCGATCTCGTCGGCGGCCCAGGCGATTTCCAGGCCGCGATCGGCGAGGGCGCCCGCCTCGATCTCGGACCGCTCGAAATAAGGGACGATCACTCCATTCTCGAATCGTCCCCGGCGCGGAGTTCCGGCGGCCTCGGCCGTCGCCGCGTCGACTTCGACGAGGTCGGGCGGTTTTCGGTAGACGGGAACCTCATAGCCCGGCCGGCGGGTGCGCGAGCCGGCGATCTCGGGCTCGAAATAGCCTGTGACGAAGGCGGCGCCGTCGCCGACCTGGACCACCTCGAAATGGTCGGCGAAGAAAGCGGAGGTCAGGCCGGGCCGGGGCCGGCCCGCCGCGGCGCAGGCTTCCTGCCAATCCCCGGGACGGGTGAGGCCGCTGGCGTCGGTCCGCCTGGTCAGGGCCGGGCAGCTGATCTTGAAGGCTTCGAGGGCGCGGACGGCCTCGGACTCGCCTATCACCGGCAAAGCCGGACCCGGCGAGACTCCGAGCAGGACCGCGGTGGGTGGCGGCGCCGGAGCCGGAGCCGGAGGAGGCGGAGTCTCCACGGTCGGCTTGGGCTGGGGCGCCGGGGGGCCGGGCCGCTGCTGCTTGGGCACGCAGCTGGCGAGAAGGATCATCGCGGCGAGGAGCGGCCACTGGTTCGGAAGTTTCATTGTTTCGGCTTCCTTGGGAGGAGGAAACTTCCGTTCCCCTCGAGACCCGCTCCCCGATTTCGTTCAAGTGATTCGCCGACGTTCACTGGCGCAGGATACCCCTCGGAGTGGGGTGTAGGAAAATTGTTTCTGCCCCATTCGTCATGCCAGCGAAGGCTGGCATCCTTGCTGCCGCGGTGGAGGCTCCAACTCGGCATGGACCCCAGCCGCTGGGGTGACGGGAGAATATCAATCCGCTTCGTCGGTCTCGACGAGCAGCCAGTTGGGGTCGCCGCTGGCGAGGTTGCGGCGGAAGGTCCAGACATCGTGGGTGGGGATTGCGTCGGTGAGGGTGCCGGCGATCACCTTGCCCTCGCGGTCGCGGGTGACGGCGGCGATATCGGCATCGAAGCGGACGTCGACCTCCGCGGTGCGGGCGGTGAGGCGGGCGTCCGAGATGACCGCCTTCTCGATCTGGACGAGGCGGTTGTCGAGCTGCTCGCCGGCTTCCTCGCGGGCGGCGATGGCCTGCTCGAAGGTGGCGAGAACGTCGCCTCCGACGAGATACCTAAGCTCCTCGCGGTCGCCGCGCCAGAAGGCTTCGAGGATCATCCGGTAGGCGGCCTGCCCGCCCTCGAGGAATCGGGCGACGTCGAAGCTCGGGTCGGCGGCGACGATGGCGCGGATGCCGGGGGTGGCCGGCTCCTCGTAGACGAAGCCGCCCGTCTCGGGCCGGTCGACGGCGAGGTCGGCGGCCGGAGCGGCGGAGTCGTTGGCGGCCGGGGTGTCCGCGGGCCGAAGGATCGGCTGCTGCTCGTGACCGGTACGGCGGCCCAGCACCGAATAGAGCCTCAGCCCGACGAACAAGGCCACCATCGCCAGCAGGACAATCTCGGTCACTAGTTTCTCCGAATGTAACGAGGTTCATACATAGGCCGTCAGCGTCAAGTATTCAAATGTCGGTCGGTTCCAAAGGGCCCGCGATCGGCCGTGGCGCCCGGTTGCGCGGTCCGGCCGCGCCTGCTACCCGCCCGGGCGCACCGGGTTCCGCGCCTCGCGGCCCGCCTCAACCCAACTTTTTCCATCCACTTCTTTCGAGGGCGAATCAAATGGCCGAAGAGCAGGGCAACCCCGCCGAGACGCAGCCCAATGGCAACGACACCGCCCCGGCGGTCGGGGTCATCTCCCAATATGTGAAGGACCTTTCCTTCGAGAATCCGAACTCCCCGGCCGTCTACCAGTGGCAGACCCAGCCCAAGATCGAGGTCGACTTCAACATCGGCTCGAGCAAGCTCAACGACGAGATTTACGAGGTCGCGCTCCGCATCGAGGTCCGCGCCACCGCCGACGGCCAGACGGCCTTCGCGGTCGACCTCATGTATGCGGGCCTGATCGGGATCCGCAACGTCTCCGACGAGGGCGAGATTCAGGCCTTCCTGCTCGCCGAAGCGCCGCGGATCCTCTTCCCCTTCGCCCGCCACATCATCTCCCAGACGGTGCAGGAAGGCGGCTTCCCGCCGCTGATGCTCGATCCCATCGACTTCCACGCGCTCTACCTCTCCCGGGCGCAGCAGGATCTCGGCGGCGAGGGCGCCGCGGCCGGCGAGATCGGCCAGGCCTGACGCCGGCCGGACGGACAAGCCGGTGAACCTCTGGAAATCTACCGGCACGATCGGCGGACTCACCCTGGTGAGCCGAATCCTGGGCTTCGTCCGGGAGATGATCGTCGCGCGCGTGCTCGGCGCCTCGGCCGCCGCCGACGTGTTCACGCTCGCCTTCCTGATCCCCAATCTCTTTCGCCGGCTGTTCGGCGAAGGCGCCTTCTCGGCGGGTTTCGTTCCGCTGTTCAGCCAGAGGTTGAAGGACGACGGCACCAATGCCGAAGCGCGGCGCTTCGCCGAGGAGGTCCTGGCGGTCTTCCTTCCGCTGCTCCTCGTCATCACCGCGATCTTCATGGTCTTCATGCCGCTGTTCATCGGCCTGATCGTCGGGGGCGATTGGGGCGGCGATGTGGGGAAAACCGCGTTCGCCGTGGCGATGACCCGGATCACCATGCCCTATCTCGTTTTCATCTGCCTGCTGTCGCTGGTTTCCGGGGTGCTGAACTCGGTCGGGCGGTTCGCGGCGGCCGCCTTCGCCCCGGCGCTTCTCAACATTGCGCTGGTGATCGCACTGATCCTCGTCCCCGAAGGAGGCCGCCCGACCGTCCAGGCGATGTGCTGGTCCGTCGTCGCCGGCGGAGTGGCGCAGCTCGGGCTCACCTGGGGTAGCATGGTTCGGGCGGGACTGCCGCTCAAGCTCCGGGCGCCGCGGATCACGCCCGGAGTGCGCGAGCTCTTCACGCTGGTCCTGCCCGCCACGCTCGCCGGCGGCACCTATTACATCAGCCAGTTCTTCTACGTCTATTTCGCGACCCGCCTGCCGGAGGGTTCGCTGCTCATCCTCGGCCAGGCCGACCGGCTGAACCAGCTCCCGCTGGCGCTCATCGGATCGGCGCTCGGGGTCGCCATCCTCCCCTCCGTCAGCCGGGCGATCGGCAGGGGCGACGAAGCGGGCGCCGGACAGGTGCAGGCGCAGGCGATCGAGCTCGGGATGCTCCTGACGATCCCGGCCGCGGTCGCGCTCGCCATTGCCGCCGGTCCCATCGCCATGGTCATCTTCGAAGGCGGCCGCTTCACCGAGGCGGATGCCTCCGTCACCGCCGACGTCCTGGCGACGCTCGTGCTCGGCCTCCCCGCCTACGTGCTGATCAAGATCCTCGCGCCCGGCTTCTACGCGCGCCGCGACATCAAGACTCCGGTCGCCGTCGCCGTCGCCACCCTGCTCGGCAGCGTGGCCCTCAACTTCGTCCTCGTGCCGCGGCTGGGAATCGTCGCCCTCCCCCTCTCGACGGCGATCGGAGCCTGGGCGAACGCGCTCTTGCTCGCGGCGCTGCTTCAGGCGCGCGGGCACTTCCGGGTGCCCGGCTGGCTCGCTTCGAGAGTCGTTCGCCAGCTCCTCGCCGGAGCGGCCATGGGCGCCGTCCTCTGGTTCCTCGGCAACCTTCTCGCCGACCGCTTCGCCGGCTCCGCGGGAGACCGGATCCTCGGGATGGGAGCGCTCGTCGCGGCGGGCGGCATCGTCTATTTCGCCGTCGCCTGGACGATCGGGGCCATGAACCGGGACGACATATTGATCCTGCTCAGGCGCAAGAAGGTCGGGTAACCCCTTCAGCCGCCATTCAGCCCCCCCTTTGTAGAAAGGCGCGGTTTCCTATATAGTTACAGCTGCGGCCCCGCTTTCGAAAGAGGATGCGCTCCATGTCTCTCGCCAAGAAATTCCTGACCCTCGCCGCGCCGGCGGCCCTGCTCGCGCTCGGCGGCTGCGCGACCGGGCTCCCCACCCAGGTCTCCCGCTACCAGGCGATGCCGGCCCCCGCCGGGCAGAGCTTCGCCATCCAGGCTGCCCGCGAAGAAGATCGCGGCGGCCTCGAATTCTCCCGTTATGCCGAGCTGGTGCGCCGGCACATGATCGCCCAGGGCTATAGCGAGGCGGCCTCGCCGCAATCGGCCTCGCTGATCGTCTCGCTCGATTATGGCGTCGACGACGGCCGCCAGCAGGTCGTCACCCGCCCGGCGCTGGGCTACAGCCGTTTCGGCCGCTTCGGTTACGGCAGCTTCGGCTACCGGCCCTATTGGTCGCGTTATGGAGGCTACGGCCGGCTTCGATCCCCCTTCTATTACGGCTGGGACGATCCCTTCTGGTATCGCGGCCATGGCGAGGAGATCGACGTCTACACCGTCTATTCGAGCTTCCTCGACATGGACATCCGCCGTCCCGACGGCCAGTCGGTTTTCGAAGGCACCGCCCGGGCCCGCTCGCGCACGGACGAGCTGGGCTCGCTGGTTCCCAATTTGATCGAGGCGATGTTCACCGGGTTCCCGGGCAACAGCGGCGAGACGGTGAAGATCACGGTCGCCCCCGAGCGCCGGCGCTGATCGGGGAACATGAAGAAAGGAGGGAGGGCCGGCAACTGCCCTCCCTTTTCTTTGTTTGCATTCAACGGGCGTTCATCGGCCGACCCGGATTTCGCGCCCGACGGGGAATGAGAAACGTCTCGGGGAGGGTGAATGCCGAAATCCATCGGAGCGGCCGCGTTGGCCGCGATCGCTTTCGCGTCCGCGGCCCCCGCGACGGCTCAGAACATGGCCGCGGACCGTGCCCAGGTCGAGGACATCGTCGTCACCGGCCGGAAGAGCGGAGTGCCGATGTGGACGGTGCGCGGCGATGCCACGACGCTCGTCCTGGTCGGCGGAATCAACGGAGTCTCCAGGTCCACCTACTGGGATCCGGCCGCGCTCACCGAGGCGATGCGCAAGGCCGACCGGGTGATGTTCCCGCAATCCTACGCCCTCACCGCCTCGCCTTTCCGCGCGATCGGCTGGATCGCCAGATGGAACAGGATGGGAAGCCTGCCCAAGGGACGGAGCCTTTCCGAAATCGCCGGACCGCAGGCGATGCGCCGGCTCGCGGCGCTTCGGGCGCGCGACATGGTCCGGTCGGATTACGACCGGCGCCATCCGCTTCACCTCGCCAATGACCTGAGGGAAAAGGCCAAGGGAGACATCGACTATAGCCGAAACGTCGCCGATTATGCCTCCCGCGCGGCGAAGAAGCACAAGCTGGCCGAGGTGGTTCCGATCCAGCGTTCCAAGGCCAAGCCGGTGGTCAAGGATCTGTTCGCCTCGACGCCCGAGGAGCATCTGCCCTGCCTGGAGGCTTCGCTGACGATGGCCGAGGCCGGGCCGGCGGCGGTTCAGGCCCGCTCCGACGCCTGGGCGGCGCGAAGGGTGCGGGACGTGCTCTCCTCCCCGGCGGACCCGGTCTACGAGCGCTGCTGGCCGAGCGGGGTCTTCGCCGAGCGCCACGCCGACCTTCTCCCGCAGATGAAGAAGCTTCTCGCCGAACCTCAGGTGACGGTGGCCGTGCTCAGCCTGCGCACGCTCGCCGAGCGGGGCGGGTTGCTTGACGGGCTTGAGGCCGCCGGCTTCGACATCCAGGGACCGGCCTGGAAGTAGCCGTCATGCCAGCGAAGGCTGGCATCCCTGCTGCATCGATGCGGGCGTCCGGTTCGGCATGGACCCAAGCCTTCGCCGGGTGACGAGGGTGCCTTTCACCCCCCGGGCCCCAGCCTTCGCTGGGCGGCGGGGGCTCAGCCTTCGAGCTGCCTCGTCAGCAGCCGGATGTCGGCGTCGAGCTCGCTGTCCTGGGCTCGAAGCTTCTCGATCTGGCGGACGGCGTGGATCACCGTCGTATGGTCGCGGCCTCCGAATCGACGGCCGATCTCGGGCAAGGAGCGCGGGGTGAGCTGCTTCGAGAGATACATGGCGACCTGGCGCGGACGTGCGACCTCGCGGGCCCGGCGGGCGCTGGTCATCTCGGCCTTGCGGATCCGGTAATGCTCGGAAACCCGGGTCTGGATCTCGTCGATCGAGATCCGGCGCTGGTTGGCGCGAAGCGTGTTGGCGAGCACCTCCGCGACGAAATCGAGGTCGATGACCCGGTTCTGCATGGTCGCGTAGGCGGCGATCCGGTTGAGGGCGCCTTCCAGCTCGCGGACGTTGGAGCTGATCCTCTTGGCGAGGAACATGACGACGTCCTCGGGCACCTTCACCTCGGGAAGCGCCTCGAGCTTCTTGAGGATGATGTTGAGTCGAAGCTCGAGGTCCGCCTGGTTGATGTCGGCGACGAGGCCCCAGGAGAGGCGCGAGAGAATCCTCGGTTCGATCCCGTCCAGATCCTGAGGAGCGCGGTCCGAGCTGATGACGAGCCGGCGGCCGGCCGAGATGATCTCGTTCATCGTGTGGAAGAATTCTTCCTGGGTCGATTCCTTGCCGGCGATGAACTGGACGTCGTCGATCATCAGCAAATCGGCGGCGCGCAGATGCTGCTTGAACTTGATCGTGTCGTTGGCGCGAAGCGCGGCGACGAACTCGACCATGAACTTCTCGGCCGACATGTAGATGATCTTCGACCGCGGCCTCAGCCGGTGGAATTCGTGGCCGATGGCGTGGAGGAGATGGGTCTTGCCGCGCCCGGTGCCGCCGTGGAGGAAGAGCGGGTTGAAGGCGACGTTGTCGGCGGTCGCGAGCGTGGTGGCGGCGCTGAAGGCGACTTCATTGGCCTTGCCGACGACGAAATTCTCGAACCGGTAGCGGGGCTCGAGGGCGACGGCATAGAGGCCGTCGCGGGGGGTCGGCTCCTCGGCGGCCGGCGGCGCCGGAATCTCGACGACCGCGGCGGTCTTGGGCGCCGCGGCGCCGACCCGGACCGAAATATGGCGGACGGCCGGGCAGGCGGCGCGCCAGGCCAGGGTCAGCCGCTCGGAGAAGTGGGTCTGCACCCAGTCGGCCATGAATTGCGAAGGGAGCTCGAGGCGCAACGCACCGGTTTCCGAGTCGAAATTGCCGAGCGCGATCGGCCGCAGCCAGCCGTCGAAGGTTCGGGCGCCGCAATCGCGCCTGAGGCCGGTGCGAATCGATTCCCAGGCCGACTGGAGCGCGCCCCGCTCCATCGCTTCCGAAGAACTGCCTCCCGCGGGCTTCACAGACACGAAACGCACCCCCTTTTCCTACCGGGCCTCTTTCAATCGGACCCTGACTGGCGCAAACCTCTCCCGACACGCGGCCACCCCCCGGCGGCCGCCGATTCGAAAGATCGTTCTTGCTGTGGCGTCCAGCGGGAGATTCGCCCGCCAGAGCAGTCTTTTTGGAAGTCTCGGCCCGTCCTTGCAAGGCGGAAATTGCGTGTCAGTTCAAAGAAACACGCTTGACACTGAATTTGCGCGGCCTGCCGTTGAAATGGCGGAAAACCGCCATTTCTTCCAAAAGGCAACCCCGCGAATCGCGGGGAATCCTAGGGTTTCGTGTTACGTTCCAATGACAGGAAAATGACACGAAAAAGCCCGCCGGAATCGGGTCCGGCGGGCGACTTCGAAGCTTTTCAAAGAGCTTATGCGAGAGCGGCGATACGGCGAGTCAAACGCGAGAATTTGCGGGCCGCGGTGTTCTTGTGGAAGACGCCCTTGGCGACTCCGCGGGCGAGCTCCGGCTGGACCTTCGAGATGGCGGCCAGGGCCTGATCCTTGTCGCCGGCCTCGATCGCCGCCTCGACCTGCTTGACGAAGGTGCGGATCCGGCTGACGCGGGTCCGGTTGATCTCGGTCCGGCGCTCGTTGCGGCGGATTCGCTTTTTTGCCTGCGGCGTGTTCGCCATCGTCTGACTGCCTCTTGCTCTGAAATGAAAAGGGCGCGGCCAAACCACCGCACCCGCTCGGCTGCGCCTCTACGCGAAGCGGGGCCGAAAGGTCAACCTCAAGAGCGCTGGCAGCGGGGGCAGTAGAAGGTCGATCGGCCCGAGTCGGTTCGGCGCCGGATCGTACTTCCGCAACCGCAGGCCTCCCCTTCCCGACCATAGACCCGCCATTGCTTCGAGAAATAGCCGAGCTCGCCGGATGGCCGGGCGTAGTCGCGAAGCGAGGAGCCCCCCGCCTCGATGGCGGCGAGGAGCACGATACGGATCGAGTCGACCAGCCGCACCAGCCGCGGCCGGGAAATCCGGCCCCCGGCCCTGGACGGAGCGATTCCGGCCAGATGCAGCGCCTCGCAGACGTAGATGTTGCCGAGGCCCGCGACGATCCGCTGGTCGAGCAGGAGTGCCTTGATCGGGGCTGAGCGGCCGCTCAGCGCGTCGAGCAGGTAGCCGGCGTCGAACTCGGGCCCGAGCGGCTCGGGACCCATCGCGGCAAAGGCGGAAAGCTGTCCCAGTCCAGAAGTCGCGACCAGGTCGAGCGACCCGAAGCGGCGGGGGTCGTTGAGGACGGCGCGCCTTCCTTCCTCCGTCTCGAGCAGGAAATGATCGTGCGCACCCAGTTCGGCGGGATCGATCCTCCACCTGCCCGACATTCCGAGATGGAAGACCAAAGTGTCGCCGCGATCGGTGGCGATCAGGCCGTATTTGGCGCGGCGGGAGAGGCCGGTGACGGTCGCACCGGTCAGCCGCTGGCGAAGGTCCGGCGGGAAAGCCCGACGAAGGTCGGGGCGGCGGGCCTCGACGGTGACCAACCGGCGTCCCTCCAGCACCGGAACGAGTCCCTGGACCGTGGTTTCGACCTCGGGCAGCTCAGGCATGGTGCATCCCCCTTCCCGTCGCCCCAGCGAAGGCTGGGGCCCCAGCGGGTGAAGAGCGCAAGTGCTTTTCACCCGCTGGGATGCCAGCCTTCGCTGGCATGACGGGAAGAGTGCACATGCGTCGAAACCCCTGCTAGAGGCGGGCGCGATGGACAAGGTTTCTTTCGGCTTCGAAGAGGTGGCGCCCGAGGAGAAGACCCGGCGGGTCGGCGCCGTCTTCTCCAGCGTCGCCCGGCGCTACGATCTGATGAACGACCTGATGTCGGGCGGCCTGCACCGGCAGTGGAAGGATCTGTTCGTCCGGCGGCTAAGGCCGCGCAACGGGGAGACGATCCTCGACATGGCCGGCGGCACCGGCGACGTCGCCTTCCGAATGGCCCGGAAGGGGGCGAGGGTGATGGTCGCCGACATCAACCCCGACATGCTCGAGGTCGGCCGGCAGCGGGCCGGCAAGCGGCGGATCGAGGGGCTCGGCTGGGCCGTCGAGAATGCCGAGACCCTGAGCTTCGGTGACGCCGCCTTCGACGCTTATACTATCGCCTTCGGAATCCGGAACGTGACCGACATCGAGGCGGCGCTCGCGGAGGCGCATCGGGTGCTGAAGACGGGCGGGCGCTTCTACTGCCTCGAATTCTCGACGACCCGCTGGCCGGGCTTCGCCTCGCTCTACGACGCTTATTCGATGCATGCGGTGCCGCGGATCGGCAAAGCGGTGGCCGGCGACGCGGAGAGCTACCGCTATCTGGTCGAGTCGATCCGACGGTTCCCGCCGATGGAGAGATTCGCGGAGATGATCGGCAGGGCCGGCTTCGCCCAGGTGAAGGCGGAGCCGATCCTGGGCGGGCTGGTGGCGATCCATAGCGGGTGGAAGATCTGATGGGGGCCGCTGCGTACCCCGGCGCAGGCCGGGGCCCTGTTTCTTCGGCTCGGCTGGGCCCCGGCCATCGCCGGGGTGCAACGGCATGACCCATCCCGTCGTCCATATCTGGCGGCTTCTCAAATGGGGCCGGGTGCTTGCTCGGCACGGCGCGCTGCGGGGGATCGAGCGGGACCCGAACACCCCGCAACCCGTGCGGCGCCTTGCCCGGATCGCCCGCTTCGGGGCCCGGGTGCCGCGGGTGCCCACCTACGGCGAAGCCTTCCAGGAGCTGGGTCCGGCGGCGATCAAGTTCGGCCAGGCGCTTGCGACCCGTCCCGACCTCGTCGGAATCGAGGCGGCCCGAGACCTCCAGCTGCTCCAGGACCGCCTGCCCCCCGCTCCGTTCGAGCAGGTGCGCCTTGCGATCGAGCAGGGGCTGGAGAAGCCGCTCGAAGAGATTTTCTCCGACATCGACCCGGAGCCGGTGGGTGCCGCCTCGATCGCTCAGGTCCACCGGGCCCATACGACCGAAGGCCGGCTGGTCGCGGTCAAGGTGCTCCGGCCCAATATCGAAGACGATTTCGCCCGGGCCCTCGACACCTACGCCTGGGCCGCGACCCGGGTCGAGCAGATGGGGCCCGAGGCCGCGCGCCTTAGGCCGAGAGCGGTCGTCGCCTATTTCAAGCAATGGACGGCGCGCGAACTCGACCTCCGCCGCGAGGCGGCCTCGGCTTCCGAGCTTCGCGAGAACCTCGTCGCGGAGAGCGGCTTCTACGTCCCGGCGATCGACTGGAGCCGGACCTCTCGGCGGGTCATGACCCTCGAATGGATCGACGGGATCAAGCTCACCGACCGCGACGCGCTGGTTGCGGCGGGGCACGACCTCAAGTCGCTCGCGGCGATCCTGGTCCGAGCCTTCCTTCGCCAGTCGGTGATCGACGGCTTCTTCCACGCCGATCTCCACCAGGGCAATCTCTTCGCCCTCCCCGACGGGCGCCTGGCGGCGATCGACTTCGGGATCATGGGCCGGATCGACCGCCAGGCCCGGATGTGGCTGGCCGAAATCCTCTACGGCCTGCTCACCGGCAACTACCGGCGGGTCGCCGAAATCCATTTCGAGGCGCAATACGTCCCCTCGCACCACGACGTCGACGAGTTCGCGACGGCGCTGAGGGCGGTGGGCGAGCCGATCCGCGGGCTTCCGGTCAAGGACATCTCGATCGGCCAGATGCTCGACGGCCTGTTCACCATCACCCGCGACTTCGAGATGCCGACCCAGCCGCATCTCCTCCTCCTCCAGAAGACGATGGTGATGGAGGAGGGAGTCGCCCATGCGCTCGATCCCGACATCAATATGTGGGAGACGGCCGAGCCCTTCCTCAGGGAATGGGTGCGCGGCGAGCTCGGCCCGGAAGCCGCGCTTGCCGACCGGATCGTCCGCGACTTCAAGACCTTCGCCAGGATCCCCGAGCTGATCCGGCGGATCGACCATTATTACCCGCCGCCGGGCGCGGCCCCGCCGAATCCGCCGCTCGACGTCGTCGTGGTGGAGCCCCGGCGCTACTGGCGCTACGCCGCGACGGCTGTCTTTTCGGCGGCGGCTGGCGCGGCGGCGGTTTGGGCATTATTCTAAGCCGATGAAACGCGACGACGTTCTCGAGAAAGTCAGGCTGGCGGCTCCCGAGCTCAAGCGCCTTGGCTTCGGAAAGCTCTACCTCTTCGGATCGGTCGCACGCGGAGAGGCGGAAACTCGTGACGTCGACCTTCTGTATGAAACCACCGCTGACCCGATGGACTACTTCACCATCGTCGAGGCGATTGAAAAGTTGGAAGCCATTTTGGGCCAGCCTGTCGACCTTGTGGAGCGCCACCGTCTGCATGAGAGGATCCGTCGCCGCGTCGAAGCCGAGCTCGTCGAGATTTACTGATGAAGCCGGGCCCGGAAGCCGATCCCCTGTATCTCGCCAAGATTTTGGAGATCATGCAACTCATTCGAGAAAGCCTGGCGGAGATTGCAGAAAGCGACTTCCTAGAGGATCGTGACAAAGCCGATGCGACAGCGCTGAGACTATCAGCGATCGGCGAATTTAGCCGAAAGCTCTCGGACGAGATGCGATCGCGCTACCCACAAATTGCTTGGTTGCGGATGTACAGCCTTCGGAACATCGTCGCGCACAATTACGACAAGCTGGACCACCGAATTATCTGGCGCGTGGCAACGACTGCTCTCGATGAATTGCATGATGCGTGCCGCGCCGAGCTGAACCGTATCGACGAGTGAACGGCAAGCGCATCCTCCTGATCGTCGGCGGCGGGATCGCCGCCTACAAGGCGTGCGAGCTCATCCGGCTGATCCGCAAGGCGGGGGGGAGCGTTCGCTGCGTGCTGACCGCGGGCGGAGCGCAGTTCGTCACTCCGATGACCCTGGCGGCGCTCTCCGAGCAACCGGTCCATACCAGCCTCTGGGACCTCAAGGACGAGGCCGAGATGGGCCATATCCAGCTCAGCCGGGAGGCGGACCTGGTCGTGGTCTGCCCGGCCACCGCCGACCTCATGGCGAAGATGGCGGCGGGGATCGCCGACGATCTCGCCACCACCCTCCTCCTCGCCACCGACAAGCCGGTGCTCGCGGCTCCGGCGATGAACGTCAGGATGTGGCGGCACGAGGCGACCCGTCGCAACGTCGAGCGGATTCGCGCCGACGGGGTCACGGTCCTGGAGCCGGACGAGGGCGAGATGGCGTGCGGCGAATATGGGCCGGGGCGGCTGCCGGAGCCCGAGCGGATCATGGCCGCGATCCGGGCGCGGCTCGCCTCGGACGGGCCGCTGGCTGGCCGGCACGTCATCGTCACCGCCGGGCCGACCCACGAGCCGATCGACCCGGTGCGGATGATCGCCAACCGCTCCTCGGGCAAGCAAGGCTTCGCCATCGCGGAGGCGCTCGCGGCGCTCGGAGCGCGGGTCACCCTGGTGGCGGGGCCGGTAGCGCTCGCCGGCCCTTCCGAAGTCGAGCGGATCGACGTCGAGACTGCGCGTCAGATGGAAGCCGCGGTCGAGGCCGCGCTTCCCGCGGATGCGGCGGTGCTCGTGGCGGCGGTCGCCGATTGGCGGGTGACCCCTTCCCCGGCCAAGCTCAAGAAGGCCCAGGGCGCACCCAGGCTCGACTGGCTGGCGAACCCCGATATCCTCGCCGGCCTTGCCGCAAGCCCGCGCCGCCCCCGCCTGCTGGTCGGCTTCGCGGCCGAGACGGACGACGTCGTGAACGTTGCGCAGGCGAAACGAGCAACCAAGGGGTGCGACTGGATCGTCGCCAATGATGTATCCGGGGAGGTGATGGGCGGCGATCGCAACCGGGTCCATCTGATCACCGCCGCCGGAGTCGAAAGCTGGGAGGAGGGCGAGAAGAGCGAGGTTGCACGGCGTCTCGCCGACAGGATCGCCGGCGAACTGGGGGAAAAGAATGATGCGAACGGACCTGCTGCTCCTGAGTCCGCTGGCGAGGCTCGCTGACCTCGGCCTGCTCCTGCTTCGCTGGGTGACCGGCGCCTTCCTCGTCTACCAGAGCCACGACAATATCCTCAGCGCCGGGCGGATGACGGAATTCGAGAAATTCCTCGCCCAGTTCGACTTCCCCCTCCCCGAGATCATGGCGCCGCTCTGCGTCTGGGCGCAGTTCCTGTGCGGAATCGCTTTCATCCTCGGCCTGCTGACCCGCTGGGCGGGGCTCGTCACGGCTTTCGTCATGTCCGTCGCGGTGTGGATGGTGCACTGGCCGCAGGATTTCGTCGGCTGGTGGCCGGCCCTGATCCTGGTCTTCCTCGGACTGCTGTTTGCAACCCTTGGAGCCGGGCGCTACTCGCTCGATCACCGGATCGAGAGGCGCGATGATCGACATAGAGGTCAAAAGACTTATCAACGGTGAGGGCCTCCCCCTCCCCGCTTATGCAAGCGACGGGGCGGCGGGCCTCGACGTCGTCGCCGCCGAGGACCTGACCCTCCGGCCGGGAGCTCGGCACGCGGTGGCGACCGGCTTCGCGCTCGCCATTCCGCCCGGCTTCGAGGTCCAGGTCCGCCCCCGCTCCGGCCTCGCGCTGAAGCACGGAATCACCTGCCTCAACACGCCGGGGACGATCGACAGCGACTATCGCGGCGAGGTGAAGGTGATCCTGGCCAATCTCGGCTCCGAGCCGTTCGAGGTCCGGCGCGGCGAGCGCATCGCCCAGTTGGTGCCCGCGCCGGTGCTCCGGGCGGCGTTCGTCGAGGTCGACTCGCTGGACTCGACCGGGCGCGGCGCCGGCGGCTTCGGCTCCACCGGGCGGTGACCCTCACCGACGAGCAGCTCGACCGCTACGCCCGCCATATCGTCCTCAAGGAGATCGGCGGGGAGGGCCAGCGCAAGCTGCTCGATTCGGCGGTGATCCTGGTCGGCGCCGGCGGGATCGGGTCTCCAGCTCTCCAGTATCTCGCCGCGGCCGGTATCGGATGGCTGAAGGTGATCGACGACGACATTGTTTCGATCGACAATCTCCAGCGCCAGATCCTGTTCGGAACCGCCGATGTCGGCCGGGCCAAGGTCGAGGTCGCAAGGGAGGCGTCGAGGCGGCTCAACCCCGACGTGCGCTTCAGGGAGACAAGGGAGCGGCTGACCGCCGCCAATGCCGTCGGCCTCCTGACGGGAGCGTCGGTCGTCATCGACGGAAGCGACAATTTCGCCACCCGCCTCCTCGTCTCCGATACCTGCACGGCCCTTCGGATCCCCCTCGTCTCCGCGGCGATCGGAATGTTCCAGGTCCAGGTCGGCACCTGGCGCGGCTGGGAGCCGGGGCGGCCCTGCTACCGCTGCTTCGTCGGCGACGCGTTCGATTCGGACGATTGCGACAATTGCGCCGAGCTTGGCGTGCTCGGAGCGGCGGCGGGGATCGCCGGAAGCTGGGCGGCGCTGGAGGCGATAAGGCAGATCGTCGGCTTCGGCGATGAGGCGGCGGGCAAGGTCCATGTCTTCGACGGACTGGCGCCTTCGATGCGGACCCTGAAGATCGCCAAGGACCCGGGCTGCCGCACCTGCGCGGCATAGGAACATGTTCCCCGGCGAAGGCCGGGGTCCAGTCGCGCAGGCCGAACGGCTGTGTCCCGGCCTTCGCCGGGAAGCCGGGCGATCAGGCCGGGAGCTGACCGAGAGCGTCGCGCAACTGAAGCAAGGCGAGTACGAACAGCCCGCCGCCCAGCGCCAGGTCGAAGCCGCGCAACGGCCGGACCCTCTTGCCGCGCGGCCGGTGGAAGGTGATGTCGAACATCGTCGCCAGCACGATCCAGGCTCCGGTAAGCCCGGCGAAGACCGAGAGCAGCACCAGCGGCCAGAACAAAGCCTCGTACCAGCCCAGGAAGGCCCACAATGCCAGGGCGATCAGCTCGGCCGTGACTCCGAGGCCGACCAGCCCCCGGCGCCGCCGCATCAGCTCTTCTTCTTCGCCGGCGCCTTCTTCGCCGGCGCCTTTTTCACGGGCGCCTTCTTCGCGGCGGGTTTGCGGCCCCGTGCCTTCTTGGCCGGCGGGCCCTTGGCGGCGCGCTCGTCGATCAGCTGGGCGGCTTCCTCGAGCGTCAGCGCGTCGGGCGCGAGCGACTTGGGCAAGGTGGCGTTGGTGGTGCCGTCGGTGACGTAGGGGCCGAACCGGCCTTCCATCAGCTTGATCTCGAGCTCGGTCCGGGGGTGGGCGCCGAGAATTCTCAGCGGCTCCCGCGAACCTCGGCCCCGGCCGCCTCCGGCGGCGGCCTCGGCGAGCTTGACGACGGCCGCGTTCATTCCCGTTTCGAACACGTCTGCGGTCGAGCCGAGCTTCGCATATTTGCCGTCATGGGCGAGATAGGGGCCGTAGCGGCCGATCGAAGCTGTGATCGGCTTGCCGCTTTCCGGGTGATCTCCGACAATCCGGGGCAGCGACAACAGCCGCACAGCCAGCTCGAGGTCGAGTTCGCCGGCATCCTTGGGTATGGACGCGCGCTTGGCCTCCTTGCCCTCTCCCATCTCGATATAGGGACCGAAGCGGCCGGTCTTGCGGCTGATATCCTCGCCGGTCTCGGGATGCTTGCCGAGTATCTCCGGCCCTTCGTCGACGGCGCCGTTCTCCCCGCCCTGCCCGAAGCGGCGGGTGAACTTGCACTCCGGATAGTTGGAGCAGGCGACGAAGGCGCCGAAGCGGCCGCCGCGAAGCGCAAGACGTCCATTGCCGCAGGCGGGGCAGAGCCGTGCGTCGGTGCCGTCTTCCTTCTCCGGGAACAGCCAGGGTGCGAGAAACTCGTCCAGAGCGGCGGTGATCGCCGAAGGCTGCTGCTCCATGATCTCGGCCGTCTTCGGCTTGAAGTCCTTCCAGAAGGCTTCGAGAACGGCCTGCCACTGCGCGCGGCCGCCGGAAATGTCGTCGAGCTCGTCCTCGAGATGGGCCGTGAAGTCGAACGAGACGTAGCGCTCGAAGAAGCGTTCGAGGAAGGCGGTGAGGAGCCGGCCGCTCTCCTGCGGGATGAAGCGGTTCTTCTCCAGCTCGACATAGCCCCGGTCCTTCAGGGTCTGAAGGGTGGCGGCGTAGGTGGAGGGACGGCCGATTCCGAGCTCCTCCATCTTCTTGACCAGGCTCGCCTCGGAATAGCGCGGCGGCGGCTGGGTGAAATGCTGCTCCGCGATGATCTTCTTCTTGGCCGGGGCGTCGCCCTCGCGAAGGCGAGGCAGACGGCGGGAATCGTCTTCCTCGGCATCGGCGGGGGCATTTTTGCCGGAGCCGCGATCAGGGTCGTCGCGGCCTTCCTCGTACAAAGCGAGGAAGCCCGGAAAGAGGACGACCTGGCCGGTAGCGCGCAGGCCCGTCTGGCCGGTGCCGTCGACCAGCTCGGCAGTGGTCCGCTCCAGCCTCGCCGACGCCATCTGGCTGGCCAGCGCCCGCTTCCAGATCAGATCGTAGAGCCGGCCATGGTCGCCCGATCCGGCGCGGTCGCGGCCGAAGTCGGTCGGGCGGATCGCCTCATGGGCTTCCTGGGCGTTCTTGGCCTTCGTCTCGTAATGGCGCGGCTTGTCCGGGACGTAGCCGGCGTCGAAACGGTTGGCGACCGCCTTGCGGGCGGCCGAAATCGCCTCGGGCGCCATCTGGACCCCGTCGGTCCGCATGTAGGTGATTGAGCCGTCTTCATAGAGCGCCTGCGCGATCCGCATCGTGTGGCTGGCGGCGAAGCCCAATTTGCGCGCCGCCTCCTGCTGGAGGGTCGAGGTGGTGAACGGCGGCGGCGGGTTGCGGCTGAGCGGCCTGGTCTCCACCGAGGCGACCGAGAATCGGCCCGACTCGACCGCGGCCTTGGCCGCCTGGGCGGTCCCTCCGTCGCCGATCGACAGACGGTCGAGCTTCTCGCCCTTGAAGCGGACCAGACGGGCG
The DNA here is from genome assembly GCA_049590095.1 of Allosphingosinicella sp. Classification (GTDB taxonomy): domain Bacteria; phylum Pseudomonadota; class Alphaproteobacteria; order Sphingomonadales; family Sphingomonadaceae; genus Allosphingosinicella. The sequence continues at coordinate 817 of JBAWCC010000312.1, read as the reverse complement.
AGGAATTCCTGCCCGTCCGATTCCATGACCGCCGTGACGCTCCAATATTCCTTCGCCCGGAACAGCTCGATCTCGCCCTCGCGGTCGACGACGAGGCGAAGCGCCACCGACTGCACCCGCCCGGCCGACTTGGCGCCGGGCAACTTGCGCCACAGCACCGGCGACAGGGTGAAGCCGACCAGATAATCGAGCGCCCGGCGGGCGCGGTAGGCATCGATCAGATCCTCGTCGAGGGCTCGGGGGTGCTTCATCGCCTCGGTCACCGTCGCCTTGGTGATGGCGTTGAAGGTGACCCGCTCGACATCGGCGGGGAGCGCCTTGCGCTTCCTCAGCACCTCCTGGACGTGCCAGCTGATCGCCTCCCCTTCCCGGTCCGGATCGGTGGCGAGGATCAAGGTGTCCGCCTTCTTCGCCTCGTCGGTGATCGCCTTCAGCTGGCGGGCTTTGTCCGCATAGGTCTCCCACTCCATCGCGAAGCCCTCGTCGGGATCGACCGACCCATCCTTGGGCGGAAGATCGCGGACATGGCCGTAGGAGGCGAGCACCCGGTAGCCGGCGCCCAGATATTTCTCGATGGTTTTCGCCTTTGCGGGCGATTCGACGACGACTAGCTTCATGGGGATCCTTCACGCGTACGCGTACAGGTGGGGAGGCCCCGGTAGCCGCGTCAAGGATTCTCGACACGAACCGTCATCCCGGCGAAGGCCGGGATCCCGGGGGGTGAAGGGCGCGGCGAACTTCTCCCGCCCGGGCCCCAGCCTTCGCCGGACCTTTGCATAAGCCGCCGGATCTTAGCCCCTCCCCTTCAGGGGAGGGG
>JBAWCC010000311.1:0-22456 GCA_049590095.1 Allosphingosinicella sp. | reverse complement strand
CCTCCAATTCACGCCCGCCCGCATCGCCGGCGGCAATTTCGCCCGAGCCGGCGCCGCTCCGGGCCTGGAGCTCGGCCTCGCCAGAACCGGGAAGCCCGCTTTCTACATCGGCGGCCGCCCCACCGCCGACATCGGCCGCCGCCTCAACATGGGCGGCAAGACGGGCACCGCGCTCATCGTCGTCGGCGGCCTGGTCGTCCTCGTCCTCATCGCCGCCGCCGTCGCCGGCGGTCAGCCGACGGCGGGGCCGCCGGAGGGCGCCTTCGACTGAAGGCGGTGCGGAGCGAGGGCGGAGTTACCGCGTTGACGGGGATCGTCGAGCGACTGGGCCATCCCTCGTTCGTCGGGGTGCATTTCTACCCGGAGCTGAAGTCGAATCCCTTCGATCCGCATTCCCTGTTTGCGAGCTCCATTGAAGTTGTGAATCGCCTAACAGCAAGTTGATTGTTCTGACCCGTTCAAGCGGTCAGCTGAGATCAGCCTTTGACGTAGCTTAATTTCCAGCCATGCCGCCCATATGGGCGCCCTACGTATCTAACGCCGCGGTTAGCCTTCACCCAATCATCAGCTTCCACGACTGTTGCGAACGTTACTTTGTCACCGAATGGAAACGGATCGGCTGCAAGTCGCTTGGCCTCTCGTGCAGCTCCATGTTCTTCTTCTCGCCAGCTTCGGTCGATGCTGTCGATGACGTCACACGCATCGACTCCCTCGCCGAACATCTCTTCCCAACCGCCCATTATCTGCCGGGCCTCCCTACTAATCCAATGCCGTTTAGCAGTCGTCGTGGCGCGGGTGAAGTCGCCGGGCGCTGGTGCCAGCTACGTGGCAGGCAAGTGCCTGGGTGAATTGGTGACAGTCACTAATTTTTCCGACTCAGCCCGACCGCTCGCCCTCCAGCCCAAGCTCCGCCGCCAGCCGCGCCGCCGTTACGATCCTCGTCCCGCCGTGCCGCTCCAGTGCGAGCAGGTCCGCCTTGTCGCCGGTCGCCAGCCAGTCCGCCTCGCCCGCCTCGCACAAGGCCAGCAGGAAATCGTCGCGCGGATCTGGCGAGCGCTCAATCGTAGGGAGCGTGCCGGGCATATCGGCAAGCAGGCTGATCTGGTTCACGAGACGTCCAGCCGTGGCCGCTCGGATGAGCATCCGGACCTTGCCGCGTCGAGTGACCTCGCGCAATTCGGCAAGCTGGATGGCGTGGCTGACGAGGATGAAGCTGCCGTCCGCCCAGGCGTCGACGAGCCGCGCCGGCGGACCGGAAGTGGAAATGAGGGCGCTGACGAATATGTTGGTATCGAGGATGACCCGCATCGAGCCTCAGCGGCCCCAGCGAGCTCGGCGGACCTCGGCGAACTCCTCGTCGACCAGCTTCTGAACCTCCTCCGGGTCGAGATGTGCATTGGCTTCGCGCGCCTCCCGCAGCATCTGGCGCAACACCGACCGGTTGACGGCGTCCTCGACGAAGCGCGACAAATCCCCTTTCCGCCCGCCGCGCTCGGCGAGGAAAGTTCGCAAGGCTATGTCGGTCTCGCGCGAAACCTTGAGGCTCCACCGTGTCTGTTCGCCCATGAATTCACCTGTGTGCTTGTGTGTCTTGACACACATAACATCCGGCTGCCGGGGCGGAAAGGACTGGCAAGGGGTTGGCAGGAAGCCGCAGCTCCAAAGTCTCGCCGCCGATGCTATATCGGACTAAGAACAAAAAAGAACTTTCATGTAATTCTGTTTCATGATCCACTTCTGTACCGGGATCGAATCGCCACCACCCGGCCCACCCGCGCCTGGCCCGGACCGCCGCCGCAGCTCTCACGTACGCGCGCGTGCGCGCGATACCCCGGACTTTCCGGACCTTCATCCGGATTCGGACACTCGTTCAGGCTCTGATCTCGGCGGGCAATTGCGCAAACATTGGTAAGCAGGGCGAGGCCGCGCCGCGCTACAAGGTCCCGACTACATCTGTTTTCTTGGGGGATTGTCGATATGAAACGCGGGTTTACGCTTCTTCTGGGCTCGGCGGCCTTGCTTGCGCTCGCCGCTTCCGGCTCCGCTCTCTCGCAGACCGCGGCGCCGTCGCCCGCCGCGACCGCGTCCGAAGAAGACCCCGCCCCGATGACCTTCCCCGGATGGGGCGCCAACCCCGCCGATCTCGATCCTTCCGTGAAGCCCGGCGACGATTTCGACGCCTACGTCAACGGCAAGTGGAAGGCCGCCACCACCATCCCGGCCAAATATCCTTATTACGGGGTGACCACCAACCTGCGCATCGGCTCGGAGCGGGCGGTGAAGGCGATTATCGACGATCTCGCGGCGCGGCCGAATGCGGCGGGGAGCGTCGAGCAGAGGGTCGCGGACATGTACCGGGCCTATCTCGACGTCGACGCGATCGACCGGGCGGGGCTGGCGCCTGCCAAGCCCTTCCTGGACAGGATCGCGGCGGTGAAGTCGCATTCCGACCTCGCGGCGCTGTGGGCGCAGGAGGGGTATCCGGCGCCGTTCGGGGAGGGGGTCAGCATCGATCGCGGGGATCCGACCCGCAACATCCTGTTCTTCGGGATCGGCGGGCTCGGGCTTCCCGATCGCGACAATTATCTCGTCGACAACCCGCGCAACGCCGAGATGAAGGCCAAATATGTCGACTATCTGGCCTTCCTGCTCGGCAAGGCCGGCCATTCCTCGCCCCGGCCGGCGGCGGAGGGCATCTACGCGCTCGAGAAGAAGATGGCGGCGGCGGTGTGGGACCGGGCGCTGGCCCGCAACCCGGAGCTGACCACCAACCGGATGTCCCACGCCGAGCTGGTCGCGATGGCGCGGCCGTTCCCGCTCCAGACCTATCTCGCCGGCCGCGGGATCCTTGCGACCGACCGGTTCAACGTCATGAACGTCCCGCCCTCGGCCGAGAAGATCAAGTCGCAGGGGCTGACCCCGGAGCAGGTCGCCAAGCTCGGCACCGGCCTTCCCGGGATGATGAGCCTGATCGCGGCGACTCCGGTCGAGACCTGGAAGGCGTGGATGACCGCGCAATTGCTCTCGCAGGGCTCCGCGCTTCTCCCGAGCGATATCGACGACGCCCAATTCGCTTTCTACGGCAAGTATCTCCAGGGCCGCGAGAAGCAGCGCGACCGCTGGCAGCGCGCCGTCTCGGAGGTCGAGGGCAGCCTCGGCGAGGCGATCGGCAAGGTCTATGTCGAGCGCCACTTCCCGCCGTCGAGCAAGGCGGCGATGGAAGAGCTGGTCGGCAACCTCCGCCTCGCCATGGCGGAGAATCTGAAGGACCTCGCCTGGATGACCCCGGCGACCCGGGCCGCCGCCAAGACCAAGCTCGACGCGCTCACCGTCAAGATCGGCTACCCGAACAAGTTCGAGACCTATGACGGCCTCGCCGTCTCGCCGGACGACCCGATCGGCAACCGCCTCGCCGCGGCGCGCTGGCAATGGGCGAAGGACCTTTCCGACCTGAGGAAGCCGGTCGACCGGGACAAGTGGCTGCTGACGCCGCAGACGGTCAACGCTTATTACATGCCGACCGCGAACGACATGGCCTATCCGGCCGCCTATCTTCAGGCGCCCAACTTCAGCCCGACGGCCGATCCCGCGGTCAATTACGGGGGGATCGGGGCGACCATCGGCCACGAGATCGGCCACGGCTTCGACGACAACGGCTCGCGCTACGACGGCACCGGGCAGCTCAGGAACTGGTGGACCCCCGAGGATTCGGCCACCTTCAGGAAGCTCGGCGACCGGATGGAGGCGCAGTACAGCGCCATCTGCCCGATCGACGAGGGCAAGAGCTGCATCAACGGCAAGCTCACCCTGGGCGAGAATATCGGCGACCTCGGCGGCCTTTCCATGGCCTACAAGGCCTACCGGCTGTCGCTGAAGGGCAGGGAGGCTCCGGTCATCGACGGACTCACCGGCGACCAGCGCTTCTTCATCTCCTACGCCCAGCACCAGCGCACGATCTACCGCGACGCCTTCCTTCGCCAGCTCATGCAGACCGATCCCCACTCGCCCGATTTCGCCCGGATCAACGCGGTGCTGAGGAATTTCGACCCCTGGTATGCGGCGTTCGGCGTGAAGCCGGGCGACAAGCTCTGGCTGCCGCCGGCGGAACGGGTTCGGATCTGGTGAGGGAAGGGGCCTCCCGGGCAGGGAGCTATCGCCCCCGCGCCTGATCCGGTAGTCGGGGACGATGATCCTTGCCGCACTGCTTCTCCTCGCCGCCGCTCCGGCTTCGACCGGTCCGGAGCATTTCTTCGTCGGCCGAACCGAAGGGTCCGGCACGGTCCGGATGACCATCGGGGGCTCCCACAAGGTCCGCGACGTCAGCCGAGGCCGGCTCGACAAATCGGGCGCCCTCATCCTCGAGCAGATGGTCTACGAGGAGGGGAAGCCCGCCCGCCGCCGCTCCTGGCGCCTCGTCCGCTCCGGGCCGAACCGGGTCGGCGGCACCATCTCCGACGCCATCGGACCGGTCACCGGCGAACTCCGGGGCAACGTCCTCCATCTCAGATACAAGGCCCGCGAGGCGAGCGCCCAGGTGGAGCAGTGGATCACGCTCCATCCGGGCGGGCGGGCGGCGTCGAACCGGATGGTGTTCCGGAAGTTCGGGTTCAAGGCGGCGACACTCGAATCGTCCATCCGCAAGCTGGATTGAGACCGCCGGGCTCAGGGCGAGGGGGTCGCCTCCACCACCAGATGGACGATCCTTCCGACCTTCGCCATCGGGCCGCCATATTCGGAGATCCGGATCCGGGCGTGGGGCAGGATGAAGACGGAGTCGCGGGGGGAATCGCCCGGGCCGCGCACCGCCTCCGGCAGGCATTCGGCGACCCCGGCGGCGAGGGAGTCGCGGCTCAGCTCCCTGGGCGCGAGATTCTGAACGCAGAGCCAAAATTGTTTTTTGTCGTTACCGGTCGCCCGGCAGCCGTAGCGGAAGCCGAGATTGGGCGGGGCGGCCCGGCTGCGTTCGAGCCACATGAAGCCGCCCTCCTCGCGGGCGGCGTCGACCACCCGCTGCAGGCCATGGCAGAAATCCTGCCTCACCGGCTGGGCCTGGCCCGCCGCCGGCGCCAGCAGGGCCGCCGCCGCAATCGGTCCGCTCATCCACTTCATCGCCGCCTCCCGCACTTCGAAAGCCGCAGGATGGCGAGAGCCGATGACGCTGGGATGAACGCCTTCTCCCGGCAACCTAAAGCGGGCCGGGTCCGTCCGGGCGCCGCCTTGCCTCGTCCCTCGCCGCGGCGTGGCGCAGGGTGTCCATCTCGCCATGTTCCTTGTGGAGCCGCTTGTTCTCCGCCTCGAGCTCGTCGGCGCGGGCGCGCTCGTCCCTGTAGCGGCGCTTCCACTTGCCGCCGGCCATCAGCGCCATCCCGAGCACCAGGCCGAGAACGAAGACCAGGGCGACGATGAGCCACTGGTCGGGGGTGAAGAGTGTCACGGGCCAATACCTTTGCGTCGCTGGAAAGACGCGGGATCAATGGCGGCGGGGGCGGATTGTTCCGCCTCCGGTACCTATTTGAAGAGCCGGAACCTCACTTGAAGAGCCGGAACCTCACTTGAAGAGATTGTCCGAGATCGAGCAGCTCGCCGGGCCGAGGATGACGATGAACAGCACCGGCAGGATGAACAGGATCAGAGGCACGGTCATGATCGCCGGGAGCCTCGCGGCTTTCTCCTCGGCGCGCATCATCCGCTCGTTGCGGAACTCGGCAGCAAGGACCCGGAGCGCGCTCGCCAGCGGGGTTCCGTATTTCTCGGTCTGGATCATGGTGGTGACGACTCCGCGCACCGCGTCGAGATCGATCCGGTTGGCGAGATTCTCGAAGGCCGAGCGGCGGTCGGTGAGGAAGCCGAGCTCGATCGAGGTCAAGGCAAATTCGTCGCCGAGCTCGGGATAGGCCTTGCCGAGCTCGCGGGCGACCCGGTTGAAGGCGGCGTCGACGGTGAGGCCGGCCTCGGCGCAGATGACGAGCAGGTCGAGAGCGTCCGGAAGCCCCTTGCGTACCGCGTTGGAGCGCTTGGAGATCTTGTTCTTCAGCCAGATGTCCGGAGCCTTGTAGCTTCCGATCAGCGAGACGGCGGTAAGGCCGTAGCGCTTGATCGGGCCCCATTCGGGGAACCAGTCGAGGAAATAAACCCCGACGATGACGGTCGAGCCGATCACGATCGGGAGCACCAGTCGGGCGAAGATGACGACGACGGCAAGGTCCTTGGAACGGATCCCGGCCTGCATCAGCTTGCGCTGCGCCTTCTCCAACTGCTCGGCCTGAAGCATCTTCAGCGAGCCGAGAACGCTCCTGACCTTGTCGGCGACCTCGTTCTTGTTGGTGATGTTGCGCCGCCGCTTCGACGTCGAGGCGACGATCCCGGCCTTCAATTGCTCTCGCCGCTCGTTCAGCGCCTTCACGCGCTTGGCCATCGGGTCCTTGACCGTGGTGGCGGCATAGATCGCGACGAGCACGGCGAAGGTGGCGGTCGCGGCCATGAAGGTCGCCACCATCACCACGTCGATGCCCATGATCGTCGGTCCGGATGCAGGTATCGTCATTCTCAAGCCGTCCCTAGATCTCGAAGTCGACCATCTTGGCCATGATGAACACGCCGATCCCCATCCAGACCAGCCCGCCGGCACCCGCGATCATCAGCCGCTCGTCGACGAAGAAGGTCTGCATGTACTTGCCGTTGATGAACCAGATCAGCAGGAAGACGATGAATGGGAGGGAGCCCACGATCCAGGCCGAGGCCTTGGATTCGGACGACATCGCCTTGATCTTGAGCTTCATCTGGGCGCGCTTCCTGAGCACGTCGGACAGGTTGGCGAGGGTCTCGGCGAGGTTGCCGCCGGTCTCGCGCTGGATGGCGAGAGTGATGACGAAGAACTGGAACTCGGGAGTCCCGAGCCGGTCGGCGACGTCCTGGAGCGCGGCCTCCATCGTCCGGCCGATCTTCATCTTGTCGGAAACCATTCGGAACTCGTCGCCGATCGCCCCCGGAAGCTCGTCGGCGACGATCCCGAGCGTCTCGGAAATCGGAAGACCCGAACGAAGGCCGCGGACCATCAGATCGATGGCGTCGGGGAAGCGGGCGGTGAACTTGGCGACCCGGCGCTTGATCATCTTGCCGACGACGAAGTGGGGCAGGCCCACTCCGAGGAAGAGCCCGACCATCACGGCGAGGAGCAGGGGCAGTCCCTTGAGGATCAGGAGCAGGCTGACGACGGCGATGATGCCGAGCGAGACGAGGCCGTATTGAGCCAGGCTCCAGGTGCGGCCGGTCTGCTGAAGCCGCCGGCGGAGCAAGGCGGGATTGGGGATGAGACGCTGCGCAAGCCCGTCCATCTTGGTCTGGCTGCGGCTCTGCAGGATTCGCTTGAGCTGCGCCTGGGCGGCGACTTCGTTGGACTTGCTGTGGCGCTCGCGGACGCCCTCGAGACGCCGGTTCGACGCCTTGGAGACGTTGGGCCCGCCCATGGCGAACACCATCAGCGCAAGCACGACCAGCACGCCGCCGCCCAGCATCAGGATCGGAAAGCTCAGCACATGCTGCTCCTATTCCACGCGCCGGTTTGTCGCCGGCGCCCGTTCATGCCGTCGCCGGCTTCGGCTTTTTCGCGACCAGGCCCTTGAGATTGAGCTTGTCCAGGAGCGACCTGGCCCCGTCCTTCGGCTTTTCGGCGCCGCTTTCGCTGCCCTCCACCGTCGAGGTGGTGAGATTGACCAGCTGGGCCAGCGGGCCCTGGATCTTCGACGAAGTCGCGACCTTGGCGAAGGGCTGGCCGAGCTTGGCCGCCTGCGCCGCCGCCTTCGGCTCGAACGGGATGACGATGTCTACCGAGCGCTCTATCGACTGCTCGAAATCCTTGCGGCTGATCTCCTGGGCGCCCGCCGGGACCCGGTTGGCGACGACCAGAACCCTGGACTGAGGCGCGTTGGCCTTGAGCCAGGAGAGGACCCGGATCGCGTCGCGGGTGGCGGCGAGGGTGAACTCGACCGCGACGATGGCGACATGGACGTCCTGGACGAGGTGCGGATGCTGGATCAGCATCGCCCGCGGCAGATCGAGCACCGTGCTCTCGAAGGCGTTGCGAAGCTCTTCCTGAAGCTGGAAGAAGGCGCTGCCGTCATTGAGCAGAGGCTGGTTGAGCGGAGCTTCGGCGGAAAGGACGCAGAGCTTCTCGTTCGCCCGGACCATCGCCCGCTCGATGAACAGGCCGTCGATCCTGCTCGGATTCTCGATCGCGTCCGTCAGGCCCCGGCCCGGCTCCAGGTCGAGCGCGAGCGCGCCGGTGCCGAAATGGATGTCGAGGTCGAGCAGGGCCGTCGACCGGCCTGCCTTGTCGCCCATCAGCCAGGCCAGCGAAGTCGCCAGCGTGGAGGCTCCGACTCCGCCGCGAACGCCGATCACCGCCGCCATGACGTGCGGCTTCTCGCTCGCCGCTTCGTTCACCCGCGGCCCGGAAATGGTCATCTGGGCATTGGCGAAGGAATCGCGCAGCTGGTCGGGCGTGAAGGGCTTGAGCAGATAATCCTGCAGGCCGGAGGCGACGAGGTCGCGATAGAGGCGGACGTCGTTGACCTGGCCGGCGGCGATCACCACCGTTCCGGGCTCGCAGACTTCCGCCAGGGCGTTGATGTCGTTGAGCGGATCGCCCGATTCCGACAGGTCGACGAAGAGGATCGCCGGGCTCGCCGAGACGGACAGGGTCTGGACCGCGTTGCGCAAGCCCCCCTTGTTGACCTTCTCCGGGGCCCAGCCATGCTCGACCGCGATCGGCCGAAGCATCTCGGCCGTGGCGTCGTCGCAGACGAAGGCGCTGAAGGGGTCGCGAAGCGCTGCGGCGCGCGAAGCGTTGAAAGGCGCGTTCATCTAGTTACCCTTCGTGCTGACGTCGGTGAGACCCTTGGTTCCGGTCGGCTGGGTCTGCCGGTAGAAGCGGATCGCCTTCGAGGACGTGTGGGCGTCGGTGACGACGCTTCCGGTCTGGCCGAGGACCAGGTCGTTCGGGTCGGCGATCATCGCGGCGAGGTTCGAATTGACCCCGCAGCCATAATTGGACGAGGTCGAGCTCGGTCCGCGCACGTTCTCGTAATTGGGGCAGGTGGGAACGCTGGCCGTGGTTCGGCTGACGATCACCCGGACCGCCCCCATCGGCACGTCGCCTTCCAGGATCGGAGCGCCGGGGCTCATCAGCAGGCCGTAGGCGGCCGCGACCCGGGCGACGTCCTGCCGGCCGGCGCCGGTGCCCCGGTCGACGAAGACATGGTCGCCATAGCCGAGGCCCAGCGAGCTGAACCAGGAGTCGAGACGGCCGAGGTCGGAATCGCTGAGCCCGCCATTGTCGGCGAGGTCGAGCAGATAGTCGGTGCGCTGGACGACCGGCTGGTTGAGCGAGTCGAGGCCCCGGCTGGCGTCGTGCCGTTCCCGCGGCGGCTTCTTGGCGAGCGCGGCGGAAGGGAGGGCAAGGGCGGCGCCGATCGCGACGACGGCGGCGAGAGACTTGGTGCGTGCCATGATCACGTCCTTTCGATCGGTCAGAAGCTGAAGCCGGGGGTGGCGGAAGCGGTTTGCGGGCGAGTGGCCTTGGCGTTCGCTTCGGCCTGGCGCGGCTGCGCCGGTGCCGGAAGCTGCCGGGCGGGGACGCTCGCCACGCCGCCCATGCCCGGGCTCGCAGTCCGGGCCGGAGCCATGGTCGGTCCCGGACGGGGGACGGGCTTGTTATATTCGCTCGTGCCCAGCATCACCCGCTCCGCCGTGGTGGAGCTTCTGAAGCCGTCGGTCGGGAGCGCGATCTGGCTCGCATTGACCGGCTTGACCAGATAGGGCGTAACCACGATCACGAGCTCGGTTTCGCCCTTGCGGTAGCTGGTCGAGCGGAACAGGGCGCCGATGATCGGAAGGCTGCCGAGGATCGGAGCCTTCTCGATGCTGTTGCTGCTGCTGTTGCGAAGCAGGCCGCCGATCATGAAGCTCTGGCCGGAGCCGAGCTCGACCGTGGTCTCCACCCGGCGCGTGGTCAGCGAAGGCACCCGGAAGCCGTTGATCTGGATCGAGCCTTCGTCGGAAAGCTCGGATACTTCGGGGCGAACCCGCATCGAGATCCGGCCGCCCTCGAGCACGTAGGGCGTGAAGGCGAGGCTCACTCCATATTGCTTGAACTCGATGGCGGTGCCGTTGATGCCGTTCGAGGACGGGATCGGGAACTCGCCGCCGGCGAGGAAGCTTGCCGTCTCGCCCGACAGCGCCACGAGATTGGGCTCGGCGAGCGTGTGGACCTTGCCGTCATTCTCGGCGAGATCGAGCGCTCCAAGAATGTCGACCCCGAGCAGCTTGCCGGCGCCGAACAGGCTCGAGCCGATCGAGTTCGGGATCACCGTGGTGGTGCCCTCGTTGGCCGTGGTGCCGGTACCCAGGGGGGCACCCGGAGTATGGATCGGATAGAAGGAGCGGCCCTGGCCGACTCCGAACTTGAAGCCGCCGGTCGAGTCGGCTGAAGCCAGATTGACTCCGATGTCGCGGGCGAGCGATCGGCTGACCTCGGCGATCCTCACCTGGAGCATCACCTGCAGCGGGGTCGCCGTCTTGAGCCGGTTGACCGTGAGGACCTTGAGCAGCGCTCCGGGCGCGGTCACGTCGACGCCGGGGTTCAGCATGGTCTTGACCAGCGTCTCGACCTGGGCGCTTTCGGCCGGCGAGGAGACGGTGCCGTTGAGGACGGCGAGTTGGCCGACATGGGTCACCGAGATGTTGGACTCGGGCATCGCGGCCCTCAGCATCTGGTCGACCGAGCTGATGTTCTGGCTGACCCGAACATGGGCGCCCCAGACGACGGAGCCGTCGGCCGCGGTGGCGATCACCGTGGCCTCGCCCTCGCCCTTGCCGAACAGGCCGAGCTGGCGGGGGCTGGTGACGTTGACGTCGGCCACGCCCGGGTTCGAGGTCCAGACGTCGACCACGCTCCTGGGCAGCGAGACGACTTCGCCTTCGCCGACGGAGAGCAGCACCTGGTTGGTCGGCCGGTAGCTGCCCGCGGGGGGCGGCGCAGCCATTGCCAGGCTCGGCATCACCGGGGTGACGCTGGCGGTCAGGACGGCGAAGATCGCGGTTCCGACCGTCGCTCGGCGCATGATGTTCAGCTTTGTCATCTTATTTGGCTCCGACCGGAACGATGGTGACGCTATTGCCGCGGGAAACCCGGACCTGGGGACCCGAGGGAGTCGACGGGGCGGCGGCGGCGGGAGCCGGACGGCCCGAGGCGGCCATCGCCATCGCGCTGAGGGCGTCCGCGATCTTGTCGTCGGGTGACGCCTTGGCCTTGTTGCCGCTGCCGGGAACGGTGCTGCGCTGGTAGCGCGAGACATCGGCCCCGGTGGTGTAGGTGGAAAGGCCGTCGGACGGCTGGTTGGCGATGGCGATCAGCATCTGGCGCTCCGCTTTGGGATCGTCGGTCTGCGGCACCTTCACCTCGCCCGAAGCGATGGCGCGCTCGAGCTCGGCCGAATTGTCGGCGATCGAGCGAAGCGACAGCGACAGGTCGCCGATCTTCTGGGCGACCGCGATCTTCTCGGCCAGCTTGGGGGTCGCCTCGAGGGTGACCATGGTGAAGCGCTGGACGACCGCCTTGCCGTCTTCGCCCTGGGCGGACATGCGCTGGTCGGTGGCGAGCACCCGGACGTTGCGCATCACGGTCTCGGAGACCTTGAGCGGAACCCCGTCGCCGCCGCCGGCCACTTCCTGGGTCAGGACGATGTCTACCCGGTCGCCCGGGAAGATGAAGCCGGCCACTCCGCTGGTCGCGGAGACGGGCACCGTGACCGCGCGCATCCCCGGCCCGAGCGCCGCGGCGAGGAAGCCGCGCTCGCCCGGCTTGATCAGCGAGCCCTGGGTGAAGGGCTGGCCGGCGGTGATCTCGTTGCGAACCACCGTTCCGACGAGGTCGGCCGGGCGGACGCCGGGCTTGCCCTTGATGTAGTAAGCGGGCTGGACGAGGCCTTCGGGCCAGCGCTGGAAGCGCAGGGCCTCGGCGTCGATGATGGTGCCGACGGGCAGGGCGCGGGTCGCGACCAGCACTTCCGGTCCGGCGGGGACCGCGGGTCCGGCCGTGGCCGAAGGCGCTCCGGCTCCGCTGAACATGTTCTTCGCCGTGACGGCGGTGACCGCCGCGACGATGAGCGCGCCGATCAGCAGCACGAGCTTTTTCACATCCATGACGCCAGTCGCCTCCTCACCCTCGAATTGGGCCTATTCATCAGACAAATTGGTTAAGAAACCGTTCGCCAAGCACCCAGAAACCGCCGATCGCGATGGCGATGCCGTACGGAATTTCAGGCTGGCCGGCGGCTTTCGCCATCCGGTGTGCGGCGAGCATCGCCACGGTCAGGATGCCCCCCGCGATCGACATCACCGCAAGCAGCTTCACCACTCCCGCGAAGGGCAGCCACAAGGCGAGCGCCGCCGCCATCTTGACGTCGCCGCCGCCCATCGCTCCGAAGCGGAAGGCGATCGCGAACAGGGCGAGGACCGCCGCCGCAAGCCCGATCTGCAGCGCGACCCCCGGCCACAGGCTCAGGCCGACGCTCCACCAGAAGGGTATCGCCAGCAGGGCGATCGCCCCGTTCAGCCAGTTGGGGATCGTCCGGGTGCGCCAGTCGCCGATCGCCGCCCAAAGCATGGCCGCGGCGAGCAAAGCGATGAAAAACCAGGAAAGAGCCCCTTGCATGGGAACCAGCTACTAGACGTAACAGCTTTCGAAACCGTAACCGGCCCAATGCACAGCGAAGCCTTCGACCGCCGCTCCATTCCGTCCGGGGCCCGCTTCGGCGAATGGAAGGCAGCGGACGGCTGGGTCCTCAGGACCCTGGAGCGGCGGCGGGAAAAGGGGGCCGACGCCCGCGGCAGCCTCCTCTTCGCCGGCGGGCGCGGCGACTTCATCGAGAAATATCTCGAGGCGCAGGACCATTGGCACCGCCTCGGCTGGAACGTCACCGCCTTCGACTGGCGAGGGCAGGGCGGCTCGCAGGGCGACCTTCCCGGCGGGCATATCGATCGCTTCGAAACCCTGGTCGACGATCTCGCCGCCTTCATCGAGACCTGGCGCCTCGAATCCCCCGGGCCCCATGTGGTCGTCGCCCATTCGATGGGCGGGCACGTCCTCCTTCGCACCCTCGCCGACCGGCATCCGCCGATCGACGCGGCGGTGCTGATCGCTCCGATGCTGATGATCAACAGCGGACCCGTGCCGTCCTTCGCCGCCCACTGGCTCGCCTCGACGGCGTCGCTGACCGGCTGGGGCGGCCAGCCCGCCTGGCAGCAGCCGTCGAGGCCGCAGCCGGCCGGCTCGATGCGCCAGGCGATCCTGACGGGCTGTCCCGACCGGTATGAGGACGAGCTCTGGTGGTGGGAGAGACACCCGGGCTTCAACCTCGGCACTCCGAGCTGGGACTGGCTGAAGGCCGCCTTCCAATCCTGCGCGGCCCTGACTCCTGCCGCGCTCGCCGGAGTGGAGACACCGGTGCTTCTGATCGGCGCCGAACGCGACCGGCTGGTGGGCCCGGCCGCGATCCGGCGCGCCGCCGCGCAGCTCCCGAACGCCGAGCTCGTCATGTATGACGATTCCGCGCACGAAATCCTGCGCGAGCGCGACGAGGTGCGGCTGAGGGCGCTTGCGGCGATCGACGATTTTCTCGAGCGGATCCCCGGCCGGTGAGCTTCGACTTCGACATCGCCGTCGTCGGCGCCGGAATGGCGGGAGCGAGCCTCGCGGCGGAGGTCGCCGGCCACGCCTGCGTCCTCCTGATCGAGGCCGAGGACCAGCCGGGCTATCATTCCACCGGCCGTTCGGCGGCCTTCTGGGCGGAAAGCTATGGCGGTCCCTTCATCCAGCCGCTCACCACCGCGTCGGGTCCCTTCCTGGAGGCGCAGGGATTCCTGAAGCCTCGGGGGGCGCTCCACCTCGCCGACTCCGAAGGGCTGGAGGCGCTGGCTGCGGTAGAGGCCGGGTTCGGAGGCCGGGTCGCCTTCGAACGGCTGGGCCGGGCCGGGCTCGAAGCCCGGCTGCCGGGGCTTCGCGGCGGCTGGGTGGCCGGCCTGATCGAGCCGAGCTGCGCGGATATCGACGTCGCCGCCCTGCACGCTTTCTACCTCGCCCGGGCCCGCCGTCAGGGCGCCCGGCTGGAGACCGGCGCCGAGGTGCGGGCGCTTCGCCGCGACGAAGACGGCTGGACGGTGGAGACCGCGGCCGGAGACTTTCGAGCGCGGACGGTGGTCAATGCCGCGGGCGCCTGGGCCGATCGAATCGCGGCGTTGGCCGGAGCCGCGCCGGTCGGCCTCCAGCCCTTTCGGCGAACGCTCTCGCAGCTTCGGATCGATCCGCATGCGCCCGCCGACCTGCCGCTGGTCATCGATGCGCTCGGCCGCTTCTACTTCAAGCCGGAAGCGGGCGGCCGGCTGTGGCTGAGCCCGCACGACGAGACCCCCTGCCGGCCCTGCGACTGCGCCCCGGAGGAGCTGGACGTCGCGATCGCCATCGACCGGCTCGAAGGCGTGGTCGACTGGAAGGTCGAGCGGGTCGAGCGCAGCTGGGCGGGGTTGCGCAGCTTTGCCCCGGACCGGCGCCCGGTCTACGGCTTCGATCCGCATGTCCCCGGCTTCTTCTGGTGCGCGGGGCAGGGCGGATTCGGGATCCAGACCGCCCCGGCGGCGGCGAAGCTCGCCGCCGACCTGCTCCTCGGAAGAGCGCCGGACCTCGATCCGGAGCCTTACGCGCCGGGCCGTTTCGACTGACCGTCGTCCGGCCGGCCGGGTCACCTCCGCCTCGCAACCTCCATCGCGGCATCGCAGGCCAGCTTGTCGGCCCGTTCGTTCTCGGGATGGCCGGAATGACCCTTGACCCAGCGCCAGTCCACCTTGTGCGGCGCGGCAGCGTCGAGCAGTTGCTGCCAGAGCTCGGCATTCTTGACGGGCTTTCGGTCCGCCGTCTTCCAGCCGTTGCGGCGCCAGCCGTGGATCCATTTGGTGATCCCGTCGCGGACGTAGATGCTGTCGGTGTGGAGCGCGACCTCGCAGGGACGCTTCAGGGCCTCCAGGGCGCGGATCGCGGCGAGCAGCTCCATGCGGTTGTTGGTGGAGTTCGGCTCGCCGCCCTTGAGCTCCTTTTCATGGCCGCCCGAACGGATCACCGCGCCCCAGCCGCCGGGCCCCGGATTGCCCTTGCAGGCGCCGTCCGTGAAGATCTCGACGGTCGGAACGGTCAAGCGGCCTCGAGCCCCCGCGGCAATTTGAAGACCATCCGCTCGATCACGCCTTCGCCCTCGATCTCGGTGACGTCGTAACGAGACGAGAGGAATTCGACCACCTCGCGGACCAGGGTCTCGGGCGCCGAGGCTCCGGCGGTGATTCCGAGCGTCGCCACGCCCTCAAGCCAGTCGAGGTCGATCTCGTCGGCGCGGCCGATCAGCCTGGCCCTCGTACCCTCGCGCTCCGCGACCTCGACCAGTCGAACCGAGTTCGAGCTCTTGGGCGAACCGATCACCAGCATCGCCTCGCAGGCGCGGGCGATGTCCTTTACCGCCGTCTGGCGGTTCGAGGTGGCGTAACAAATGTCCTCGCCCTTCGGCCCCTTGATCCCGGGGAAGCGGCGCTCGAGCATTGCGACGATCTCGGCCGTGTCGTCGACGGAGAGCGTGGTCTGGGTGAGATAGGCGAGGTTTTCGGGGTCCGCCGGAGCGACCCTTTCCGCATCCTCGACGCTCTCGACCAGGGTCATCCGGCCTTCCGGCACCTGGCCGAAGGTCCCGATCACCTCGGGATGGCCGGAATGGCCGATGAAGAGGATATGGCGGTCGTTCTCGACCAGCCGCTCCGCCTGGCGGTGCACTTTGGAAACCAGAGGACAGGTGGCGTCGAGATATTCGAGGCCGCGCTCCTCGGCCCGGGCGGGGACCGCCTTGGGGACTCCGTGGGCGGAGAAGACCACCGGCACCCCGTCCGGAACCTCGTCCAGCTCCGGAACGAATATCGCGCCCTTGGCCTTGAGGCCGTCGACCACATATTTGTTGTGGACGATCTCGTGGCGGACGTAGACCGGCGCCCCGTAGCGCTCCAGCGCCAGCTCGACGATCCGGATCGCGCGGTCGACTCCGGCGCAGAAGCCGCGCGGGGCTGCGATCAGCAGGGTGAGGGGGGGCTTGGCTGCCATCTTTTGTCGCTCTACCGGATCGCTTGCTTCGGCGGAACCCGGTTCCTATGATCGCTCGTGTCCCGTCCAAAGGTGAGGATTCCCACCCTGTGTTCAAGTCCAAGGCGGCCCTCGCCGCGCTTATTTCCGCAGGTCTCGCGGCCTGCTCGACTCCGACCGGCACCATCACCGACACCGGCATCGTCGCCGTCCGCTCGGCCTGCCCGGCGGTGGCGATCCCGGCCTCGACCGGCGACATCACCCTGTTCAACCCGCCGGCCAGCCGCGACGCAAGCGCGATCGACGTGGTCGCCAACATCACCAACCTCCGCTCGACCTGCGACGAAAGCGGCGATTCCATCGTCACCCGACTGACCTTCGACGTCCACGCCCAGCGCCGCGACGGCCGAGGCGCGCGCGAGGTGGTGCTCCCCTATTTCGTGGTTTCGGTGCAGGGCGGGACCCAGGTCCAGTCGAAGAGCGTCAGCCGGGTCGGCCTCAGCTTCGCCGACGGAGCGCTCCGGGCGAGCAGCCGAGGCTCGGCGACCGGCTCGGTGACCCGGGCGGCGGTGACCCTTCCCGCCGACGTGACCGCCCAGATCACCCGCCGCCGCAAGCCCGGGGATCCCTCCGCGGCGATCGACCCCCTGGCCGATCCCGCGGTTCGCGAGGCCGTCCGCCGGGCGACCTTCGAGATGCTGGTCGGCTTCCAGCTCACCGAGGAGCAGCTGGCGTATAACGCCACTCGGTAGGGGCATCGGAGTCATTTCAGTTCGCGCCTCCGCCCGCCGGACTCGCCGCCGGGGGTGAAGTTGAAGAAGTTGAAGGCTCCGATGCGACCTCGTCGCCCGGATCCGCAGCAACGGGGGCCTGGATGCCGTATCGATAGCGGTCGAAGGCGGCCGGGCATTCGTAGCCGTAGTAGGCAGGTGCGTTCTCGTTCTGGGATATCTCGTCGAGCCAGTCGAGATAATGGCTCAGCTCAGCCCGCTGACGCTGGTCGGCGGTCCATTCATACTTCAGGTTGGGGTCGAGGTCGTCGACCGGGATTTGCGCGGGATCGACCAGTCTCCAGTCCGGCCGGTTCGCGGACCGCGTCCTGCCGTTTCGACCGCGGGGCGGCAGGGCCTTCCAGCCCGCCTGCGCGTTTTCGGCGCCCTTCGGGGCCCGCCGAGCTTCCAGGAAGGCCTGTTCGTCGCCGCCCGATTCGACGACGTCCAGATAATCCTCGAAATCCTCGGAAAGGGCTCGAAGCAGATCCGCTTCCTCGCCCTCATTGCTTTCGGCGAGCCGGTCGAGCCGGGTGAGCACGGCCATGGACAGGCGGTTGTCGAAGCGCCGCCGTTCGGCGACGACGACTCCGTCCTTGAAGACCTGCTCGACGCAGCCGTTCATCGCCCGCGACAGATTGTTGTCGGCGAGCCGGGCGCGGGCGCGGTGGATCAGGATCGAGTCCCACATCTTTCCGAAGGCCCGGCCGGAGCGGCGATTCTTCAGCGCATAGGCGCTGGCGACGCTCATTCCCACCGCCCGGCAGGCGTCGGCGACGATGCCGCCCGCGACGAGGACGAGGAGGAAGCGGCCCTTTTTCCAGGGCAGCCAGCCGTCGACCCGGACCCGGCGGCCCGACGGATCGAGGATGTCGGCATTTTCCTCCCGGGGTCCGCGCGGCGCCGGCGGCTCGTCGTCGTCGCGCGTGACCTCGCCGGTCGCGCAGCGCAGGCCGTGGGTGACCCCGGCCCACCACGCATCGGCCTCGGCCTTGGTGGCGAATTGCGGGTCGTCGAGGGGCTCGGCGCCGGGGTCGCCGCAAGGGCCGTCGCGAGCGGTGGGGGAGGGCAGGGCCCGCTCGTCGGTCGAGGCCCGGGCAGAGATGTTGCCATTATGTTCCATGTTTTGGTTGGATCACAACTTTTCCTGCATTTCTCCTTCAATTTTTTGAGGAGCGGATCAGCACGCCGGATTGGGTCCTCCGCTCAGGCTGCGGCCCAAGTCATCCGCGTTTCAGGTTTGGACAGAACGCGCGAAGGCGCGAAGGCGCAACGTAGAAGGCGAGGTGCTCCCGCGCGCATGCGCCGATCAGCCTCTTGCCATTATCTTAGAACATAGAAATAATCGGTGCTATGAACACCGTAATTACATGGCTGGAAGCTCACGATAAGCTTGCCGGGTGGGCGCAGTTCTTTGGCGCGATCACTGCTTTGGCAGTGACCTATTTTACAGCTTTCGCGCCGCACTGGCAACGCAAACGGCAACTTCGCAATGCCAGCGCTAGGCTCCTTGCGCACGGCTATGAAGCCTTAGAAAGCTTTCACCGCACATCGGCTTACTTCCTTCCCCAAGCGATCAATCTCAGGACAGCTGCCCTCATGATAAGAAGTGCGATCAGCGAGATGAACAGGTTTCCAATTTACGAGCTGGACGACCAGGGAAGCTACTCAATCGCACGTCGCCTCGTCGCGGTTAGCGCAACGTTGGAAGGAACATGCCTGCTTCTGGATGACACAGCCGCCCGGCTGGGCGACGATCAAATGTCCGAGGACGATCGAGATTTTATGCGAGAGTGGGTTGGTCAACGTTTGGAGGCGGTGACAGCACTCCTGACCGGTGCTCCGCTTAAACGTCCTGATCCCACAGATTTTGTCGGTGGCGCCTCAGCCTAGAGCGTGATCGGCTTAGTCTGATCCGGAATGCGCCAAGCCAGCGTCTTCCATTCGGTAAAACCCGTCACCCCAGCGAAAGCTGGGGTCCATGCGGAGTCCTCGGCGTGGCCCTCCGGCAGCATGGATGCCAGCCTTCGCTGGCATGACGGGGAGGGGGTGATTCAGGCTGAAGCGATAACGCTCTAACGGAAACGGCAGGCACCACGTGTCAGGTATCGAGGAGGCCGATTTGAGAGGAAGGGCGGGCACAGCCAAGGGCGATCAGTCGACTTGGAAGACGGCGCCGTTCGTGAGATCGCGATAGAAATCCACCCGGTCCCCGTTCCAATGATAATCCAGGTGGCGGCCCTGCACGGGGGCCGCGGCCGGATCGGGATAGAATAAGGCGAGGCAAAGGCCGCCTTTATTGCGGACGCTCGGATAAAGGATGCCGTCCGAGCCGGCGGCCTTCAGGCTCGCGCCGACACGCTGCGCTTTGCCATAATCGTCCGGCTCCAAGGCGTCGGCAAATGCAATCGCATCGGTCATGTCGTGGAGGGTCGCCGCGACGTCGAGGATCAGCTCGCGGAACTGGGAGGTCCAGCCGGCCGGCTCGCCGGTGCTCCGCATGAATTTCTCATGGTGATGGAGGGTTTCGGCCAGAGCGGTTTCGAAAGCTTGCGCGACGTACAGAACGCCGAAAGCGCCGGCGCTGAACCGGGTCGGGCAAATGGCAAGTCGGCCGTGGATCGAGGGAGGGATGGACAACGTCTGCGCCTTGTCACCCCTCCACCACCTTCGGTGGTCCCCCTCCCCACGGCTTCGCCGCGGGGAGGCAGAGCGGCGTTGACTTGCCGCTTGCGACTCTCCACAGCGCCCTTGCCGCCGGCCGCGAGGCCGGGGTGCGCGCGGGAGAGGGTGGAGGGTCGCGAGGCCCGACACCGCCGAAGGAGCAACCGGCCCGGAATCTCTCAGGCACAAGGGACCGCGCGCGCAAAGGCACTCTGGAAAGCGTTCCCTTCGTCCTTCGGACTCGGGGGGCCACCGAAGGGGTAAGCGGAACCTAAAGGCGCCGCGAAAGCTCTCAGGTTCAGTGACAGAGGGGCTGC
This sequence comes from Allosphingosinicella sp., assembly GCA_049590095.1. Lineage (GTDB taxonomy): Bacteria > Pseudomonadota > Alphaproteobacteria > Sphingomonadales > Sphingomonadaceae > Allosphingosinicella. The sequence continues at coordinate 2,537 of JBAWCC010000311.1, read as the reverse complement.
ATGCGACTGCGCTCGATCCCGGGCGTTGAAGCGGCTCCCTTGGAGGCTGGACATGAGCGATTCCCCCGAACTCACTCTCCCACTCGACTCGTGGCACCGGGCGCAGGGCGCGCGGATGGTGGAGTTCGCCGGCTATTCGATGCCGATCCAATATGAGGGGATCATTGCCGAGCATCGCTGGACCCGCGAATCCGCGGGCCTGTTCGACGTCAGCCATATGGGCCAGCTGATCGTCGCCGGGCCGGAGGCGGAGAAGGGGCTGGAGGGCGTCCTCCCCGCCGACCTCGCCATCCTCAAGGAAGGCCGGCTGCGCTATTCGCTCCTGCTCAACGACGAGGGCGGGATCGTCGACGATCTCATGGCCACCCGGCGGGGCGATCATTTCTACGTCGTCGTCAACGGCGCCACCAAGCATGGCGACATCGCCTATCTGAGGGAGCGGCTGCCGCGCGGCGTGGTTCTCGATCATATGAAGGAGCAGGCCCTGCTCGCACTCCAGGGGCCCAAGGCGGTGGACGTCCTCGCCCGGCTCGCGCCCGGGGTCGAGCAGCTCGGCTTCATGACCGGGGGCGCCTTCACGCTCGACGGAGGAACGGTCTGGATCAGCCGCTCGGGCTATACCGGCGAGGACGGCTTCGAAATCTCGCTTCCGGCGGGGCGTGCGGCGACGGTCGCGGAGCTGCTCGCCGCTCAGGAGGAAGTGAAGCCGATCGGCCTCGGCGCCCGCGACTCGCTTCGGCTCGAAGCGGGGCTTCCGCTCTACGGCCACGATCTCGATACGGACACGACCCCGATCGAGGCGGATCTCGGCTTCGCGATCTCCAAGCGCCGCCGGGCCGAGGGCGGCTTCGCGGGCTGGCATCGGATCGTCCGCGAGATCGAGCAGGGGCCGGTGCGCCGCCGGGTCGGGCTCGCCGTCGAGGGGCGGCAGCCGGTGCGCGAGGGCGCCGTCGTCGTGGATTCCGACGGCGACGAGGTCGGCAAGGTGACCAGCGGCGGCTTCTCGCCGATGCTTGGAAGCCCGATCGCAATGGCCTATGTCCCCGCCGCCTCGGCCGAGGCCGGCACCGAAATCCGCCTCGTCCAGCGCGGCAGGATCTTCCAGGCGAAGGTGACCCCCACGCCCTTCGTCCCCCATCGCTATCACCGCAAGGGAGCCGCCCGATGAGCGTCTATTACACCGAGGAGCATGAATGGATCCGGGTCGAAGGCAGTGAGGCGACGGTCGGGATCACCGATTTCGCCCAGGGCCAGCTCGGCGACATCGTCTTCGTCGAGCTTCCCGAGGCCGGGAGACAGGTGACGAAGGGCGGCGAGGCCGCGGTGGTCGAATCGGTCAAGGCCGCGTCCGACGTCTACGCCCCGGTCGACGGCGAGATCGTCGAGCCCAATCCCGCGCTCGGCGACGATCCCTCGCTGGTCAACAGCGATCCGGAAGGGGAGGGCTGGTTTTTCCGGCTTCGCCTCGCCGATCCCTCGCAGCTCGAAGGGCTGATGGACTCGGACGGCTACAAAGCGTTCGCGGACGCGCAGTGACGCGAGTTTCCGTCATTCCAGCGAATGCTGGAATCCATACGGACTCGGAGCGGGTTACGGCCGCCCCATGGACCCCAGCTTTCGCTGGGGTGACGGGATGGGTCGCTGGGGCGACGGAGAAGGCATGAATCTCAACCCCTCCTCCCAATGGTCGCCGACCGATTATGCGACCAATGCCGCCTTCGTCCCGGCGCTGGGCGCGGCGGCGCTGGACCTGCTCGCGCCCCGGTCGGGCGAGCTGGTCCTCGATCTCGGCTGCGGGGACGGAGTGCTAACCCGGAAGATCATGGATTCGGGCGCCCGGGTGATCGGCCTGGACGCTTCGGAAGCGATGGTGGAATCGGCCCGTGGGCGCGGAGTCGACGCCTTCGTCGCCGACGCCCAGGCGCTCGATCTGGAGGGCCAGGCGACCCGCTTCGGCCAGTTCGACGCGGCCTTCTCCAACGCCGCCCTGCACTGGATGCTCGACCCCGACGCCGTCGCTTCGGGGGTCTATTCGGTGCTCAAGCCCGGCGGCCGGTTCGCCGGCGAGATGGGCGGGGAGGGCAATATCGCGTCGCTTCGAAACGGCATCAGGGCGGAGCTCGAGGAGCGCGGCTACCAGGTGCCGGCCGAGGACCCGCAATGGTATCCGGGGGTCGAGGAGTTCGTCCGCCTCTATGCCTGCGCCGGCTTCATCGGGATCCAGGCCAGCCTGATCCCTCGGCCGACTCCGCTCCCGGCCGGAGTCGCGGCCTGGGTGAAGACCTTCCGCGCCGGCTGGCTCGAAGTCGCCGGGGTGCCGGAAGAGGCGCGCGACGAGGTCGCCGCGGCGGTGGAGGCTCGGCTCGCGCCGCAGCTCCGGCAGCCGGACGGAAGCTGGGCCGCCGATTATGTCCGGCTTCGATTCACGATGCGGAAGCCGGAAGAGTGAAACCCGTCATTCCAGCGAAAGCTGGAATCCATCGGGCGTCGCTCGCCGGCACGGATTCAGAAATGGACCCCAGCCTTCGCCGGGGTGA
>JBAWCC010000310.1:0-28489 GCA_049590095.1 Allosphingosinicella sp. | reverse complement strand
GCTCTCCGGAGCGCCCTGGCCGCGCTCGGCGCTGTGCTCGGCGGCCCGGCCCTCGGTCGGGTTGACGATAGCGCCCGCGAAAAGGGCGTCGCGGGCTCCGGCGAGGTCGCGCGCCTCCGCCAGGGCCTGGAACGAAGCGAGGAGGGGGGCACTGAGGTGGGTCTTGGAAAAGTCGAAATGGAGGCCGGGCAGGTCCAGCGTCAGGCGCGAGAGCCGGCCGGGCTCGGCGGCGAAGAGCTCGGCGAGGGTCTGAGGCTCGGCCGCCTCGACGGCGGCCCAGGCTTGGTTTTCATCCATGGCCGCGCTCTTAGTGAGGGCGGCGCCGGATGCCTAGCCTTCCCCTCTCCCTGTAGGGGAGAGGGAGGGGCCCGCGAAGCGGGAGGGTGAGGGCCTGTCGCACAGAGTCAGCATGCCCTCACCTCCCACCGCTTCGCGGCGGGCCCCTCCTCTCCCCTGCAGGGAGAGGGAATGGTACCCTTGACCCGCCTCCCGCCCCAAGCGAAAGCGGCGCATGGCGAGTGACGCGGCGAAGTCGGAGAAAGCGAAGAAGAAGGGCGGGCTTGCCGAAACCACCCGTTTCCTTTTGCTCTTCTTCCTGCTCGCGATCCTGCTTCGGACCTTCATCGTCGCTCCGTTCGTGATCCCGTCCGGATCGATGCTGCCCGAGCTCAGGATCGGCGATTATCTGTTCGTCGCCAAATGGCCCTACGGCTATTCGCGCTACTCGATCCCGTTCGGCCTGGCCTCCTTCGACGGGCGGATACTGGCATCGGAGCCGGAGCGCGGCGACGTCGTCGTCTTCCGCTATCCGGGCGAGGAGGAGGATTATGTGAAGCGACTGATCGGCCTTCCCGGCGATATTGTGCAGATGCGCGGCGGCAGGCTCTTCCTCAACGGCAAGCCGGTGCCGAAGGTGAGGATCGCCGACTGGCTGATGCCGGTTACCCCAAACAGCCCCTGCCGATATGCCGGGCGGGTGCGTGCGCCCGCCGTGGAAGCGGGCAAGGCTTATTGCCGCTATCCGCGCTTCCGCGAGACCCTGCCCGGCGGCCGCTCCTACGAAGTTCTCGACCAGGGGGAGGGCGGCGCCGACGACACCGAGGCCTATTCCGTCCCCGCCGGCCATTATTTCATGATGGGCGACAATCGCGACGACAGCGCCGACAGCCGCTTCAGCCTCGAGCAGAGGGGAGTCGGGCTGCTCCCGGCCGATTATGTGATCGGGCGGGCGCTGATCAACTTCTATTCGACCGACGGTTCGGCCGAGTGGCTCAAGCCGTGGACCTGGGTGTCGGCGGCGCGATGGGAACGGGTGGGGCGGACCTACTGATGGACAAGCAGATTCTGAGCTGGCTGCGGGAGACGCTCGGCCGAGCGCCGGGCGATGCCGCCCTGTTCGAGCGGGCGCTCACTCACGCGAGCTTCGGCGAGGCGCAATATGAAAGGCTCGAATTCCTCGGCGACCGGGTCCTCGGCCTTGCCGTCGCGGCCTGGCTCTACGAGCTTTTCCCCGATGAGCCCGAGGGCCAGATGTCGAAGCGCCTCAACGCGCTCGTCGCCCGCGAAACCTGCGCCGAAGTCGGCCGCGAGCTTGGAGTCGGGGCACGCCTCCGCCTCGGCAAGCAGGCCCGGGAGGATGGAGCGTTCGAGAGCGACAACGTCCTCGGCGACGTCGTCGAGGCGCTGATCGGAGCGCTGTTCCTGGACGCCGGACTGGAGGCGGCGGAAGCCTTCGTCCGCTCCGCCTGGGCCGACCGGGTCAGCACAAGGGACAAGGCGCCTCAGCATCCCAAGTCGGCGCTTCAGGAATGGGCGGCGGCGAAGGAACGCAAGCCTCCCGTCTACCGGCTCGCCGAGCGCAGCGGGCCTCAGCACGCGCCGACCTTCGTCGTCGAGGTGGAGATCGGGGGCGTCGGCGCGGCAAGCGCCGAGGGCGCGTCGAAGCAGGAAGCGGAGACGGCGGCCGCGCAGAAATTGCTGGAGCAGCTGCAATGAGCGAGAAATGCGGCCTCGTTGCCGTGGTGGGAGCGCCCAATGCGGGCAAGTCGACCCTGGTCAATGCGCTGGTCGGCCAGAAGGTGGCGATCGTCAGCCCCAAGGCGCAGACCACTCGGACCCGGCTGATGGGGATAGCGATCCACGGCGAGGCGCAGGTCCTGCTGCTCGACACGCCCGGGATTTTCGAGCCCAAAAGGCGGCTCGACCGGGCGATGGTGGCAGCGGCCTGGGCGGGGACGGCGGACGCGGACCTGATCGCCCTGGTCGTCGACGCCAAGACCGGCTTCTTCCGGCGTCTCGAAGAGATGCTCGACACGCTCAAGAACCGGCGCGAGCCCAAGATCCTCGTCCTCAACAAGGTCGACCTCGTGAAGAAAGAGGTGCTTCTGGCGCTCGCGACGCAGCTCGGCGAGCGGCTCGACTTCGAGGATATCTACATGGTCTCCGCGACCAGCGGCGACGGAGTCGCGGACTTGAAGGCGGCGCTCGCCGCCCGGGTGCCGGAAGGCCCTTGGCATTTCCCGGAGGAGCAGGTTTCCGACGCCAGCGAGCGGCTCGCCGCCTCGGAAGTGACCCGCGAGCAGCTCTACCTCCAGCTCCACGCCGAGCTTCCTTATGCGAGCGCCGTCGAGACCGAGAAATATGAGGAGCGCCGCGACGGCTCCGTCGCCATCCACCAGCAGATCCTGGTCGGCCGCCCGACCCAGCGCGCCATCGTCCTCGGCAAGGGTGGAACCCGGATCAAGGCGATCGGCGAGGCGGCGAGGAAGGAGCTGGAGGCGCTGATGGGCCGGAAGGTCCACCTCTTCCTCCACGTCAAGGTCAAGCCGGACTGGGAGGAGGACAGGGGGCTCTACCGGGAGATCGGGCTGGATTGGGTGGAGTGAGTATCAGCCGAGGGCTGTCTCGACGTCTTGCCGCTCATGCAAAATTCGGACCACCCGCAGCTCGTCCGTCATCTCGCGCAGGAAGATGAAATGCGAGCCGCTCCTGATCCGGAGAAAGCGGCCGCTCTCCAACTCGATCTCTTGGGGGATAACCTTCCCCACCACTAGGGCTCCGCAGCGGTCAGCGATTTCGGACGCGTAGTGAAGCGCTTGCTCTCGGCCCCAATTCTGTTCGCTATAATTCCATATTTCGTCGAGGTCGGCGCTTGCCTGACGGGCGAAACTAAGCCGCTTCCTCACGCTCAGGCCCCGTGCGCTTGGATTCAATCCATTCGTTCACGTCGAAGCCGACGGCTTCGCCGCTGTCCAGCCCCGCCTGTAAAGCCCGGGACAGTTGATCGAGCTTTGCCTGGCGCGCTTCGAGAAGTCGGAGGCCTTCCTCGATCACCTCCGTCGCATTCTCATATTTCCGTTGCGCGATCTGGCCCTCGATGAAGGCTTGGAAATAAGGAGTGAGGCGGTGCGAGGTGGGATCGTTCATGAGCAAGGACTCCGGGGCCGATCTCTAACGTCATTCCGACAAATAGGCAATGGCAATGATTCGAAAGCGGTGAAAAACAAGGCAGGGTACGTGCCTTTCCGTGAAGCACGTACCCCATCTCTCACCCCTTCACATTGATCACCTGCCGCAACCGATGCCTGATCGCCACCAGGTCGGTCTGGGCGTCCATCACCGCGCCGATGTCCTTGTAGGCGGCCGGGCTCTCGTCCAGCACGCCTTCGTCGACGCGGCATTCGATGCCCTTCATCGCCGCCTTGTGATCCTCGAGGCTGATCAGCTTCTTGGCCTGGCCGCGCGACATCACCCGGCCGGCGCCGTGCGAGCAGCTGTGGAAGCTCTCCGCATTGCCGAGCCCCTCGACGATGAAGCTGCCGGTGCCCATCGAGCCGGGGATGATCCCGAGCTCGCCCTCGCCGGCGCGAACCGCGCCCTTGCGGGTCACCCACACCTGCTCGCCGAAATGCATCTCCCGGGTCGCATAATTGTGGTGGCAGTTGATCGCCTGCTTCTCCGTCTTGAACGCCGGCAGGTGCTTGCGAAGGGCCTCGAGCACCCGGCCCATCATCAGCTCGCGGTTCGCCGTCGCATAATCCTGGGCGAAGCTCATCGCCTCGATATAATCGTCGAACAACTCCGAGCCTTCGGTGAGGAAGGCCAGATCCCGGTCGGCGAGGTGGAAGTCCAGCCGCTGCTTCGCGATCGCCTCCTTCGCCGCATCGATGAAATAGGTGCCGATGCGGTTGCCGGTGCCGCGCGAGCCCGAGTGGAGCATCACCCAGACGCGCTGCTCCTCGTCGAGGCAGATCTCGATGAAATGATTGCCTCCGCCCATCGAGCCCAATTGGTCGCTGGTCTTGCCCTGCACCTTGGGGTGCTTGGCGACGATCGCGCGCCAGCGCGCCTCGAACCGGTCGTACCAGGCGCGGGCGATCGAATTGGGAGTGATCGCCCACCCGCCCTTGGAATGGTTGGCGGTCTGGCTCGATTCGAAGCCCTTGGGCACGGCCCGCTCGATCTCGGCGCGGATCTGAGACAGGGAGTCGGGCAGCTGGCTCGCCGTCAGCGAGGTGCGCACCGCCATCATCCCGCAGCCGATGTCGACGCCCACCGCCGCCGGCACGATCGCCTGCTTCGTCGCGATCACCGAACCCACGGTCGCGCCCTTGCCCCAGTGGACGTCGGGCATTCCGGCGATGTGGCTGTGCACGAACGGAAGCGACGCGACGTTGCGGAGCTGCTGCATCGCGCCCGCCTCGAACGGCTGGTGGCTGTCCCACAGCTTGAGCGGCACCCGGCCGCCGCCTTCATGGAGGGAATATTTGTTCATGGCCTGAATCCTGGACGATTGAATTTGGTCAGGGTGGCCGGATTCGAACCGGCGACCTCCCGCTTCCAAGGCGGGCACTCTACCCACTGAGCTACACCCTGAACGACGGGTGCAGCGAAGCAACCCGTCACCTCGTAGGGGTGACGCTCGGTCGTAGGGAGTGGCAGGTCGCGTTCATAGCGGGCGGGCTGATAGGGGAAGAGACGCCGCGAGGCAAGCCCTCGTCAGCCGAGCACCTCCTCGACCCACTCCGGCACCAGCATTCCCGCCGGCCCGGTCCGAGCCGCATGAAAATAGACGCTCCCCAGGCTCGGCTCGAGGTTGATCTCGAGCGTCCGGGCCCCGGCATGGCGCGCGGTCCGGACGAAGCCGGCGGCGGGATAGACGGCGCCCGACGTGCCGATCGAGACGAACAGGTCCGAATCGAGCAGGGCCCGGTCGATCCGCTCCATCTCGTAGGGCATCTCGCCGAACCAGACGATGTCGGGCCTCAGCCGCCCCGCCTCGCCGCAGGCCGGGCAAGGCGGCCCGCCCGACAATTCGCCCTCCCAGGTCATCCGCGCGTCGCAGCCAAGGCACCAGGCCGACTTGAGCTCGCCGTGCATATGGAGCAGCCGCCGGGCCCCGGCCCGCTCGTGCAGGTCGTCGACATTCTGGGTGACGACGAGAAGCTCGCCCGGCCACTGCGAATCGAGCCGGGCGAGAGCGCGATGGGCGGCATTGGGCTCGACGCTCCCCAGCTTCGCCCGGCGAGCATCGTAAAAGGCCTGGACCAGCCCCGGATCGCGGCGGAAGGCCTCGGGGGTGGCGACATCCTCGACCCGGTGCCCCTCCCAAAGCCCGTCCGGGCCCCGGAAGGTCGCGACTCCGCTCTCGGCCGAGATCCCGGCGCCGGTGAGGATGACGATGTTGCGGATGTCCTTCATGCGTCTCCCCTACCCAAATTGCAGGCGGTTGCGATATCCGGGCCGCTCCCGCATGGAAGATGGATGACCACAATCTCCATCTTCGGCGCCGGCGGACGGATGGGAAAGGCGATTGCCGAGGCGGCGGCGCTCAGGAAAGACGTCGGACTATCGCAGCAGGATCCCGACGTCTTCGTCGATTTTTCGGCGCCCGACGCTGTCGAAGGCCATCTGAAGCAGGCCCGGCGGGCCGGCAGGCCGATCCTGATCGGAACGACCGGGCTCGATGCCGGCCACGACCGGCTGATCGACGAGGCGGCGGCGGAGATACCGGTCATCCAGGCCGCCAACACCTCGCTCGGGGTCAATCTGCTCGCCCACCTGGTGCGCGAGACGGCGGCCCGGCTGGGCGAGGATTGGGACCTCGAGATCGTCGAGATGCACCATCGGATGAAGGCCGACTCGCCTTCCGGAACCGCCCTCATGCTCGGCCGGGCCGGCGCCGAAGGGCGGGGGGTGGAGCTCGACTCGGTCGCGGAGCGCGGCCGCGACGGGATCACCGGGCCGCGCGAGCCCGGGACGATCGGCTTCGCCTCGCTTCGCGGCGGATCGGTGGCGGGCGAACATCTCGCCATCTTCGCCGGGGAGGGCGAGCGGCTCGAGCTCGGCCATAAGGCGGAGAGCCGGGCGATCTTCGCCCGAGGCGCGATCGAGGCCGCCCTGTGGCTCGCCGGCAAGGCGCCGGGCCGCTATTCGATGGCGGACGTGCTGGGGCTGAAGTGAAGCCCGCCGAGATCGCGACTTTATACGAGCGTCTGCACGATCGTACGCCGAGCCCGGAGACGGAGCTCGAATATGTGAATAATTATACATTGCTGGTCGCGGTGGTGCTTTCGGCGCAGGCCACCGACGCGGGCGTCAACCTCGCCACCCGCGACCTCTTCGCCTCGGTAAACACTCCGCAAGCGATGGTGGCGCTGGGCGAGGAAGGGCTGAAGGCGCACATCCGGACGATCGGCCTGTTCAACACAAAGGCGAAGAACGTCATCGCCCTCTCTTCGGCACTGATCGAGCGCCACGGCGGCGAGGTGCCCGAGGATTTCGAGGCCCTTCAGGCGCTTCCCGGAGTCGGGCGAAAGACCGCCAACGTCGTCATGAACTGCGCGTTCGGGGCGGAGACCTTCGCGGTCGACACCCACGTCTTCAGGGTCTCCAACCGCACCGGCCTCGCCCCCGGCAAGGACGTTCTGGAGGTCGAGCGCAAGCTCGACGCCCGGACTCCGCAACCCTACCGGCGCGAGGCCCACCACCTGCTCATCCTCCACGGCCGCTACGTCTGCAAGGCGAGGAAGCCCGAATGCTGGCGCTGCACGATCGCCGACATCTGCCGCTTCAAGCCCAAGACTGAGCCGCCGGGCGACGAGCCGCCGCTGCGGCCCTATCGATAAAGGCTGGCGAGGCGCTCGCCCCTTTGCTAAGCGCCGCCTCCACGCACCCATAGCTCAGCTGGATAGAGCGCTGCCCTCCGAAGGCAGAGGCCAGAGGTTCGAATCCTCTTGGGTGCGCCATTTCCCTTCGAGGCAGGGCACCAGCCCCGGCGGCTTCGGCCTCGGGCAGGAACGGGAAGATCGAACCAGGTGCGAATTTCGACCCTATTTGCAGCCGGAGCGGGCATGGGGCCGGCCAAGCCGCCGGCGAAGAAGAACGGCCGCGGCCGGTGAACATCCTCGATACCGGCCTGGGCGAAGTGAAGCTGATCGAGCCGCGAGTCTTCGGCGACGAGCGCGGCTTCTTCCTGGAATCGTGGAACGCGCGCGGCTTCGCCGAGGCGGGGATCGGCGCCGACTTCGTCCAGGACAATCACAGCCGTTCGTCCGCCGGAGTGCTTCGCGGCCTTCATTACCAGCTGGTGCGGCCGCAGGGAAAGCTGGTCCGGGTTACCTCCGGACGGGCCTTCGACGTCGCCGTCGACATCCGGCGTTCGTCGCCGGGCTTCGGGCGATGGGTCGGGGTCGAGCTGTCGGCCGCCAACAAGCGGATGCTGTGGGTCCCGCCCGGCTTCGCGCACGGCTTCCTCGCGCTCGAGGACGGCACCGACTTCCTCTACAAATGCACCGATTACTACGCCCCCGAGCATGATCGCTCGATCCTCTGGTCGGACCCCGGGATAGGAATCGAATGGCCGTCGGCGGGCTCGGCCCCTTCGCTGTCGGCGAAGGACGAGGCGGCGCCCCTGCTCGCCGAAGCGGAAGTCTACGAATGAGGGCATTGATCCTCGGCGCGGGCGGGCAGGTCGGCCGCGCCCTCGCCGCCGCCGCGCCCGCGGGCTCGGAGGCGATCGCACTGGGTCGCTCCGATTGCGACGTCGGCGACGAGGCCGCCTTGCGCTCGGCGATTCGCTCGGCCCGGCCGGACGTCGTCTTCAACGCCGCCGCCTACACCGCCGTCGACAAGGCGGAGAGCGAGCCCGAGGCGGCGCTCCGCCTGAACGGCGAGGCGCCGGGCCTGATCGCCGCCGCGGCGCGCGAAGCGGGCGCCCGGACCGTGCATGTGTCGACCGATTTCGTGTTCGGCGGAGCCGCCGAAGGCCCGCGCCGGCCCCGGGATCCGACTCGGCCCGAGGGCGTCTACGCACGGACCAAGCTCGAGGGCGAAGGCGCCGTGAGCGCCGCCGATCCCGAGGCTCTGATCGTCCGCACCGCCTGGGTCTACGCGCCGGCGGGGGCCAATTTCGTCAACACGATGCTCCGGCTCATGGCCGAAAGAGACGAGCTTCGGGTCGTCGCCGACCAGGTCGGAACGCCGACCTGGGCGCCCTCGCTCGCCGCCGCCCTCTGGCGCCTCGCCGGGCTGCGCGCGGTCGGCCTCCACCATTTCACCGATTCCGGAGTGGCGAGCTGGTACGATTTCGCCGTCGCGATTCTGGAGGAGGCTCGGGAAATCGGGCTGCTCGAGGCGCCGTGTCGAATCGTTCCGATCGCGACCGCCGACTATCCGACTCCGGCGAAAAGGCCGGCCTGGTCGGTGCTGGACAAGAGCGCGACCTGGGCGCTGCTCGGCGCAGCGGCGCCGCACTGGCGCGTCAACCTGCGCGCCAACCTTCGGGAGCTTTCGAATGTCTGACATGCTCGTGACCGGCGGAGCGGGTTTCATCGGCGCCAATTTCGTCCGCTACTGGCGCTCCCGGCGCGGCGGCGACCGGATCGTCGTCCTCGATGCGCTGACCTATGCCGGAAATCCCGCCAATCTCGACGGAGTGGAGGGAGTGGACTTCGTCCAGGGCGACATTCGCGATACCGATCTGGTTCGGGCCTTGCTCGCCGAGCGCGGTCTCGACACGATCGTCCACTTTGCCGCGGAAAGCCATGTCGACCGCTCGATCGACGGTCCCGACGCCTTCATCGACACCAATGTCGTCGGAACCCACAGCCTGCTCAAGGCGGCGAAAGCGGTCTGGCTCGACGGCGGCGGCGGGCGCCCCCACCGCTTTCACCACATCTCGACCGACGAGGTCTACGGCAGCCTCGGCCCCGACGATCCCGCGTTCGCCGAGACGACGGCCTATGCGCCGAACTCGCCTTATTCCGCGTCCAAGGCCGGCAGCGATCATCTCGTGCGCGCCTATCACCATACGTTCGGGCTCGAAGTGACGACGACCAACTGCTCGAACAATTACGGGCCCTATCAATTTCCCGAGAAGCTGATCCCGCTGTTCCTGATCAACTGCCTGACGGGCAAGAGCCTGCCGATCTACGGCGACGGAATGAACGTTCGCGACTGGCTTCACGTCGAGGACCATTGCCGCGGAATCGCGCTGGCGCTCGACAAGGGCGTTCCGGGCGAGACCTACAATATCGGCGGCGGCGAGGAATTGCCCAACATCGCGGTCATCGATTCGATCTGCGACCGGGTCGACGCCGCCTTCGCCCGCGATCCGTCGCTCGCCGGCCGTTTCCCCGATGCGCCCGCCGCGCGCGGCGAGAAGTCCGCCTCGCTCAAGACCTGGGTCACCGACCGGCCCGGCCACGACCGGCGCTATGCGATCGACGAGACCAAGGCGCGGACCGAGCTCGGCTACGCCCCGGCGCGCGATTTCAGCGACGGCTTCGCGGCGACCCTGGACTGGTATCTGGACAACGAAGGCTGGTGGCGCGCCGTAATGGACGGAAGCTACCGGCAGTGGATCGACCGCAATTACGATCAGCGCATCCCGGCGGCTTGACGCGCCGATGCTGGACGCGCTCGGATACCTCAGGAACAGCAGCTTCGTGCGCTCGGTGGGGACGCTCCTGACGGGGGCGTCCGTCGCTCAGCTGATCAACCTGCTGCTGCTGCCGGTCCTAACCCAGATATTCACTCCCGAGGATTTCGACGTCCTCGCGGTATTCACCGGTATTTCGATCATCACCTATCGAAGTGCGTGCCTCGGGCTCGACTACGCCTTGCCCGTCGCGGAGACGGACGAAGACGCGGTGAACCTGCTCGCCGCGGCGCTGCTTGCGCTCACCGCCGTCACGGCGGTCGTGACGATCGCGACCGTCGCCGGCCTGCGCTTCGCCGACGTCGGGGAAGAATCGCCTTATCGGTCGTTCCTATGGCTGCTCCCGGCGGCCACCTTCCTTTTGGGAGCCGGCACGGCCTTCGACTTCTGGACCTCGCGGGCGAAAAGGTTCGGAGTGCTTTCGCGAGCCAGGATCGGACAGGTCGTCGTCGGCGGAGCGTTCCTGATCGTTCTCGGTCTCGCCGGCGCGGGCGCGCTCGGGCTTCTGATCGGCTTCGTGGTCGTCGGCTCGGCGGGCCTGCTGCTGCTCATGCTCAGCTTCTGGAGGAACGAGCGTCATCTGCTGGCCGAGATCAGGACGGAGCGGATGTGGGGCGTCTTGCGGCGTTACAGCTCCTTCCCGAAATATACGGCCGCCGAGATCTTCGCCAATTCCGGGTCGGTCTACATCCCCGTCGTGATCATCGCAGCGGTGCTCGCCGGCCCGGAGGCAGGCTTCCTGCTGCTCGCCCTTCGACTGCTTCAAAGCCCATTGGTCGTGATCAGTCAGGCGATCTCCCAGGTTTATTACGCTCGTGCCCGCGAGGCGCGCCGCGACGATCGGCTCACGGACGAGACCCGCTCGATCGTCCGAATGCTCGTGGGCGGCGCCACCGGGCCCTTCATCGCCGTGGCGATACTCGCGCCGGACCTGGCCGAGTTTGCGCTCGGCTCCGAATGGCGGAGAGTCGGCGTCTACATGGTCTGGATCGTGCCCGCGATGTTCCTTTTGCTGGTGTCTTCGTCGGTAGCGACGTCGATGCATACGCTGGGACGCAATGCGGACATGCTGAAGCTGAACGTCTTCGCCCTGGTGATCCGAACCGGCCTGGTCGCGCTGGCGGCCCTCTTCGCGCCCTATCTGGTCGTGGCCGCTTATGCCGCGGCGGCGGCCATCGTCTATGCAAGCGTCCTCGCGGTCACTCTCGTCGCGAACCGGATCAGCCTGCGCGAAGCCATCCCGCGGAGCCCCGCGATCCTCCTGTTCACGGTGGCTGTGCCGGTCGCCGCGGCAGGGCTCAAATTCGCGCTGTTCAGCCCGTGAACCGCGGGGCCTGGACCGCATCGAGGCTTGCCTCCCCTCGTCCCCTCCCTCATGAGGCCCTTCAAACGATCCAGACGGAGGCGCTCGCGAGGCGCAAGGCTATGAAATCGACATCTCTCCATCTTCGGAACGAAGGCTGATCGGCATGGCTTCCGAGACAAGAAATTACCTTTTCACGAGCGCCACGGAGTGCGCGATGTGCGGGTCGCCCCCCGATCGTCATCGCGTTCTGGGGATGAGGCTCGACCGCGCCCAGGGCCTGTCTCCCAAGCGCCAAAGCGGAATCGCGGTCGGCGTCAAGGAGTGCCGGCAATGCAGGCTGCTCTTTGCCGATCCGATGCCGATCCCCTCGAGCTTCGACGATCATTACGGGCGTCCGCCCGAGGATTATTGGGTGGACAGCTATTTCGAGGAGGACCCGAACTACTTTTCGGACGTCATCGGCCGCGCCAGGCACCTGCTCGAAGAGCGCAGGAACATCGTCGCGCTCGATGTCGGAGCCGGTATCGGCAAGGCCATGCGAGCCATGGAACGGGCCGGCTTCGACGTCCACGGGCTGGAGGGCTCCGAAGATTTCAGGGATCGTGCCATAGCCAGGTTCGGAATAGCCCCTGAACGTATAAAGCTCTGCGACATTTCGGAAGCGCGGTTCGAGCCCGAGACCTTCGATTTCATTGCGTTCAGCTTCGTTCTCGAGCATCTGCCGAACCCGAACGAGATCCTTGCCAAAGCGCTTTCCTGGGTGAAGCCGGACGGCCTCATCCTTGTGGAAGTGCCGAACTCCCAGGATATCCTTGCCAGGCTACTGAACTTCTTTTTTCGTTTCCGGGGCACGAACTACGTAACGAACATCAGCCCGATGCATCCTCCCTATCATCTGTACGAGTTCGCGGAGAAATCGTTCGAATTGCACGGGAGGCGGGTCGGCTATCGGGTTGTAGAAAGTCTCCATTACACCTGGCCCTTTACGAGCCTGCCGGGGTGGCTCGACAAGACGCTCCAGTCCGCACAAAAGCTGGCGCGGCGACCTTCCCAGTTGCGAGTGTGGCTGCAGCCCGCGGAGGCGGTGGCGGCGAGCTCCTGATCCAGGCACCGGCCCGGCTCCTCGCGGGTATTCCGCATCGGGAGACGGACCCGGGCGGGACCGGCCGTCTCCCGAATATCGCGGCGATCGGCGGGGAAATCAGTTCCTTGCGCCAACCTTGGTGTGAACCGGAGCCGTGCGCCTCGCCTTTTCGATGAAAATGATCGAATCGTAGATGTGGATTCCGCCCACTTCCGTCTTCGCGGAGGTCAAGGTGGGGTGGCTGTGGTACCAGGCGTGCATGTCGTCGATCATGCGCTTGACGAACTCGATCGCGGTTCCGTGGCGGCCGAACCCGCCCTGGTGGCGGCCCGGCCAATAGGCCGTGTGGGTATCCTCGATGACGTACAGGCCGCCTTCCTTGAGGGCCGGGAAGAGGATTCGGAAGCTCTCGCTTTGGTGCTCGGCGACATGGGAGCCGTCGTCGAGCACGATATCGGGCGAGCCCATCTCGGCGAGGACCGACTTCAGGAAGTCCGGATCCGCCTGCGATCCGATGCGGACCTGGTTCGGCGGCGAGAAATTGTTCGCGCAGGCGGGGTCGACGTCGATTCCGAAGATGACGGCCTCGTCGCCGAAATACTTGCGCCACATCTCCATCGAGCCGCCGTTCTGGACGCCGATCTCCAGGAAGGTGGGCCTGGAGTTCCGGTAAGGGCCGAAATGGCGATCGTACAGGTCCAGATAATGCACCCATTTATGGATGATGCGGCCCTTATGCTCGAAGAATATGCGAGCCAGCTCGCTATTGGCCGGCGGCAGGTCGGGCGCATCCGCATCGGCGGCCGCGGCGTCGAAGTCGAACAAGGGGTTGGCCACTTTGCTCCGGAGCCGCCGGACGCCCATTCGAGCCAGGAACATAAGGTCTTTAAGTGCCACTCGATCCCCCAGGAATGGTTGGACACAGGCAGAGCGCGATCAGTCTCGCATGGCCGCCCGGAGGCGCCGCATTACGCGGCGACCATCACGATTGTCGATAGCAAATGCGGCGCCGGCCCTGGTCATCGGGCGGCCGAGAGACCGTCGCTCTCAGGGACAAGCGATTTGAACAATTCCAGCAGTCGGGGCTGCTGCACCCGAAGCGAATAGCGCTGCTCGACCCGGCGCCGGCCCGCCTCGCCCATGCGTCGGCGCAGGCCGGCGTCCGACAGCAAGCGCCGAAGCGCTTCGGCCCATTCCTCCTCCGTCGAAGCCAGGAAGCCGTTCTCGCCATGCGTGACGATCTCGCTGTTGACTCCGACGGGAGAGGCGATGACCGGGACCCCGCACGCCATATACTGGATCAGCTTGTAACCGCACTTCCCCTTCTGAAACGGCCGATCGAGCAGCGGCATGATGCCGATGTCGAGCCTCTGAAGCTCGCCGACCTCGCTCGCCTCGCTCCACTCGACGAGCTCGATACCCGGCAGTGCCGTGGCCGCGCTTCCCGGTCCGACGGCGCGGAACCTGCCCCCGAAGGGCGAGAGGGTGTCGACGATCGTCGGGATCAGCGGCTCCACGTTCAGCCATGTGGTCGGGGAGCCGACCCAGCCGACCAGGGGCGCGGCCGGCTGCGCGGAACCGGGCCCGGCGGGAAGGTAGACATCCGTGTCGACGACGGTGGGAATGATGATCGTGTTGGGACAGAAGCGCTCGGCATAGGCCTCGATGTAGCGGTTGCCGCAGACGACCGCCGCTGCACGCGACAGCACGGGACCCAGCTTGCCCCCCAGGAAGCGCCGCACCATTGCATTCCGGTTGCTGTCGTAAACGTGGAAATTGGCGTCGTCATAATCGTAGACGACCGGTTTTCCGCGCCACCCGGCCAGGCGCTCCGTCCATCCGGGCATGTAGGGGAAGAGCTCGAAATGGACCCATAAAAGGTCATAGTCGCGTCGCGTGAGCAGCGCCGCCAAGCGCTTCATGTAGGCGATTGGAGCGCCGAGGCCGCGGCGCCGGCCGAGATTGAGCGCCTCGAGGTGCGAGTTCGGGAGCAGGGGAAGGATCTCCACCTCGATCCCGTGCTCGCGAAGGTAGGGGATATATTGGACGAAACGCTGGCGCGTGCTCGCCGCCAACCCGGCATATTTGGTCAGGGCCAGGATGCGCATCGGTCTTCCCTCGGTGGCTGCGGACCGCCGCGTCCGGTTCTTCACCATCTGGCGGGCACGGGCATCTCGCGGCCCTCGGCGGCGCGGCGCCGAAGATAGGCGGCATAGTCCGACTTGCCGAGCCGTTCGGCGCAGCCGAGCAGGGCCTCGGAATCGATGAAGCCGAGCTCGAACGCGATCTCCTCCGGCGCCATCACCTTGATCCCCTGCCGATGCTCGATCATCCGCACGAACGCCGCCGCTTCATGCAGGCTGTCGTACGTGCCGGTATCGAGCCACGCGAAGCCTCGGCCGAGGCGAGTGACCCTCAAATCGCCGCGCTCGAGATAGGCGCGGTTGACGTCCGTGATCTCGAGCTCGCCCCGCGCCGAAGGTTTGATCGAAGCGGCGATGTCGAGAACGTCATTGTCGTAGAAATAGAGTCCGGTCACCGCCCAGGGCGATGTCGGCTCGGGCGGCTTTTCGACGATATCCCTGGCCACGCCGGTCTCGGGATCGAAGGTGACGATGCCGTAGCGCTGCGGATCGTCGACCCGGTAGGCGAAGATGGTCGCGCCGGCGGTCTCGGCGGCGGCGTTCTGGCACAGACCGCTCAAACCGGCGCCGTAGAAGATGTTGTCGCCCAGGATGAGCGCGACCGAATCGTCGCCGACGAACTCCCGGCCGATGATGAACGCTTGCGCAAGGCCGTCGGGGCTGGGCTGCTCGGCATAGCTCAGCGAGATGCCGAACTGACTGCCGTCGCCGAGAAGGCCGCGGAAGGACGGCAGATCGCGCGGGGTCGATATGATCAATATCTCGCGGATTCCAGACAGCATCAGGGCGGAAAGCGGGTAATAGATCATCGGCTTGTCGTATATTGGAAGCAGCTGCTTCGATATCGCCAGCGTTGCGGGAAACAGGCGCGTGCCGCTTCCTCCGGCGAGAATTATCCCTTTCATGCAGTAGCCATCCTGAATTGTCGGTTGTGAGCGGCCGCTGCGCAGCGTTTACGAGGACCCTGCGCGCGCGGAATTCGTAGCAGATCGAGGAAGTGCCGCGAGCGTGAAGCGAACCCGGCGTCCCGAAGCTCCAAGCGAGGCACTCCCTGTGCGGAACGCTCCCTCTGCCTGCCCTGAACGCCCGCGGGAGGCCGTTAAGCATAGAACCGCATTCCGGTCCAGCCTCGACCGGGAAACGGGGTGCTAGCCGGCCGAGTCCCCGAGCCTGGGCCGCAGCAGAATGGGGCCGTACGCTCCGAGGAAAAGCAGGAACGCCCCCGCCCACAGAAGCCGCCGCGCAGGAAAGCCGGGGAAGCGGCCATCCTGCCCCGGCGAAGCGCGAGCATCCGCTCGCCCCGTGTCCGTGCGTTCATGTCTCCGATCCTCGTCGATCTGGAGCGGGGCGCATCGGCGGGAAGCTTCGCCTTGCGCCCCGCCGGCCGGTCAGCCGATGAAGATCCTGCCGATGATCCCCATCGTCGTCAGGCCGAAAGTCACAAGCACCGGAACGATCAGCATCTGGATCAAGGCGTCTTTGCCGCTCGTCCGGCCAGTCAGGGTCTGAAGGCCGCCATGCATGAACTGCGAAAGGCTGGGCCGCCGGGCCGGATCGGCTTCGACAGCGAAGAAGATCGCCGGGACTGCGAAATACATGACGACGAAGACCGCGCAGACCGTGATCGAGAAGAAGGCGAGCGGCGAGCCGGCAAAGAGAGTGAAGAAGACCCCGAGCAGAGCGACATAAGGGGCAACCACCAGGCGCCCGACCGCGGCGGGAACGTCCGGAGCTGCGGCGGCCGGGGAGAAAGCCGGCGCGGTCTCGTCGAGCGCCGGTCGCGCCTCTTCCAGCGGCTGGCGGTTGAGCAGGGCTTCGAAGGACGGCCAGACGGCCGCGACGGCGTTATCGGGGGCCGCCGTCTTCGAGTCGATTGGCTGGTAACGCATTCGGTCCTCCCGTCGCTGAATTCGAGCCGGGGATGACCCAATGCCGGGCGCCTGGAATTCCGGTCTTGTACCTAGGGGAAATCCCTTAGTGCGCGCGCGCAGGTGATCGCGCGGCACGACGATCCTCTGCGCCGGTATCGGGCGATGGCTTTTCTGATGCCCCGCATTCGCTGCAAAGCGTCTCGACGCGCCTCTCCGCCTCCGTCATGAAAGGAACATGATCACAGGGGGTCTGGAAAGCGTCGGCGAAGCGGTGACGGGCGGGCTTGCCGCTCGGGCCGTCGAGCCCGAGGCCGGGGAGGGGGAGGGGGCCGCCGGGGGCGCCTGCCTGAATTGCGGAGCCGAGCTGGTCGGACCCCATTGCCACCAATGCGGGCAGGCGGGGCACGTCCACCGGACGCTCACCGCTTTCTGGCACGATCTCGCCCACAGCGTCCTCCATTTCGACGGCAAATTGTGGCGCACTTTGCCGCTGCTCGCCTGGCGGCCGGGCGAGCTGACCCGCCGTTACGTCGCCGGCCAGCGCGCCAGCTTCGTCTCGCCCATGGCCCTGTTCCTGTTCTCGGTGTTCCTGATGTTCGCCGTCTTCTCCACGATCGGCGGCCCGGTCGCCTCGAACGGCTCCCCTCAGCTGGACGCAGAGGCCGCCGCCGACATCGCCCGGGAGAGGGCGGAACTGGACCGCCGGATCGAGGGGCTCCAACGCCGGCGCGCCGAGCTTGCGGCCCGTGGGCAGCCGACCGCCGCCGTCGATGCCGAGATCCAGGGGCTCCGTCGGCAGCGCGGAACCATGGACGCCGCCGAATCTATCGTGCTCATTCCCTCGGCTGCGCCTGAGGGGTCCGCCAGGACGGTCGACCTTCAAGGCCTCGAGACCGGCTGGTCCTGGCTCGACCGCGCCGTGGCCAAGGCGAGGGACAATCCGTCACTGCTCGTCTACAAGCTCCAGGCCAACGCCTACAAATTCTCCTGGGCGCTGATCCCGATCTCGGTGCCGTTCCTGTGGCTGCTCTTCCTGCACCGGCGGCGCTACCGCCGCTACAAGGCCTACGAGCACATTGTTTTCGTCACTTACTCCATCGCGTTCATGAGCCTCGGCCTGATTGCGCTCAGCTTCCTTCGGCTCCTGGGAGTGCCCGACGTGTTCGCGCTGCTCGCGATGACTTTGGTCCCCCCGGTCCACATGTACCGGCAGCTTCGCGGCGCTTACGAGCTGTCGCGCTGGAGCGCCCTGTGGCGGACCTTCGTCCTGATCGACTTCGCCTTCATCGCGGCCACCCTGTTCTTCATGGGCCTGCTCGCTTTGGGCCTGCTCGGCTAGGGTCAGGCGCGGCAGGGATATTTGCGCGCCATCAGGGCTCGAAGCGCGTCCCTGACCTGGATCCGCGACCGCTGGGCCTCCGGGATGGTCCGGAAGGCGGTGAGCACTTCCTTCGCGGTCAGCGATTGCTTGGCGGGCGGGCAATAAGCGGCCTTTCGGCCTGCTTTCTCCGCCGCCAGCCGTTCGGCCCGGAGCGACGCCCCCTGCGTCCGAATCTCGCGCATCAGCAATTTGTAGTCGCTCGACATCAAGGCGAGCATGCCCTTCTTCTCGAGTCCATCGGCTTTGACGAGGAAGGTTGCGACGTCCATCGCCTGGGCCGCCCCGAGCGGAACGAACGCCAGCAGGGCGGCGGCGAGCAGCTTGATCTTCAACGATTTTCCCTTCGAATTGGAGCCGTCAGGGAGGGTCCGGCGCCTGAACGCCGGTTGAACGTCTCCCGGCGAATGCCGGAACCCCGGAGAGGCCCGCCGAGACTGCTCGTCCTCAAATCCCGGCTTTGGCCGGGATGACGGGAAGGTATCCCGCTCTCCCGCCTACGCGCCCTGGGGCGCCGGGCCGCCGATGCCGCCGCCGCGGGGGCGCCGGGTCGAGGGGATGGAGGTGCCCGAGGCGGGGATGAGGGGCGCGCGCGAACCGGGGTCCTCGCGGCCGATGTCCTCGCCCTTGATCGCCTTCTTCGATTCCTCGCCGGTCAGGGTCTCGAATTCGAGCAGGGCTCCGGCAAGGCGATGGAGCTCGTCGAGATTGTCGGTGAGGACCTTTCGGGCGGTGGCCTCGGCCTCCTCGATCAGCCGGCGGACCTCGCTGTCGATGAGGCGCGCCGTCTCCTCGGAGACGCTCTGGCTTCGGGCGACGCTGTGGCCCAGGAAGACTTCCTCCTGATTGTCGCGGTAGCGAAGCCAGCCGAGCTTGGGCGACATTCCATATTCCATCACCATCGAGCGGGCCATGTCGGTCGCCTGCTGGATGTCGTTGGAGGCGCCGGTGTTGAGCTCGTCGACCCCGTAGATGAGCTGCTCCGCGATCCGTCCGCCGAAGCAGAGCGCGAGGCGCGCCTTCATCTGCTTCATCGACATCGAATAGCGGTCCCGCTCGGGCAGGTTCCAGGTCACGCCCAGAGCCCGGCCGCGCGGGATGATCGTCACCTTGTGGAGCGGATCGCAGCCCGGGACGTGGAGCGAGACGAGGGCGTGGCCGGCCTCGTGATAGGCGGTCGCCTTCTTCTCGTCCTCGGTCATCACCATCGACTTGCGCTCGGCGCCCATCATGACCTTGTCCTTGGCGAGCTCGAACTCGGACATTGCGACGAGCCTCTTGCCCTTGCGGGCGGCGAGCAGAGCGGCCTCGTTGACGAGGTTGGCGAGGTCGGCGCCCGAGAAGCCCGGAGTGCCGCGGGCGATGGTGCGCGGATCGACGTCGGGGGCCAGCGGCACCTTCTTCATGTGAACGGCGAGGATCTTCTCGCGGCCCTCGATGTCGGGCCTGGGCACGACGACCTGGCGGTCGAAGCGCCCCGGCCTCAGCAAGGCCGGATCGAGAACGTCGGGCCGGTTGGTCGCGGCGATGATGATGATGCCTTCGTTGGCCTCGAAGCCGTCCATCTCGACGAGCAGCTGGTTCAGGGTCTGCTCGCGCTCGTCATTGCCGTTGCCGAGCCCCGCGCCGCGATGCCGCCCGACCGCGTCGATCTCGTCGATGAAGACGATGCAGGGGGCGTTTTTCTTCGCTTGCTCGAACATGTCCCGAACCCGCGACGCGCCGACCCCGACGAACATCTCGACGAAATCCGAGCCCGAGATGGTGAAGAAGGGCACGTTGGCCTCGCCGGCGACGGCGCGCGCCAGGAGCGTCTTGCCGGTGCCCGGCGCCCCGACCAGCAGGGCCCCCTTGGGGATCTTGCCGCCCAGCCGCGCGAACTTGGTCGGGTCCTTCAGAAAGTCGACGATCTCCTGCAGTTCCTCGCGCGATTCGTCGATCCCGGCGACGTCGTCGAACGTCACCCGCCCCTGCTTCTCGGTCAGAAGCTTGGCCTTCGACCGCCCGAACCCCATCGCCCCGGAGCCGGCGTTCTTCTGCATCTGCCGCATGATGAAGAAGGCGATCCCGAGGATCAGGAGGAAGGGCAGCGACTGGTAGAGAAGGATCAGCCACACCGACGTCTGCGCCTCCGGCTCGCCCTGGAAGGACACGCCCTTCTCGCGAAGCCTCGAGGTCAGCTGCGGATCGGGGATGAAATTGGTCCGGAAGGCGTCGCCGTTGGTCAGCTTGCCGGAGATGACGTCCTTGCCGATCGACACTTCCTTGACCGACCCCTCGTCGACCCGGTTCAGGAATTCCGAATAGGCCATGGCATTGCCGGAAGCCGAGCGCGAGGAGCCGCCGTCGATGATCTGGACGAACAGGATCAGCGCGAGCAGGATCCCGGCCCAGATGAAGAGGCTCTTCATCCACGGGTTGGGGGCGGGGTCCTTGTTGTCGGGCTTGCGGGGGTTCTGGTCGGACACAAATTTCTCCCGCGAAAATGGTACTTTCGCGGGATCCAGGGGAGGAGCCGCAACCCACTTCGCTTACGTTCACCCCCTAAAATAGGATTTCCGGGGGGAAGCGCAACTTAGTCCGACCGGCTGAACATCCAGTTTACCGCTTTGCCCGCCTGTTCGCCGCCGGGCGCTCCGGCCAGAGGAAGGGGAGCGAGCCGAAGACGAAGCCGAGAAAGGCGCTTTGCATGAGCAGCGAAGCGGGGGAGGCCGAGAAATCGAGAACGAAGAAGGCGTAGGAATTGACCGCGACGTCGGCGGCCATGACGAGGGCGGCGAGGGACAGGCCGAGGCGTCGGCGGCCGGTGACGAGGAGGGCGATG
Source organism: Allosphingosinicella sp. (assembly GCA_049590095.1). Lineage (GTDB taxonomy): Bacteria > Pseudomonadota > Alphaproteobacteria > Sphingomonadales > Sphingomonadaceae > Allosphingosinicella. The sequence goes on along the minus strand of JBAWCC010000310.1, from coordinate 7,942 downwards.
ACGAGCGGGTCGAGCAGGGTCAGCGAGGTCCAGAAGGAGTTGATCCACCGGGGCGCGTGTTCGTAGGGGAACAGGCCCCAGCGGACGACGTCGGAGGCATGGAAGAACGCGGCGGCCCCGAAGACGGCGAGATAGGCCGCGAGCGCCGCGGCCTGGGCGAGGGTCATCGAGCCGTGGCGGCGCATCGGCGGAAGAGTAACGGGTCGCGGAAGAAGCGCAATCCGGGCGCGGCCGGGGCATCAGCGCGGCGGAGCGGCGACGCCGGCCGAAGAAAGCGCCGCCGCGACCGGAAGCGGCGGCTTGGAGGCGGACTGTCGGCGAGGCCGGGTCGTTAGGGAGAAGGTCAGCATGGTAACGGCCGTGCCTGGCCCGCTGCGCGATTTCATGTCGCCCATGATGTAGTCATAGGAATTGTAGAAGCCCTGAAGGTCGACGACGATTATCCAGGTAGGCGGTGTCCCTCTCGGCCATTCGTACGACCTCCAGCTTTTGGAGCCGCGCGAGGGCATACCCGTCCAGAGCCATTGCTCCCAGCCCGGCATGTCGGGCGATCCCGCCTCGTGCCCCACATGCCGTTGCGTGGGCCCGCCGCGGAAGAGGTTCGACATGTCGCCGACGAATCGGTCGTGATCGCGCCCGCCGATGACGAGCAGGGTACATCTTAGCTCTTCCGTCCTGCTCTTATGAGTGATGCGTTCGAACTTCAGCCACAGATGCTGCCCCCTCGACTCGTCTTCCATCGCATAAGCGGGGACGTCGGGGTTCTCGATGTTGAATTGCCGACGCTCCGTCTCGTCCAGCTCGATCCATCGGGGTCCCACCGACGGCTCGTCGAAGCGGCGGGTGAGCCGCGCGGGGTCGAAGCAATGGGTGCGAAGAACCTCCACGGCGTCGGGCCTGACCTTCCGCGGCGCGCTCCCCCGGGTTCCGGTGACGACGATGTCATCGACAGGAGGCGGCTCGGCGGCTCTCGGGGTCCGAGCGGGGTCCGCGGCCGCGAGCAAGGCCAGGAAGAGACCCGCCAGGCTCATCCGGCCAAGCCCGCGAGCATGAGAGACTGACGGCCTGGCGGGTGCGACATCAGCGGGGCGGCTGGACGGCGGCCGAAGAAAGAGACGCCGCGGCCACGGGCGGCGGCTTGGAGGCGGACTGTCGGCGAGGCCGGGTGGTGAGGGAGAAGGTGAGCATGGTGACGGCCGTGCCTGCCCCTCTGCGCGATTTCATGTCGCCCATGATGTAGTCATAGGAGTTGTAAAAGCCCTGGACGTCGAGGACGACTGTCCAAGTAGGAAGTGAGCCTCTCCGCGGCTTGACTCTATTCCAGCTTTTGGAGCCGCGCGAGGGCCTGCCCGTCCACAGCCATTGTTCCCAATCAGCGAGGACGGGCGATCCATCCTCGCGGCCCACGTGTCGCTGGGTCGGGCCGCCCCGAAAGAGGCCCGACATATCGTCGACGAAGCGCCGGTGATCGCGACCGCCGATGACGAGCAAGGTACATCTCTGCTCCTCTATGTTGCCCTTGAGCTCCAGGCGTTCGAACTTCAGCCACAGATGCTGGGCCCTCGACTCGTCCTCCATCGCATAAGCGGGGACGTCGGGGGATTCGATGTCGAATTGCCTCCGCTCCGTGTCATCCAGTTCGATCCACCGGGGTCCCACCGACGGCTCCTCGAAGCGACGGGTGAGACGCAGAGGTTCGAAACAATGGCCGCGGAGGACCTCGATGGCGTCGGGCCTGACCTTACGCACGACGCTCCCTCGCGTTCCGGTGACAACAATATCTTCTGCGGGCGGAGGTGGCGCGGCGGCTGGCATTTGAGCAAAGTCCGCAGCGGCGATCAAAGCCATGAAGATGCCTGCCATGCTCATGCCGCGGCACTCGGTCGCTGATCTCGGGACGAAGCTTCAAGATAGTCGGCGAGCCACAACCGTCGCACGAGCTTCCCGCGCTCGAAATTCCGATCTCCGGACATGAGAAAGGCGCACATGGTGTCGAGCATCGGGAGCGCGGGAACCTTTTCCTCTACCCAGAGGAACTGGCCCATCTGATTGGCCTCCAGGAAGACATGGTCGCCGCCCGGGGTCACGATGAAGTCGAAACAGCAGAATGCAAGATTGCAGCGCCGCATATAGGTGAGACAACGGACCTTGACCTCGTCCGGAAGTTGCCAAGGCGATACTCGCAGATCGGAAGTCCTCTGCCTCTGCCGCGAATCGACCTGGCCTGCCTCTAGGTCCAGTCGAGCGCTGATAGCTTCCTGTCCGAAAACGGTGACCCGGATTTCGAACGATCTTTCAACCCGCCTCTGAAAAATTCCTGGGGCAGCGGAAAGCGCGTCGTCATCCTGCAGGTCGCGGCGGCTAAGTAAAGTCGTGTAATTAACATACACGGCGTGGCGTTTTTCCTCTCCTGCCCAAGCGCGCATCTTGTAGGCCTTCAAAATCACGTCTTGGTCCTGCGCATCAAAAAAAGACCGAATTTCTTCGGCATCATTGGAGATCAGGGTCGGTGGAATCGTCAGTCCGACCTGACGGGCCGCCCGTAACTGCCCGATCTTGTCGAGCTCGGACCTGGCGACCTCCGGCCTGTTCACCCAAAAGGCTTCGGGGCAGAGGGTGCTCAGGAAGCTGTCCGTATGCTGCTGGCTTTGTTCCGCAGCGAATTCCGAGTCGCGCGGATCCAGGTCCGGCCTCACCTGCGGCCGACCGTGCCGTCGGTTCCAGACGGTGCGTACGGCACTAAGATCGTACCGCTCTCCGTTCATCGCAATGGAATGGCTATCGTCGTCGCAAGACAAGAAGGCGCTTAGCGCCTGATGGCGGGGAAATTCGTTGGCGGGCCAGAAAAGGTGCTTGGCTCCAAGCACCGATAGCCCCCAGCAGACGGCGGCTGCATGCAAATCTTCGGCGCGGCTGTGGATCAGTATGTTCAAGTGAAATGCCTTCAAGGCGCGGCGAGCTTCGCCCGCCGCGCTGAAATATTTCAGTCTTCGTAGTCCTCGTAATTAAACCTGACGCGTCCCTCCGCTTCATCGACCACCTCAAACATGCTGATGCCGCTGTATGTTACTCCCCCCCCGATCGCTTCGATCTCGCCTGCGGTCAGCTCTTGGGCCATGAGGCGTCCAAGGCAACGCGGGGCCGCCGAAGCGGTTGGAACCTGCTCAGTCATCATCATCCTCTCCCTGTCGTTGGCGCGACTCAGGCAAGCAGCCTCGGGTCGCTGTTCCAGCCTATAAACGGGAAATCGTCAAGTCATTGGGAGACTGAACCGAAATGGATATAAGAACCCGCTAATCCGATATTCGCAACCAGATCAAGTAATTGCATAAATGCTCCCGCTTTGGACCAATTCATGAAATTCGAGGCCGCAGGTTCGAAGTCAGAGCAGGTTAGCGGCATAGCGGTCATTGCGCAGGTCAGTACAATGCCGCGGTTACTGCCTTGACAGTCTATTGCCGCTATGATGGTCTGGAGTCGTGCCTTACTATAGCGGGTGAATGAACTGATGCGCCGCCGGAACCGTCTGCCGGATTTGAGTGGAAGGGCCTGACGTGTCCGAAGAGGGGTTGCCTGCCGGCCGCTCCGGCGCCGGTCTGAACGAGGCCCGCTCGCTTTATCGGCCCCAGGCCGTGCAATTCCAGGCCGACCGCCTTTACGGGGAGGTCAGCCTGGCCGTCCCGCTGCGCTGGCAGGTCATCGGATATATGCTGCTGACGGGGCTGGTCGCGGCCTTCGCCTTCCTCTTTCTTGCATCCTATTCCCGGGCGGAGACCGTGCCGGGAGTGGTCGCGCTCGACACCGGAGTGGCGACCGTCGCCCCGTCCCGGGGCGGAATCGTGGAGTCGATCCAGGTTCGCGAAGGGCAGCGGGTCGAGAAAGGGGCACGGCTGATGCGGATCCGCGCCGCCGAGGACATGGCCGGCGGAGCGACGGCGTCGGAGCGGATCAGGCAGGCCCTGGCCGAGCAGGATCGCAGGCTCGCCGGCCAGGGCGCTTCATACGAGGCGGCCGCTTCGGCCGAGCGGGAGCGCGGGCTCGCGCAGCTCGCCGGTCTGTCCGAGGAGATCGGATTTCTGGAGCGGCAAATCGCCGATCAACGGCTGCTCCTGACGACCGCGGGCAACGATCTGGCCGAAGTCCAGCGTGTCGCCAGGAGCGGCTATATCAGCCGCCGGGACGTGGAGGCGCGCGAAGCGGCGGTGATCCTTCGCCGTCAGCAGCTGGCGCAGCTGGAGCAGGCCCGCGCCGCCAAGTCGTCTCAGCTTTCGGAGACCCGGCGAACGATCGCTCAGGCCTCGGCGAGCGCCCAGGCGCAGGTGGCGACCGCGCAGACGGCGCGAGCGGCGCTCGCCCAGCAGGCCACCCAGGCCGAGCTTGCCGAAGGCTATGTCCTCACCGCTCCGGTGGCGGGGATCGTCACCGGTCTCACCGGACGGATCGGCCAGCGGGTCAGGCCCGAGCAGCCCGTCATGATGATCGTCCCCGCTGAGGCGAAGCCGAATGCGGAGCTTCGGGTGCAGACCTCCGCGGCCGGTTTCCTGGCGCCGGGCCAGGAAGTGCGGCTCGCCGTGGACGCTTTCCCCTATCAGCGCTTCGGAACGATCGAGGGGCGGATCGAAAGCATTTCCTCCGCCGCGCTCCCGCCCGGCGACGAAGAGGGCGCCGGCGCATCCTATCTCGTCACCGTCAGGCTGGCCCGGCCCTGGGTCGATGCCTTCGGGCGCCGGCAGCCGCTACTCCCCGGAATGACCGTATCCGCGCGGATCGTCACCGCCAAGCGAAGCCTCTTCCAGTGGTTGTTCGAACCCGTGCTCGCCGTCGGCAGGCGGTGAGCGCCCAGCTCGACCTGGGGCTGTTCAGGCGGCGGCGGGTGCGGCTCGTCCGGCAGACGGAGGTCAGCGAGTGCGGTCTCGCCGCCGTCACCATGGTCGCGAACTACCATGGGCTCGAGGCAGATCTGGCGACGGTCAGGCGGCGCTTCCAGCCGTCGCTCCGAGGCGCGGCGCTCAAGACCCTGATCTCGGTCGCCGACGCGCTGGGGTTCAACTCGCGGGCCGTGAAGGTTCCTCTGGAGCAGATCGGCAACCTCGAATTGCCCGCTGTGCTGCACTGGAACCTCAATCATTATGTCGTCCTGGAGGCGGTGCGGCGGGGCCGGGCGCTGATCCACGACCCGGCGGGCGGTTCGAGGTGGCTGCCGCTGGCCAGGGTTTCCGATCATTTCACGGGCATCGCGCTGGAGCTCCGCCCCGCCGGGGACTTCGAGCCCCTTCGCGAGAGCAGGCGCCTGCGGCTCTCCCATCTGTGGAGCCGGATCTCGGGGCTGAAGCGCGCGCTCGTCCAGACCCTCGTGCTCAGCCTGGTGATGCAGGCGTTCGTGCTCGCCTCGCCTTATTACATGCAGGTCGCGCTCGACAGCGCCCTGCCCGCGCTCGACCGCAATCTGCTCACCGTCCTTGCTCTGGGATTCGCGCTCTTCACCCTGATCCACGTCACCGCCGAGCTGCTTCGCGCCTTCGTGCTCCTGGCGGCAGGCACGTCGCTCGGCTTCGGCGTTGCCGCCAACATCGCGCGCCGGCTCTTCCACCTGCCGATCGGCTGGTTCGAGAAGCGGCACGTCGGCGACATCCTTTCCCGCTTCCAGTCGATCACGCCGATCCGCATGTTCCTTACCGAGGGCGCGGTCGCGACATTGCTCGACGGCACGCTCGCCTTGTTCACGCTCGCGCTGATGCTGCTCTACAGCCGGGTCCTGGCGGCAGTCGCCCTCTGCGCGTTCCTGCTCTACCTTCTGGTCCGGCTCGTCTCCTTCAAGGCACAGCGCGACGCTCAGGAGGATGCCATCGTCCTCGCCGGCCGGGAGCAGTCGACGATGATCGAGAGCATCCGGGGCATCGTGACCCTTCGGCTGTTCAACCGCGAGGCCTCCCGCCACGCCTTGTGGCAATCGCGTCTCACCGATTCGATGAACGCGCTGGTGTCGCTTGGGCGGGTCACGGCCTGGCAGAAGGCCGCCAACACCCTTATTTTCGGCGCCGAGCTAGTCATTTCGACCTGGCTGGCGGTGCGGCTGCTGATGGCAGGCGGGTTCAGCGTCGGAATGGTCTTCGCCTTCATCGCCTACAAGACTCAATTCCTGCAGCGCTCGGCTTCGTTGATCGACCAGCTGATCGCCTTTCGAATGCTTCGCCTGCATCTCGAGCGGCTCTCGGACATCGCCCTCGCTCCGAAGGATGCCAGCTTTTCCGATCTCCCCGGGGCGGGAGGGAATTTGACGGGCCGGATCGAGTTGCGCGGCATCAGCTTTCGCTACGGCCCGGGCGATCCCTACATATTGCGCGATGCCCACCTCGTCGTCAGGGCGGGCGAGCATGTCGCGATCACCGGTCCGTCCGGTGGGGGGAAGACCACTCTGGTCAAGATCATGCTCGGACTGCTCGAACCGGAAGCCGGGGAAGTCCTCGTCGACGGAGTGCCGCTGGCCCGCTTCGGCTACAAATATTATCACGATCAGGTCGCGGCCGTGCTCCAGGACGACCATCTCTTCGCCGGCTCGCTCGCCGAAAACATCGCTTTGTTCGACGACCGGCCCGAAATGCCGCGCATCGTCGCGTCCGCGACCGCGGCCGCGCTGCATGACGACATCGCGGCCATGCCAATGGGGTATGAAACGCTGGTCGGGGACATGGGCTCGAGCCTGTCGGGAGGGCAAAGGCAGCGCTTGTTGCTGGCCCGCGCTTTATATCGGCGCCCCCGGCTGCTGGTGATGGACGAGGCCACGTCCCATCTCGATGCGTCCCGGGAAAAGGCGGTCGTCGGCGCTATTGCCGGCCTCGGAATTACGCGCATCGTGATCGCCCATCGTCGGGAGACGATCCTGTCGGCGGATCGAGTGTACAGTACTCGCGACGGCGGCCTTGTCGAGGTGACGGATCAATTCAGAGCTCCGCCCAGGGCGACGCTGGCCGGCGATCCGGCGGTTTGAGCGGGAAGGCTCGGCCGGGGAACCCCGAAACGAGTTCAGGCTGAAGTGAGAGGCACGGGGCGGCGGCGTCCTAGTCGAAAATGTCCTCGAGCCAGGATTTCTTGCGCTTGTGGTGGCGGTAGCGGGGGTCGTGGTGGCCGCGCGGGTCGTAGCGGGGGTCGTAGCCGCCCTGGGGGGGGTAGGGGGCCTGGGGGGGAATCGGAGCCTGGAGGGGCTGGGGCTGCTGAGGGGCCTGGGGCGCCAGGTCGCCGGCGGCGCGCTCCAGGATCTTGTCGAGCTCGCCGCGGTCGAGCCAGATGCCCCGGCAGGTCGGGCAATAGTCGATCTCGATCCCCTGGCGCTCGCTCATCACGAGCGGGACGGAGCAATGGGGGCAGGACATGGGGGCTGGGGCGGACACGGGCGGGCTCCTGTGCAGGTGGCGGTTGTGGGGGAGATAGGGGTTTGTGGGGGATTGGCAATGCGGCGTGGCTGGCAAAACTGGGTCTCGCTCGGCGGAGTCGTCGAAAGCATCCCTATCCTGAACATTCGTCGCGATTAGTGGCGATTCCCGGCAAACGAAGGCGTATCGACGCGTTCAGGCAAGTGCTTGCCGCGAAACCCTTTTATTTGCGAACGGAGACCCGGATCGGAGCGGCAATGTGGTCGAACCGGAACCCGCTCCAACTTTTTCCCACCTCCTGAACCTTCCGCCACTCCGGATCCGGAGCTTTGAGCGGCTAAACCTTTTCTCAAGCCTAGGCTGCGAAAAGGAGCCCTTGGTACGCGACCGGGGGGGCGGGGGCGGCTTGCCGCTTCCGCCTTCTTCTTTGGGGCGGCGCCAGACTTTCCTTTCAATTCCTGGGCTTAGCCGCTTCCGACCCGAACGAATCGGGTTCGAAGGCGGATTGGCTTAACGCGCGCTAACCGCTTCGTTCAGCCCTTCCTCAACGCCTGCCGGGCATAAGCCTCACC
>JBAWCC010000309.1:0-22214 GCA_049590095.1 Allosphingosinicella sp. | reverse complement strand
CTGCTGCCCCTGCTCTGCCGCCGGGGACACATCACGAAGTCCGAAATCGGCGCGATCCGGATCGCCGCCGGCGAGACGATGTTCGAGGTGCCTCGCGCCGCGGCGGGACGCTTCATGGCGGCGGTGCGACGTACCGCGACCGACGAGGATGGCGAGGGCGGGGTTCGGATCGAGCCGGTCGAGGGCAAGCCGCGCGACGCCGCGCGCCAGAACCGCAAGTCGGGACCGCCGCCGCAGAAGCGCTACAAGGCGAAACCGGCCCGGCGGGCCTGAGCCGCCCGGGAGAAGGGCGCCTGCCAATAGCCGCCGGCGGGGGACGCCCGAAGCTCGGGCACGGATGGCTGGCGTTGCGGGCCGGGCGCCGCGGGCTCGGGCCTGCGATCCTCCTTGCCGTTGCGGCGGAAGTTCAGCTCGAGGCGGAACGCCGCGAGCGCCAGCAGGGCGATCGTCAGCAAGGCGAGGAAGGCGATGGGGTGCATGTCCGATCTCTCTTCAGCGCTCGCCCGGATCGAGGCGAAGCCGGAAGCTGAGCTCGGCGCAAAATGCCTGGAGCGTCACCATGGCCCCGATCATCAGGCCCAGCACCGCAATCCACGCCATCGCGAATTCCCTTCCTTGCTTCGGGCCGGGCGGTTGCCCGACGCCGTTGGGAATGGAATTAGCTGGAAGCGAAGTCGGGACGATGTCGCGGCGGCGGCATTATTGTCACGATTGTCACGGCAGGCCCGCACTAAGGTCGCTTGGTCGCCTCGAGCTCGTCGAGCATTGCCTCGATCCGGTCGAGGGCCTCGCCCAGGTCGGCGACCCGCCCCTCCTCGATGTCCGTAAGCCCGCGCTTCACGGCAGCCCGGAGCTCGTCGCGGCGAGCTTCGATCGCACTGGGGCCGGCGGGGTCAGGGTTGGCATCGTCGGCGGAGCCCGGCTGGGAACAATCGTTCATGAGGCGGGCCCTATCATTACCGAAAGCATATGCAAAATCTGTGTGTTAGGCCGAGGCAAGCAAGACAATCGTCACTGTCCCGGCCCTTCCCTAACTAAAGCGATCCAGTCACGCTTCCCGTGTACGACTCTGATAACCTCCACTTCAGTCTCCAGCAGCTGATAGAGAATGAGATAGTCGCGGTAGCTTAGCTTCCGGAGGTTGCGGGCACCCGAGCGCAAAACGAGTGGATATCGCCTTGGATTGGAGCCGAGGGTCCGGCACTTATCCAGCAGGGAGCGCCTGAACGACTCGGCATGGTCCCAGTCGTCGGCACCGATCCAGTCCGAGATTTCCTTGAGATCGGCGTGAGCGGTGTCGGCCAGGACGACCCTCATGCCGCGCGACCGGCCGCCTTCCTCTTCTCCTGGATGTGCCGGCGGACACTCTCGAACGCCTCCTCCAGGGGAATGGACCGCCCCGCGTCCAGATCGTCGATGCCCTTCTGAATCTCCGCCTCGAACCGAGCCCACTGAGCCTCGCTCTCACGGACCCGGGAAAGTCCTTCGCGCAGGACCTCGGCGCGCGAGGCGTAGCGGCCGGATTTCACCGCGTTGTCGATGAGGGCTTCGTCCTGCGGGTAGAGTGCGGGATGGTCATCCATGGTCCGGAATTTAGGCGTTTTTAACGAACGAGGCAATGTGCGCAGCCAAGCTATACGAAGATCGTTTATGAGGCGTATTGAGCTCGGGCAAAACTTCCGGCCGACCCCGAGACGTTGCGATGTCAGCCTCAAGTCACTCTGCACACTCGTCGGATTTTACGCGGCCCGTGTGAGTGTTTGCCGCGCTTGTTCGCTCCCCCTTGACCCCAACTCCCCACAATCCTACATAGCGCCCACACCCCATCGTATCGGAACAGGACGCGCCGTCGCGCAGCGCGTTCAAAGCATTGATCGATAACGGGTTTTCAAGACGCTGAAGCTGCGGTTCCAGGCATCGGGACTCGCGGCTTTTTGCGTCTTCTGCGCCTCCCGTTGCTGCTTCCCGGCGAATGCCGGGATCCAGCGGGAAGCTGGCCCCGCCTCGGGGCACGAAAACTGGGCCCCGGCCTTCGCCGGGGTGCAAAGCAAAGGCGAGACACATCTCCATGGCGACCAAGACGGCCCGGGCCAGCGACAACCGCTCGATGGCATCCAAGCGCATCCGCAAGATCTTCGGAAACATTCACGAAGTCTCTGAAATGCCGAACCTCATCGAGGTCCAGCGCGAGAGCTACGAGCAGTTCCTCCGCTCGCGCCCGCAGGATAGCTACGTGTCGGGCCTGGAGAAGACGCTGCGCTCCGTCTTCCCGATCCGCGATTTCGCCGGGACCGCCGAGCTCGACTTCGTCCATTACGAGCTGGAAGAGCCGAAATACGACACGGACGAGTGCCGCCAGCGCGGGATGACCTACGCCGCGCCGATGCGAGTCACCCTTCGCCTCATCGTCTTCGAGGTCGACCCCGACACCGAAACCCGCTCCGTCCTCGATATCAAGGAGCAGGACGTCTACATGGGCGACATGCCGCTGATGACGAAGAACGGAACGTTCATCGTCAACGGCACCGAGCGAGTCATCGTCTCGCAGATGCACCGATCGCCCGGCGTCCTCTTCGACCATGACCGCGGCAAGACCCACGCCTCGGGCAAATATCTGTTCGCCGCCCGGGTCATCCCGTATCGCGGCTCGTGGCTCGACTTCGAGTTCGACGCCAAGGACATCGTCAACGTCCGGATCGACAGGAAGCGCAAGCTGCCCGTCACCGCGCTTCTCCACGCCCTCGACATGTCGAGCGAGGAGATCCTCAACACCTTCTACGACCGGGTGACCTTCGTCCGCGGCAAGAACGGCTGGGCGATCCCGTTCGTGCCGGAGAATTGGCGCGGCCAGAAGCCGAGCTACGACGTCGTCGACGGCGATTCCGGCGAAGTCGTCTTCACCGCCGGAACCAAGATCACTCCTCGCGCCGCCAACAAGGCGGCCAAGGACGGCCTCAAGAATCTCGTCATCCCGACCGAGGAGATTTTCGGCCGCTATTCCGCCTACGACCTGGTCAACGACAAGACCGGCGAGATCTATGTCGAGGCGGGCGACGAGATCAGCGGCGAGAATCTCGAGCGTCTCGACCAGGCCGGGATCGACCGGATCGAGCTTCTCGACATCGACCATGTCTCGACCGGCGCCTGGATGCGCAACACGCTGAAGGCCGACAAGTCCGAGGATCGCGACCAGGCCCTCGCCGACATCTATCGGGTCATGCGCCCGGGCGAGCCGCCGACGAAGGAAACCGCGGAAGCCCTGTTCGGAGGCCTGTTCTTCGATCCCGAGCGCTACGACCTCTCGGCCGTCGGCCGGGTCAAGCTCAACATGCGCCTCGACCTCGACGTCGAGGACACGGTGACGACGCTCCGCAAGGAGGATATCGTCGCCGTGGTGAAGACTCTGGTCGGCCTCAAGGACGGCAAGGGCGAGATCGACGACATCGACAATCTCGGCAACCGGCGCGTGCGATCGGTCGGCGAGCTGCTCGAGAACCAGTATCGAGTCGGCCTCCTCCGCATGGAGCGCGCGGTGAAGGAGCGGATGAGCTCGGTCGACGTGTCGACCGTCATGCCCAACGACCTCATCAACGCCAAGCCGGCGGTCGCCGCGGTCCGCGAATTCTTCGGCTCCTCGCAGCTGTCGCAGTTCATGGACCAGACCAACCCGCTGTCCGAAGTCACACACAAGCGCCGGGTGTCGGCGCTCGGGCCGGGCGGTCTTACCCGCGAGCGCGCGGGCTTCGAGGTCCGCGACGTCCACCCGACCCATTACGGCCGCATCTGCCCGATCGAGACTCCCGAAGGGCCGAATATCGGCCTGATCAACTCGCTCGCCTCGTTCAGCCGGGTCAACAAATACGGCTTCATCGAAACCCCGTACCGCAAGGTCGTCGACAACAAGGTGACCGACGACGTCGTCTATCTGTCGGCGATGGAGGAGGCCAAGCACACGATCGCCCAGGCCAATGCGGAGTTGCTCGAGGACAAGGGCTTCGGCGAGGAGATCGTCTCCTCCCGCCGGGCCGGCGAGTTCCTGATGGCACCGCGCGACCAGATCACCCTGATGGACGTCAGCCCCAAGCAGCTCGTCTCGGTCGCGGCCTCGCTGATCCCGTTCCTCGAGAACGATGACGCCAACCGCGCCCTCATGGGCTCGAACATGCAGCGCCAGGCGGTGCCGCTCATCCGCGCCGAGGCGCCGCTCGTCGGCACCGGAATGGAGGAGACGGTGGCCCGCGATTCCGGAGCGGCCATCGCCGCCCGGCGGACGGGCGTCGTCGACCAGGTCGACGCGGCGCGTATCGTCGTCCGGGCCACCGGGGACGTCGAGGCCGGCAAGTCGGGCGTCGACATCTACACGCTGATGAAGTTCCAGCGCTCGAACCAGAACACCTGCATCAACCAGCGGCCGCTGGTGAAGGTGGGCGACCTGGTCAAGGCCGGCGACGTCATCGCCGACGGCCCCTCGACCGACATGGGCGAGCTCGCGCTCGGCCGGAACGTGCTGGTCGCGTTCATGCCCTGGAACGGCTACAATTTCGAGGATTCCATCCTGATCTCCGAGCGGATCGTGAAGGACGACGTCTTCACGTCGATCCACATCGAGGAGTTCGAGGTGATGGCCCGCGACACCAAGCTGGGGCCGGAGGACATCACCCGCGACATCCCCAATGTCGGCGAGGAAGCCTTGCGCAACCTCGACGAGGCGGGGATCGTCTATATCGGCGCCGAGGTCGAGCCGGGCGACATCCTGTGCGGCAAGATCACTCCGAAGGGCGAGAGCCCGATGACCCCGGAGGAGAAGCTCCTCAGGGCCATCTTCGGCGAGAAGGCGTCCGACGTTCGCGACACCTCGCTCCGCCTTCCCCCGGGCGTTTCCGGCACGGTGGTCGAGGTCCGGGTGTTCAACCGCCACGGAATCGACATCGACGACCGTACCCGCGCAATCCAGGCCGAGGAGAAGGACCGCCTCAGGAAGGACGCCGACGACGAGCGCTCGATCCTGAAGCGCGCCAGCTTCTCGAGGCTCAAGGAGATGCTGATCGGCCAGACCGCTACCGCGGCGCCGAAGGGCTTCAAGAAGGGCAGCGTCATCGACGCGGCCGGCCTCGACGAGGTCGAGCGCTTCGAATGGTGGAAGTTCGCGGTCAAGGACGACAAGGTCCAGGCCGATCTCGAGGCGGTGAAGGCCCAATATGACGAGGCGGAAGGCGTCATCCGCCGCCGGCTCGAGGACCGGATCGAGAAGCTCGAGCGGGGCGACGAGCTTCCCCCGGGCGTCCTGAAGATGGTCAAGGTGTTCGTCGCGGTGAAGCGCAAGCTTCAGCCGGGCGACAAGATGGCCGGCCGCCACGGCAACAAGGGCGTCATCAGCCGCATCCTGCCCAACGAGGACATGCCGTTCCTCGAGGACGGGACCCCGGTCGACATCGTTCTCAATCCGCTCGGCGTTCCGTCCCGGATGAACGTGGGACAGATTTTCGAGACCCATCTGGGCTGGGCCGCTCGCGGCCTCGGCAAGCAGATCTCGGAGATGCTGGAAGGCATTCGCGACCGCGGAGCCGCTTTCGAGGGCAAGGATGCGACGGGCGTTCGCGACAAGCTCAAGGACATTTACGGCCCCAATTACGACGGCCAGATCGATGCCCTGGACGAGGACGGCCTTCACGAGCTGGCCTCGAACCTGGTCGGCGGAGTCCCGATGGGCACTCCGGTGTTCGACGGAGCGCGCGAGGCGGACGTTTCGGCGATGCTGGAGAAGGCCGGGCTCGATCAGTCGGGCCAGGTCACCCTGTTCGACGGGCGCACCGGGGACACGTTCGACCGCAAGGTGACCGTGGGCTACATCTACATGCTGAAGCTCCACCATCTCGTCGACGACAAGATCCACGCGCGCTCGATCGGGCCGTACAGCCTCGTCACCCAGCAGCCGCTGGGCGGAAAGGCGCAGTTCGGCGGGCAGAGGTTCGGAGAGATGGAGGTCTGGGCTCTCCAGGCCTACGGCGCCGCCTACACGCTTCAGGAGATGCTGACGGTGAAGTCGGACGACGTCATCGGCCGGACCAAGGTCTACGAGGCGATCGTCAAGGGCGACGACACGTTCGAGGCCGGGATCCCGGAGAGCTTCAACGTGCTGGTGAAGGAGATGCGCAGCCTCGGCCTGAACGTGGAGCTGAACAGCCACGAGGTTGACGACGACGGCATCGCGATCGCGGCGGAGTGATCACCTGAAGCCCCTCCCCTTCAGGGGAGGGGTTGGGGTGGGGCTTGTGCGTAAATTTCAGGGTTGGGCGTCCGGCGAAACGGACATTCCCCACCCCAACCCCTCCCCTGAAGGGGAGGGGCTAAGGAGCAGAAAATGAACGAACTGACCACTTTCGCCAATCCGGTCGCCAAGCCGGAGACGTTCGACCAGATCAAGATCGGCATCGCCTCGCCCGAGCGCATCCGTTCCTGGTCGTTCGGCGAGATCAAGAAGCCCGAGACCATCAACTACCGCACGTTCAAGCCCGAGCGCGACGGCCTGTTCTGCGCGCGCATCTTCGGTCCGATCAAGGATTACGAGTGCCTGTGCGGCAAGTACAAGCGCATGAAGTACAAGGGCATCGTCTGCGAGAAGTGCGGAGTCGAGGTCACCGTCTCGAAGGTCCGCCGCGAGCGCATGGGCCATATCGAGCTTGCCGCGCCGGTCGCCCATATCTGGTTCCTGAAGTCGCTGCCCTCGCGCATCGGCCTGCTGCTCGACATGCAGCTGAAGCAGCTCGAGCGGATCCTCTATTTCGAATCCTACGTCGTCGTCGAGCCGGGCCTGACCCCGCTCGAGAAGTATCAGCTCCTCACCGAGGACGAGCTTCTCTCGGCCCAGGACGAATATGGCGAGGACGCCTTCTCCGCCGGGATCGGTGCCGAGGCGGTCAAGCAGATGCTCATCGACCTCGACCTCGAGGGCGAGCGCGAAGTCCTGCTCAAGGATCTGGCCGAGACCAAGTCGGAGCTCAAGCCCAAGAAGATCATCAAGCGGCTGAAGGTCGTCGAGTCCTTCCTCGAGTCGGGCAACCGGCCGGAATGGATGATCCTCGACGTCGTCCCCGTGATCCCGCCCGAGCTTCGCCCGCTGGTGCCGCTCGACGGCGGCCGCTTCGCGACCTCGGACCTGAACGATCTCTATCGACGGGTGATCAACCGCAACAACCGCCTGAAGCGGCTGATGGAGCTTCGCGCGCCCGACATCATCGTGCGCAACGAGAAGCGAATGCTCCAGGAGGCGGTCGACGCTTTGTTCGACAACGGCCGCCGCGGCCGCACGATCACGGGCGCCAACAAGCGTCCGCTGAAGTCGCTCTCCGACATGCTGAAGGGCAAGCAGGGCCGCTTCCGCCAGAACCTTCTCGGCAAGCGGGTCGACTATTCGGGCCGCTCGGTCATCGTCACCGGTCCGGAGCTGAAGCTCCACCAGTGCGGCCTTCCGAAGAAGATGGCGCTCGAGCTGTTCAAGCCGTTCATCTACTCGCGCCTCGACGCCAAGGGTCTCTCGATGACCCTCAAGCAGGCGAAGAAGTGGGTCGAGAAGGAGCGCAAGGAAGTCTGGGACATCCTCGACGAGGTGATCCGCGAGCATCCGGTGCTCCTCAACCGCGCGCCGACGCTCCACCGTCTCGGCATCCAGGCGTTCGAGCCGGTGCTGATCGAGGGCAAGGCGATCCAGCTTCACCCGCTGGTCTGCGCCGCGTTCAACGCCGATTTCGACGGCGACCAGATGGCCGTCCACGTTCCGCTGAGCCTCGAGGCCCAGCTGGAAGCGCGCGTGCTGATGATGTCGACCAACAACATCCTCTCGCCCGCCAACGGCAAGCCGATCATCGTTCCCTCGCAGGACATGGTTCTCGGTCTCTATTATCTGTCGCTGGAGCGCGAAGGCGAGCCGGGCGAGGGCATGATGATCTCCGACATGTCGGAGGTCCATCAGGCATTGAACGCCGGCGCCGTCACCCTTCACTCGAAGATCGTCAGCCGGGTTCCGCAGACGGACGAGAAGGGCAATCAGTATATGAAGCGCTTCGAGACGACTCCCGGGCGGATGCTGCTCGGCGAGACCCTCCCGAAGAGCCACAAGGTGCCGTTCGAGACGGTCAACCGGCTTCTGACCAAGAAGGAGATCGGGGACGTCATCGACGTCGTCTATCGCCACACCGGCCAGAAGGAGACGGTGCTGTTCGCCGACGCCATCATGGGCCTCGGCTTCCGCCACGCCTTCAAGGCCGGAATCTCGTTCGGCAAGGACGACATGATCATCCCCGAGGAGAAGATCGGCCTGGTCGAGGACGCCCGTAACACCGTCAAGGATTACGAGCAGCAGTATCAGGACGGCCTGATTACCCAGCAGGAGAAGTACAACAAGGTCATCGATGCCTGGTCGAGCTGCGGCGACAAGGTCGCCAATGCGATGATGGACAAGCTCAAGGCGCAGCCGAAGGGCGAGGATGGGCGCATGGCGCCGATCAACTCCATCTACATGATGGCTCATTCCGGCGCCCGCGGCTCGCAGGCGCAGATGAAGCAGCTCGCCGGTATGCGTGGTCTCATGGCCAAGCCGTCGGGCGAGATCATCGAGACCCCGATCATCTCGAACTTCAAGGAGGGCCTGACCGTCCTCGAATATTTCAACTCCACCCACGGCGCCCGCAAGGGCCTCGCGGACACGGCGTTGAAGACCGCGAACTCGGGCTACCTCACCCGCCGTCTCGTCGACGTTTCGCAGGATTGCGTCATCGTCGAGGAGGATTGCGGGACCGAGAACGCGCTCGAGATGCGGGCCATCGTCCAGGGCGGAGCGGTGATCGCTTCACTGGGCGACCGGATCCTCGGCCGTACCCCGGCGGAGGACATCGTCGACGGCAAGTCCGGCGACGTGATCGCCAAGGAAGGCCTTCTGATCGACGAGCCGCAGGCACTCCGGATCGACGAGATCGGGGTCCAGGCGGTTCGCATCCGCTCGCCCTTGGTCTGCGAGAGCGAGCATGGCGTCTGCGGCAAGTGCTACGGGCGCGACCTTGCCCGAGGCACTCCGGTCAACATCGGCGAAGCGGTCGGGGTCATCGCCGCCCAGTCGATCGGCGAGCCGGGCACCCAGCTCACCATGCGGACCTTCCACATCGGCGGCGCCGCCCAGCTCAACGAGACTTCGAGCCTCGAGGCCTCGGTGGACGGAACCGTCGAGCTTCGCGACCTTCCGACGATCGTCGATCCGCGCGGCCGGCGCATCGCCATGTCGCGCAGCGGCGAGCTCGCCATCGTCGACATGGACGGCCGCGAGCGTGCGACCCACCGTATCGCCTACGGCGCGCACCTGATCGTCGACCACGGCCATATCGCCTCCAAGGGCGAGCGGCTGGCCGAATGGGATCCGTTCATGATGCCGGTCATCACCGAGAAGGGCGGAATCGTGAAGTTCCAGGATCTGGTCGAGGGCAAGACGCTCACCGAGCAGACCGACGAAGCGACCGGAATCGCCCAGCGCGTGGTCACCGAATATCGCGGCTCGGCTCGAACCAAGGAGGATCTGCGTCCGCGCATCACCCTCCTCGACGAGCAGAGCGGCGAAGCGGCGCGCTACATGCTGGCGCCCGGAGCGATGCTTTCCGTCGAGGAGGGCCAGCGGGTCGAGGGCGGCGAAGTGCTCGCCCGTGTCTCGCGTGAAGCGGCCAAGACCCGCGACATCACCGGCGGTCTGCCGCGGGTGGCGGAGCTGTTCGAGGCGCGCAAGCCCAAGGAGAATGCGATCATCGCCAAGGTCTCCGGCCGGGTCGCGTTCGGCAAGGATTACAAGGCCAAGCGCAAGATCGCGATCATCCCGGACGACGGCGGCGAGCCGGTCGAGTATCTGGTGCCCAAGTCGAAGGTCATCGACGTGCAGGAAGGCGATTTCGTCAAGCGCGGCGACAATCTGATCGGCGGAAGCCCCGATCCGCACGACATCCTCGAGGTGCTCGGCGTCGTGGCCCTGGCGGAATATCTCGTCTCCGAGATCCAGGAAGTCTATCGATTGCAGGGCGTGAAGATCAACGACAAGCACATCGAGGTGATCGTTCGCCAGATGCTCCAGAAGGTCGAGATCACCGAGAGCGGGGATTCCACCCTTCTCGCCGGCGAGCAGATCGACCTTCAGGAGATGAACGAGATCAACGCCAAGCTGAAGGGAGGCAAGAAGCGCCTCGCCGAAGGCAAGCCGGTGCTTCTGGGGATCACCAAGGCGTCGCTCCAGACCCGAAGCTTCATCTCGGCCGCCTCCTTCCAGGAGACGACCCGAGTGCTTACCGAGGCTTCGGTCCAGGGCAAGATCGACACATTGGACGGCCTCAAGGAGAATGTCATCGTCGGCCGCCTCATCCCGGCGGGTACCGGCGCGGGCATGAACCGGATGCGGATCGCCGCCACCAGCCGCGACGTCGCTCTGCGCGCCCAGCACCGCAAGCTGCAGGAGTCGCTGGTCGCGGCCAACACGGCGGCGGAAGAGCATGCGGCCGAGCTGGCCCAGGGTCCCGAAGCGGCGATCGGCGACGATCCGCTCGGAGCGGTGCAGGCCGAAGGCCATGGCAGCGATGCGGACGCCGGCGAGTATCTGCAGAGCTGATTGTTGAAATCCTCCCCGGCTTTCGCCGGGGAGGGAGACCGCGCGCGGCGCGGTGGAGGGGCCTTGCGGACTCCGAAGAACCCCTCCACCAGGCTTCGCCTGGTCCCCCTCCCCGCGAAATCGCGGGGAGGATTTTACGGGAAACCCGATGAAGCTCGCTTTCACTTTCTTCCTCATCGCCCTGATGATCCTGCCCGCAGTGGCCGTGGCCGGCTACCGGTACAGGCGGGCGCTCCGGGAGCGGGACCGGGAGAAACCCCCGTCCTGACATCAAGACGGGGTTCTACGCGGCCACCCCAAGCGTTACGGGACCCTATGAACGCCACCGGCCTGCGCATCGCCTTGTTCAGCGGAAACTACAATTACATCCGCGACGGGGCGAACCAGGCGCTCAACCGCCTTGTCGAATATCTGCTTCGGCAGGGGGCCGCGGTCAGGATCTATTCGCCGACCGTGGCGGAGCCGGCCTTTCCGGCCAACGGGGACGTCGTCCATATCCCAAGCCTCTCCATCCCCCGGCGCAAGGAATATAGATTCCCGTTCAGGCTGCCTCGGGGGGTTCGACGCGACATCAAGGCGTTCCGGCCGAACATCTTCCATGTCGCAAGCCCCGACGTCCTCGGCCACCGAGCGGTAACCCTCGCCCGCCGGATGGACATTCCCGTCGTCGCTTCCGTCCACACCCGCTTCGAGACCTATTTCCGCTACTACAACCTCGCCTTCCTCGAACCGGTGATGGAAGCGATATTGCGCCGCTTCTACCGGCGCTGCGACGCCATCTTCGCTCCGTCGGATTCGATGGCGCAGCTGCTTCTGGAGCAAAGGATGAGCGACGATGTCGGGATCTGGACCCGGGGAATCGACCGGGAGATATTCAATCCGGGCCGGCGCGACCTCGACTGGAGGCGCGGGCTCGGAATCGGCGACGAGGATCCCGTGATCGGCTTCGTCGGCCGCCTGGTCATGGAAAAGGGCCTCGACGTCTTCGCCGAGACGATCGACTGCCTCGAGCGCCGTCAGATCCGGCACAAGGTGCTGGTCGTCGGCGAGGGACCGGCCAAGGACTGGTTCCAGCGGCGGATGCCGGATGCGACCTTCGCGGGCTTCCGGGAGGGCCCCGATCTCGGGCGCGCCGTCGCTTCGATGGACATGCTGTTCAACCCGTCGGTGACCGAGACTTTCGGCAACGTCACTCTGGAAGCGATGGCGGCCGGGCTCCCGGTCGTTGCGGCCATCGCCACCGGCAGCCAGAGCCTGGTCGACGACGGGGTGACGGGCCGCCTGGTCCGGGCTGGCGCGATCGAGGGCTTCGCCGGAGCGCTGGAAGCCTATTGCAGCGATCCGGCCTCGCGCCGGGCGGCGGGCCTTGCCGGCTGCGAGGCCAGCCGCCGCTACGGCTGGGACGAGGTCAACCAGGCCTTCGTCGAATCCTACATCCGGGTCATCCGTCAGCGCGCCGGCGGAGCGCGGCCGTCGCCGCGAAGCCCGGTGCCGTAATCCCCGCCGGCGGAAGCGGGAGAGTATGGCTGGAAGTCTTGCCCTGCACGGTCGACTCGATATGAACCTCGTTGCATTCGAAACGGGGGAATTATGAAGAAATATTGGAAGGCGATCCTGATCGTCGCGATCGTCCTGGCGGGCCTGGCCTGGCTCCTGGTTGATTCGATCCAGGAGCGGGCGGCGATGACCGCGGCCGCGACCGCGACGGTCACCAAGGTGGCCTTCGATCCGGACGAGGAGAGCAGCAGTCTCGACGAGACCGACATCGACTATCTCTTCACGGTGGACGGCCGGCAGGTGGCGGTTTCGGGCTCGCTGCCCGGCGACCGGGTGAAGGATTATCCGGTCGGTCGCGAAATCGCGATCTGCTACCAGCCGGAGTCGCCCGCTACTTCGCGGATCAACACCGACGGCGGTCCCTGCGGCGGCTAAGGGCGCGGAACGCGCTCCCGCCGCGCCGGTTACTGGGGCGACAGGAGGCTCAGATGGCGGATTTCGCCGCCGAGCGCGAGAAGATGGTCCGGCAACAGATCGCCGGCCGTGGAATCGAGGGAACTCGGCTTCTCGACGCGTTCCGTACGGTCCCGCGCGACGAGTTCGTGCCCGAAGGCATGCGCGAGCTCGCTTATGAGGACGGTCCGCTCCCGATCGAGGCCGGGCAGACCATTTCCCAGCCCTATATCGTCGCACTGATGATCTCGGCGGCCGGGGTCGCGCCCGGGAACAGGGTACTCGAGATCGGCGCCGGCTCGGGCTATGCCGCGGCGGTGATGAGCCGGATCGCCGAGACGGTGACCGCCGTCGAGCGCCACCCGGAGCTCGTTCGGCTGGCTCGGGAGCGGATGGAGCGGCTCGGCTACGGCAATGTCAGGATTGTCGAAGGGGACGGCACCGGCGGCCTTCCCGATGAAGCCCCGTTCGAGGCGATATTGTGCGCGGCGAGCGGAAGCCATGTGCCCGACGCTCTTCGCCGACAGCTGTCGATCGGCGGCATATTGGTGATGCCGGTGGGAGAGCCGGACTCCGTCCAGAAGCTGGTCAAGGTCACCCGCCGGGGCGAGGAGGCGTTCGACGCGGAAGACCTGGGGCCGGTGCGCTTCGTGCCCCTGATCGGGACCCATGGCTGGGCCGACGCGCGAGACGAGTAGACGAGGCTGGCCCGGTCTTTAGGCTTTCCCCCTGGCCCCTCCTCTCCCGCGGAAAGCGGGAGAGGGGTTTGCAGGACGGCCGGCTTCCGCCAAGGCGCCCCGAATGACCCCCGATCTCGCCATCCTCTACGAGCATCCGACCTGGTTCGAGCCTCTCTTCGCGGCGCTGGACCGGCGCGGCCTGCGCTATGAACCGATCCGGCTGTCGGATCACGGCTTCGATCCCGCTTCGAGCGAGATTCCCGCGCCGGTCGTCCTGAGCCGGGTCGCCATGTCGGGCTTCCTTCGCGAAGCCGAGCACGGCATCTTCTACGCCGAAGCCCTGCTCGCCCATTGGGCCGGCAACGGGGCGCGAGTGCTGAACGGCGCCGACGCGATCGCGGTCGACAGCTCCAAGGCCCGGCAGCTCTCGCTGATCTCGCGGCTGGGGTACGAAGTGCCCCGGACGAAGGTCGTCCATCGCCGCCGGGATCTGCTCGCCGCCGCCCGGACGATGCGATGGCCGCTGCTCGTCAAGGCGAATATCGGCGGCTCGGGCGCGGGCATCGTCCGCTATGGCGGCGAGGGAGAGCTTGCGGCCTCGCTCGCCGGGGGGAGCGTGCCGGAGAGCGTCGACTCCGTCCTCCTCGTCCAGGATTATGTTCCGGCGCGCGGCGGCGCGATCGTCCGGGTCGAGACCCTGGGCGGCAGGTTCCTCTACGCGATCGAGGTCGAGAGCGGCGGGGACAGCTTCGATCTGTGCCCGGCCGACGCCTGCATCGCCCAGCCGGGCCGGGCGGCGGTTCGGATGACGGCCGTGTCTCCCCCGCCCGAGCTGATCGAGGCCGCGGAACGGATCGCCCGGGCGGCCGGACTCGACGTCGGCGGGGTCGAATATCTGATCGACGACCGCGACGGCATTGCCCGCTTCTACGACATCAACGCGCTGTCCAACTTCGTCGCGAAGCCGCTGGACGTGCTCGGCTGGGACCCGCACGAGCGCCTCGTGGATTGTCTCGAAACCGCGGTTCGGGAGTGCAGGCGATGAGATTCGGTTACTGGATGCCGGTGTTCGGCGGCTGGCTTCGCAACGTCAGGGACGAAGGGATGGAGGCGAGCTGGGACTATGTCCGTCGGCTCACCCTTCGAAGCGAGGAGACGGGCTGGGATTTGAGCCTGATCGCCGAATTGAACCTCAACGACATCAAGGGTGTCGAGGAGCCGGCGCTCGACGCCTGGTCGACTGCGGCGGCGCTCGCGGCGGTGACGGAGCGGATCGAGTTGATGGTCGCGGTCCGGCCCAATTTCCATCAGCCGGCCCTGTTCGCGAAGCAGGCGGCGAACATCGACAATATCAGCGGCGGGCGGCTGTCGCTCAACGTCGTCTCCTCCTGGTGGGCGGACGAGGCCACCCAATATGGGCTTCAGTTCGACCAGCATGACGACCGCTATGCGCGGACCCGGGAGTGGCTGGACGTGGTCGACGGGCTGTGGACCGAGAAGCGCTTCACCTACGAGGGCGAGCGCTATCGTCTGAAGGACGCGATCTGCGAGCCCAAGCCGGTGAGCAAGCCTCGGCCCATGATCTATGCCGGCGGCGAGAGCGAGGCGGCCAAGACGATGATCGCGCAGCAATGCGACGCCTACGTCATGCACGGCGACCCGGTCGATGCGGTGGCGCCCAAGATCGCCGACATGGCGGAACGTCGCGAGCAGGCAGGCAGGCCGGGGATGCATTATGGAATGGCGGCTTATGCGATCGTCCGCGACAGCGAGGCCGAGGCGAAGCGGGAGCTTGAGCGGATCACCGCGCTTCCGCCCGAGCCTCCCAAGGGCTTCGACAATTTCGACCAGTGGCTTTCCGGCACCCAGCTCGAGCGGGAGCTGAAGCTCCAGGAATATTCGGTGTCGAACCGGGGCCTCAGGCCCAATCTGGTCGGGACGCCCGAGCAGTTGCGCGAGCGGATCGAGGAATATGAAGCGGCCGGGCTTGACCTGCTGCTTCTTCAGATGAGCCCCCAGGCGGAGGAAATGGACCGCTTCGCCGAGCAGGTGATCGCACCTATGAAGGGAGAGACGGAATGACGGACGAAGTCAGGAACAACGAGGCGGAGCACCGATATGAGCTGGAGGTGGAAGGCGGATTGGCGCTCGCCGCCTACCGGCTTCGCGACGGGCGGATAATTTTCACCCACACCGAGGTGCCATCGGCGCTGGAGGGGCAGGGGATCGGCTCGAAGCTGATCAAGGCCGCCCTCGACGACGCCCGGGCGAAGGGGCTGAAGGTGGTGCCGGCCTGCCCCTTCGTGAAGCATTATATCGAGACTCATCCGGAGGAGCAGGATCTGCTGGCCTGACGTCCTCCGTCATGCCAGCGAAGGCTGGCATCCATGCTGAGCCGGCATGGACCCCAGCCTTCGCTGGGGTGACGTGTTCGTCAAAAAGCCGAGCGCACTCCCATGACCAGGCTCTTCGTCTCGGGATCCTCGCCTTCCTCGCGCGTCATCCGAGCGGTCCGGCCGAGGTCTCGAGACCAGCTCAGGCCCACATAAGGCGCGAAGGCCTCCTCGATCTCGTAGCGCAGGCGAAGGCCTGCCTCGGCATAGCCGAATCCCCGGCCGAGGCCGAGCTCGGGCACGTCCCCGCCGTAAAAATCCAGCTCCGCGCTGGGCTGGAGGATAAGGGGGCCGGCGAGAGGCTGGTTGTAATAGCCGGCCAGCCGGGCGCCGGCTTCGCCCTTGTGGGAGAGGTAGCCGAAGGCGCCGACCCAGGCGTCGCCGTCGTCATATTGGGCGCCGAGCACCGCATGGCTCCGCGTCGGCCGGGGCCGGGCATCGAAGCGAAGGCCGGCATTCAGGTCCCAGTCGCCGCCGACATGGTAGGAATAGAGCGCGTTCAGCTCGACATAGTCCGGGCCGCCCCAGGAGCCGCCGTCGCCGCTGGTGCCGAGCCAGAGCCGGTGGCGCTCGCCGCCGATCAGCGCCGAGAAATCCCAGGCATAGCCGTCCCGGCCGCGCTGGGCGGTATATTCGAACCGGTCGAGAAGGCCCCATTGCAGCCATTTGGGCTTCATGCGGCGCGTTGGCGCGTCCGCCGCCGGATCCGGGACGTCCACCGCCTGGTAGGCAAGGCGCGCGGGCTCTGCGAGCGTGTCGTCGGAGACGGGCTGGTAGTCGAGGCGCTGAGCGGACGCGGGCACGGCGGCGGCGAGGAGAAGGAGAAAGGGCGGGCTGCGCATTGAACCCACCATAAAGTGGTGGGGTTAAAACCGGCTTAGGCTGATGCGTTCCCCGGCGAAGGCCGGGGTCCGGAAGAGCCGCGGAGCTGGGCCCCGGCCTTCGCCGGGGAACGGTTAAAGCGAATAGCCGCCGTCGCTGACCAGGCAGGCTCCGGTCATGAACGCCGCCTCGTCGGAGAGGAGAAAGGCGATCTGGGCGGCGATCTCCTCGGGCTTGCCGAAGCGGCCGAGGGGGCTGTTGGCCGCCATCGCCTTGAATGCCGCTTCCCGGCCCTCGCGCTCGGCAAGGTCGGTGAAGAAGGGCACGGATTCCCAGATCGGGGTCTCGACCCCGCCCGGGGCGATCGAATTGACCCGGATTCCGAGCGGGGCGCCCTCCTTCGCCGCGATCCGGGCGAGGTGGATCACCGCGGCCTTGGACGCTCCATAAGCGGCGATTCCCGGCTCCGCCTTCACGCCCGCCACCGAAGCGGTGAGGACGATGGAGCCGCCCGTGTCGCGCATCGCCTTCATCGAGGCCTGGAGGGTGAGAAAGGCGCCGTCGAGGTTGATCGACATGATTTGCCGCCAGTCGGCGAAGCTGGTGTCCGCGATCGGGCCGCCGGCGCCGATTCCGGCATTGACCACGGCGTGGGTGAGGCCGGTCAGGTCCTCGCGCTCCCACAATTGCGCGTCGGCGACGTCGCCGATCCGGATCTGGCGCTCGCAGGGCAAGGTGAAGGCGAAGTCGCGCAATCTGTCCTCGTCCCGGTCCATCAGGATGAGCTTGCGCGCGCCCGCCTCGGCGAGCCGGGTGGCGGTGGCGGCGCCGATGCCGGAGGCGGCGCCGGTGATGAGGATTATGGCTTGGGTGAAGTCGGGCATGGGCGCATTGTACGGCGGTTCCATTCCATCGTCACCCCAGCGAAGGCTGCGGTCCATGCCGACTCCGGATGGATGCCAGCCTTCGCTGGCATGACGGATCGTGGATGACCGATCAGGCCGCGTCGCCGATGCCGAGCTCGCCGAGCTTCCTGTAAAGGGTCGACCGCCCGATCCCCAGCCGCCGGGCCACTTCGGTCATCCGGCCTCGATAATGGCCGATGGCGAGGCGGATGACGTCGGCCTCGATCGCCTCAAGCGGGCGCAGGTTCCCGTCGGGGTCGTAAAGGGTGATTCCGGGGCCGTTGGACAGGGCCGCCTGCTGCGAGGCACCGTTGAGCGCCGGTCGGTGAAAGTCGCTGGAGCGGCGCGAGAGGGTCGATTCCTGGGCAATCTGCGGGAAGTCGGTGGCGGTAAGGGCATTGCCGTCGCACAGCACCGCCGCCCGGAACAGGGCGTTCTGGAGCTGGCGGACGTTGCCCGGCCAGCCGTAGCGCATCAGCACCTCCAGACCGTCGTCGGTGATCGAGAGATGGCGCATGCCGGGCTGTTCGGCGATCCGGGCGAGGAGGTGGCGCGAGAGCGGGGGGATGTCGCTGGCCCGGTCCCGCAAGGGCGGGATCGGCACGTGGACGACGTTGAGGCGGTAATAGAGATCCTCGCGGAAGCGACCGCGGGCGACTTCCTCGGCAAGCCGCCGGTTGGTCGCGGCGATGATCCTGACGTCGACCATGTGGATGGCGCGGCCGCCGATGCGCTGGATCTCGCCGGTTTCGAGCGCACGGAGCAACTTGACCTGGGTCTCGAGCGGGAGCTCGCCGATCTCGTCGAGGAACAGGGTGGAGCCGTCGGCATCCTCGAAGCGGCCGACATGGCGGTCGAAGGCGCCGGTGAAGGCGCCTTTCTCATGCCCGAACAGCACCGATTCGACGAGATTCTCTGGGATCGCTCCGCAATTGACCGTGATCATCGGCTTCCGGCCTCGCGGCGAGGCGGTGTGGATCGCCTGGGCGATGACTTCCTTGCCCGAGCCGCTCTCGCCCTCGATCAGCACCGAAACCCGGGCACGGGCCGCCTTGGCGGCGACGGCGAGGGCCGAGCGGAAGGGCGGCGCCGAGCCGACGATCTCCTCGAAGGCCAATGGCCGGTTGGAGATTTTCT
The DNA here is from genome assembly GCA_049590095.1 of Allosphingosinicella sp. GTDB lineage: Bacteria > Pseudomonadota > Alphaproteobacteria > Sphingomonadales > Sphingomonadaceae > Allosphingosinicella. Next base: position 3,694 of record JBAWCC010000309.1, on the reverse strand, counting down.
CCGAGAGCGGGCGAAGCTCGCCGCCGCCGCGCTGGCGGCGGTCGGTGGCGGCGTTGAGGGCCGCGAGCAGGCTGTCGGGCGCGATCGGCTTGACCAGGAAGTCATGGGCTCCGGCGCGCATCGCCTCGACCGCGACCGCGACCGAGGTCTGGGCGGTCATGACGAGCAGGGGCAGGTCGGGACGAAGCGCCCTTATCTGCCGGATGACCCCGGTGCCGTCCGGCCCCGGCAGCCAATGGTCGAGGAGGATGGCGTCGACCGGCGGTCCGTCGATGTCGGTAAGGATCTTCGCGGCCGCATCGACATCGGGCGCGCCCCTCACCCACCAGCCGGCGCGGGCGCCGATGGCGGTGACGAGGCGCCGCTGGGCGGGCTCGTCATCTATCAGCAGCAGGCATCGCGTCGGGTCCGGCCGCATCTTCACTCCCCATGGCTCATAAGCGGGGTGTAGCGGGCGCAGGTAAAGTTCGGCTTAATCAGGGCTTCAACGGCCGCCCCTCCGGCGCTAGAAGGCGCCTGTCCACAGACAGGGAATTGGAAAAAATATGGCGGCGGAAGGCGAGATCGAGAAGGAGGCCGTGGCCCACAAGAAGGGCTATGAGACCTTCCTCTTCCTGATGAAATGGGGCGCGATCATCTCGATCGTCACCGGCCTCATCGTCGTCCTCATCATCCGCGAATAGCAAAAGCGGTGAAGCTGGCGATCCTGAAGGAGACGGCCGAGGCCGAGCGCAGGGTCGCGGCGACTCCAGAGACGGCGAAGAAGTTCATCGCGTTGGGCGCCGAGGTCGCGGTCGAGGCCGGGGCCGGGCTGACCGCTTCGATCGCCGATTCCGATTACGAGGCCGCTGGCGCGACGGTCGGGCCGCGCGAAGCGGCGCTCGCCGGCGCCGACGCGATCCTGGGGGTCCAGGGGCCGGATGCGGCGGCGCTTCGGGGCGTGACGCCGGGCGCGCTGGTGGTCGCCATTCTCGATCCTTTCCGACGGCGCGAGCGGGTCGACGATTTTGCGTCGGCCGGCCTGGAGGCGCTGGCGATGGAGTTCATGCCGCGAATCACCCGAGCCCAGTCGATGGACGTGCTCTCCAGCCAGGCCAATCTCTCGGGCTACAAGGCGGTTCTTGACGCCGCCGCCGAATATGGCCGGGCCTTCCCGATGATGATGACCGCGGCCGGGACGATCCCGGCGGCGCGAGTCTTCGTCATGGGCGTGGGGGTCGCCGGGTTGCAGGCGATCGCGACGGCCCGGCGGCTGGGAGCGGTGGTTTCGGCGACCGACGTCCGGGCCGCGACGAAGGAGCAGATCGAAAGCCTCGGCGCCAAGGCGGTGTTCGTCGAGAAGGTGGCGGGCATCGAGGGCGAGGGCGCCGGCGGCTATGCGACCGAGATGTCGGACGAATATAAGGCGGCCCAGGCCGAATTGGTCTCCGGCCATATCGCCCGGCAGGACATCGTCATCACCACCGCGCTCATCCCGGGCCGGCCGGCGCCGCGGCTGATCTCGGACTCCCAGCTCGCCTCGATGCGTCCGGGAAGCGTGGTCGTCGATCTCGCCGTGGAGCAGGGCGGCAATGTCGAAGGCTCGGCGCCGGGCGAGGTGGCGGAGCGCCACGGAGTTCGGATCGTCGGCCACCGCAACGTGCCGAGCCGGCTCGCGGCCGATGCCTCCGCGCTCTACGCCCGCAACCTCTTCAACTTCCTCTCGGCCTTCTGGGACAAGGAAGCGGGAAGGCCGGTGCTCCCCGACGACGACGAGATCGTCAAGGGGGTGCGGCTGACCCAAAGCGGGAAGGTCGTCCACGAGCGCCTGCTCGGCTGAGCGAAAAAGCCGCTTTCCACTCTTCGCTTACCGTTGACAGCGCCCCCCGGCGACCCTATCTCGCGCACATCCCGATAACCGGTCGTCCGGCGGCGCTTTCGTGCGCTCGTCGGCTATCGCTGTTTAAGGGCCCATCGACGCGTAGAGATGGGGCGGCAGCCATCCCGCCCCGTGGAGCAGGAGAAAAAATTTTATGGCTCGTATTGCCGGGGTCAATATCCCCACGAACAAGCGCGTGGTCATCGCGCTGACCTACATTCACGGAATCGGACGGACCAAGGCGGTCCAGATCGCCGAGAAGCTGGGGATCTCGCCCGAGCGCCGCGTCCAGGACCTTTCCGACCAGGAAGTCCTCCAGATCCGCGAGACGATCGACGCCGACTATCAGGTCGAGGGCGACCTTCGCCGCGAAGTCGCGATGAACATCAAGCGCCTGATGGACCTCGCCTCCTACCGCGGCCTTCGCCACAGGAAGGGCCTGCCCGTCCGCGGCCAGCGCACCCACACCAACGCCCGCACCCGCAAGGGCAAGGCCAAGCCGATCGCCGGCAAGAAGAAGTAAGGACCGGACGACATGGCACAGGCACCGCAGCGCCTCCGCAGGCGCGAACGCAAGAACATCACCGCCGGAGTGGCGCACGTCAACGCCAGCTTCAACAACACGATGATCACCATCACCGACGCCCAGGGCAACGCCATCGCCTGGTCGTCGGCCGGAATGATGGGCTTCAAGGGCTCGCGCAAGTCGACGCCCTATGCGGCCCAGGTCGCCGCCGAGGACGCGGGCAAGAAGGCCGCCGAACATGGCGTGCGCACCCTCGAGGTCGAGGTGAAGGGCCCCGGCTCGGGCCGCGAGAGCGCGCTTCGCGCCCTCCAGGCGGTCGGCTTCCAGATCACCTCGATCCGCGACGTCACCCCGATCCCGCACAACGGCGTCCGCCCGTCCAAGCGCCGCCGAGTGTGATGTTTCGTCACCCCGCGGCCGCGGGGTGCCGGTTCTAAATAGCCGGGACCGTCTTGAGCGGTCCCGAGAGTCCCAGAGGAATATATGGCAGTCAACGCTAAGAACTGGCAGGAAATGAAGAAACCCAATTCGCTCGAGAAGAAGGCGGGCGGAGGCGACAGCCGCCGCCGGGCGACCTTCGTCGCCGAGCCGCTGGAGCGCGGCTTCGGCCTGACCCTCGGCAACTCGCTTCGCCGGGTCCTCCTGTCGTCCCTCCAGGGCGCCGCGGTCACCTCGATCCGGATCGAGGGCGTCCTCCACGAGTTCTCGAGCCTCGCGGGCGTCCGCGAGGACATTACCGATCTCGTCCTCAACGTGAAGCAGATCGCGCTTCGCATGGAAGGCGACCAGCCGCGCCGGCTCGCCTTGAGCGCGACCGGCCCGGGCGAAGTCACCGCCGGCCAGATCGCCACCACCGGCGACATCGAGGTGATGAACGGCGATTTGGTGCTCTGCCACCTCGACGACGGCGCCACCTTGAACATGGAGCTGACCGCCGAGGCCGGCAAGGGCTATGTCCCCGCCGCCTCCAACCGCCCGGCCGACGCGCCGATCGGGATCATCCCGATCGACGCGCTCTACAGCCCGGTGCGCCAGGTCAGCTACAAGGTGGAGAACACCCGCGTCGGCCAGGAGCTCGATTACGACAAGCTCACCCTGACGGTCGAGACCGACGGCACGATCACCCCCGACGACGCCGTCGCCTATGCCGCGCGAATCCTCCAGGACCAGCTGCAGCTCTTCGTCCACTTCGACGACAGCCTCGCCGCCCACGTCCCCACCCACGGCCACGGCCACGGCCCGAGCGCGGCGGAGACCGAGCAGGACGCCAACCAGCTCAACCGCTACCTCCTCAAGAAGGTGGACGAGCT
>JBAWCC010000308.1:0-7788 GCA_049590095.1 Allosphingosinicella sp. | reverse complement strand
CTGCTCGCGGCTCTCGGACCGGCGGGGGCGAGCCTCGTCCTCGCTCTCCTCGGCCTCCTCGCTTTCCTCGATCTCGTCGTCGAGCTCTTCCGCGATTTCCTCCTCGTCGACTTCCGGCTCGACGATGCGTTCGACCCTCGGGCGGGCCGCCGGCGGCGGGCCGAAGGACTCGACCGCCATCTTGGCGCCCTCGAACGTCTCCTCGATCAGGACCTCGATGAGGACACCGTAGCGCGATTCGATCTCGCCGATCTCGCCGCGCTTGCGATTGAGGACATAGACTGCGGCCTCGCGCCCGGCGCGGAGCACGATCCGGCTTCCGCGGCCGCGTCCGGCTTCCTCCTCCAGCATCCGAAGCGCCGACAGGCCCGCCGACGAAGCGGTCCGCATCAGGCCGCTGCCCTCGCAATGGGGGCAGGGGCGGGTCGAGGCCTCGAGCACTCCGGTGCGAAGCCGCTGACGGCTCATCTCCATCAGGCCGAAGGACGAGATCCGCCCGACCTGGATCCGGGCGCGGTCGTTCTTCAGCGCCTCCTTCATCGCCTTCTCGACCTTGCGGATATGGCCGTTCGATTCCATGTCGATGAAGTCGATGACGACGAGCCCGGCCATGTCGCGCAGGCGAAGTTGGCGGGCGATCTCGTTGGCGGCCTCGATATTGGTCGCGTAGGCGGTCTGCTCGATATTGTGCTCGCGGGTCGAGCGGCCCGAGTTGATGTCGATCGAGACCAGGGCCTCGGTCGGGTTGATGACCAGATAGCCGCCCGATTTGAGCTGGACGACCGGCTGGTACATGGCCGCGAGCTGGTCCTCGGCGCCGTAGCGCTGGAAGAGAGGCACCGTGTCGACGTAATTCGCCACGCGCTTCACATGGCTGGGCATGAGCAGCTTCATGAAGGAGCGGGCGGCCTTGTAGCCGTCCTCGCCTTCCACGATCACCTCGTCGATGTCGCGATTGTAGATGTCGCGGATGGCGCGCTTGATGAGATCGCTGTCGCCGTAGATGAGCGCGGGCGCCGAGCTTCCCAGGGTGCGGTCTCGAATCTCGTCCCAGAGGCGGGCGAGATAGTCGAAGTCGCGCTTGATCTCGGTCTTGGTCCGCGAAAGGCCGGCGGTCCGGACGATGCAGCTCATGCTGGTCGGCAGCGAGAGGTCCGACATGATCTGCTTGAGGCGCTTGCGGTCCGCGCCGTTCGAGATCTTCCGGCTGATGCCTCCGCCGTGCGACGTGTTGGGCATGAGCACGCAATAGCGGCCGGCGAGGCTCAGATAGGTGGTCAGCGCCGCGCCCTTGTTGCCGCGCTCCTCCTTGACGACCTGAACCAGCAATACCTGCCGGCGCCGGATGACGTCCTGTATCTTGTACCGCCGCCGCAGATTCTGGCGCTTTCGGCGAAGCTCGTCGGCGGCGCTCTCCTCCGGAGCGCTCTCGGCCGATTCGGGCGGGGCGGGAGCATCCTCGTCGCCGCCTTCGCCTTCCTCGGCTTCATCGTGGTAGGAATGCTCGGCTTCGTCCTGATCGCCATCGTCGTCGCGGTCATCGCGATCGCTGCGGCTGCCGCGGCTCTCATAGCGGGCGTCCTCGGCGGCGCGCAGGCGTTCCTCCTCGGCCGCATGCTCGGCTTCCTCGCGAAGCAGGGCCTCGCGATCCTCGCGGGGGATCTGGTAATAATCGGGATGGATTTCCGAAAAAGCGAGGAAGCCGTGGCGGTTGCCGCCGTAATCGACGAACGCCGCCTGCAGCGACGGTTCGACCCGGGTCACCTTGGCTAGATAGATATTCCCCTTGAGCTGCTTGTGCTCGGCGGATTCGAAATCAAATTCCTCGATCCGGTTTCGCTTGACGACCGCCACCCGGGTTTCTTCCTGGTGGCGCGCGTCGATCAACATGCGCATTGTCATTGAAGTCACTCCACGCGCGCCGTGCCGTCCTTGCGGCGGCGGCGCCAGGCGCGCGCTCGAATATGGACGAAGGCGCGGCCGGTTCGGCGCGCGCCCTCAATGTCCGGGTTGAAAAGAAAAATATCGCCTCTGCTGCGTGCGGCAGGCCGGCGGAAAAGCCCGGCCGAAATGCCCCGGTCGCGATGCCCGGCCCTGTTCGGGCAGGCAGCGTCGTGGGGGAAATATGCCTCATGCAGCGTCAACCTTGGTGGCCGGCCTAAGAAGCCGGCGCGTGCTTCGGCCCGAGATCGGAAGGAAGCTCGTTCCTTCAGCGGGGTCCGAGCCCGGTTGCTAGCATCTGCCATGGGAAGCGGCAACCGGTAACCGGGGACAGTTACGTCGCCCCTGTCCCGATCGGCCCGCCCTGGTCCGCCGGAGCCGTCGCCGACGCCTCCGCGAGGGCGCGCTTGTCGGCTTCCTGGCGGGCGCGCATCGCGTCGCCGCGATGGGCCCTGGCGGCCATCGCCTCCCACGCCTCCGCCGCCCGGAGGCAGCGGTTGCGGACATTGTCGAGAGTGGCGGCGTCGGCATCGGCGCGCGCCTCGACGGCGCGGGCCTGGTAGAATTCGAGCTGGCTGGACATGGCGCGCCTTCTGTTCGGAATCCGGCGCCCTGTCCAGAGAGGGGGCGGCCGGTCTCCCAAATTGAGAAAAAGTCGCGTCCCCCGACGCGGCGTGACGGGCGTCACGGCACCCCTGGCACGTTCGTGCGAGCGCTGGAGCTATTCCGCGGAGGGCTTTTCCATGACACGATCGATCCTGATTCTGCTGGCGAGCGGCTCGCTCGCGGGCTGCGCCACCGCCAGCTTCGCGCCACCGAGCGTGAACCTGGAGAACGAAACCTTTGTGCGCGGCAGCAATGTCAGCTGGGGACAGCGCTGCATGGCCGACGAACGGCCCGGTCCGGTCGCGATCGCTCAAACGGTCGACGGAGCCCGCGCCCTTATAAACAATTTCCTCTACATGTACCGTTGCCGAGCCCACAGCGCCGCCAACGGCCGGCAGGTATTCGAGGCGCCCGGTTTCCTCGCCCTCATCGGGGCGACCACGGCGGTGGCGTTCGGAGCGGGTCACGACGTTGCGGTCGCCGGCGGCGCGGCCAGCTCGATCCTCAATGGCGGCAAGAGCTATTACGATCCGAAGACGAAGGCGGAAATCTACGATCATTCGATCGATGCGATCCTGTGCATCAAGACCGAGGCGGTCGGGATCGATGCGCTCGAGATCGGACAACTCGACGAAACCGAGAAGCGCCTGGGCCTGTTGATGAGTTCGACCGGGAGGGTCGGGGCCGGGCCGGGCGATGAACTCGAAGTTTCCGCCAGCAAGCGCTATTTCGATCTGGTGGCCGCCTCGCTCTTCTCGGTCGAGCGGGTGTTGGCCCATCGACTGAGTAACGTCGGCACTTTCGACCCGGCGGGTGTGGTTGCTCAGATCGAGCGGCTGAACCAGCAGATCCGCAGCGGCGGCGACGACCCCGAAGTCGATGGCGGCGGCACTGGGGACGGCGGCGCGGAGGACGACGGCGGAGACGGCGGCGCCCGGCAGGGGCACGCCGGCGAGACGATCGTCAGCCAGGCCGCGAAGCAAATGGCCTCGCAGATCGGAACGACGCCGGCAGCGCTGCAGTCGACGAAGATCGATCTCAAGCTGCTGCGCCCGAAGCTCGAAAAGTGCGTGCTCCGAGCGAAGATGTGAGCGTGCAGCGCACCGTGCAAGGAAATGGCAGCGCCGCGCGTTCGGGCGGAAAGCCCATCTCGTCGCACAGGCTTCCAGCTTGACCGGATCGTGGACGAACATCGGCTTCACGTCCGTCGCCCGTTCGACGGAAACGGCCGCGGCGTGACGCCGGTCACGCGCCTGCGCCGGGCAGTGCCTCCAGGTGGGGGCTACCGGAGAGATGCCGGGCCCGGCGCCTTTTCCATGCGGGCGCGTGGGCTACGGCGGGGGCGGGGCGGCGTTCGTTCGGGGTCGAGCGCCGTTCCCGCCTCCAAATGCGTCAGTCCCTGAGCGAGGCGGAAACCTTGCCGCCGTTCTTCTCAAGCTCCTCCATCACGCGCTTGTGGAGCCAGATGTTCATCTCGGCGCTGCCGTCCCTGGCGCCGGCATAGCCAAGCTCGGTCGCGAGCTCCTTGCGATTGGCCAGGCTCGAGTCGAGGTCGAGAAGCTTCATCAGGTCGACGATCGACGATTGGTAGTCGAGCTTCTCGCCATTCTTCGAGTCGAGATCGGCGAGGATTGCGTCGACGTCGACGTCGACCGGCTGGGGGGACGCGGGGTTCATTTGCGGCATGGCCGGGTCTTGCGGCTGCTGCTGCGCCTGGGGCTGGCCCTTCGGCTGGGCGGCCCTGGCCTTGCCGAAAATCGCGTCGCGGATCTTGCCGAAGATACTCATTCTTACTCTCCTGTAGGGCGCCGCGGCCGATGCGCGGCTGAGCATAGAATGAGCCTGGACCGCCAAGGTTGCCTGGCCCCCGTCCCGAGGCGACGAAGCGATTCCCGCTCTGGACGAACGGCAGTGCCGAAGGCGCAAAAAAAAGGGCGCCGCCGAAGCGACGCCCTTCCTTAGATTGCGGAGGGCTTACGCGCTCTGCAGGTTGACCGCGCTGGTCTTGCCGCGATTGTCCTGCTCGAGATCGTAGCTGACCCGCTGATCCTTCTCGAGGGTGGTCATTCCGGCGCGCTCGACGGCCGAGATGTGGACGAAGGCGTCGTTGCCGCTGCCCTCGGGCTGGATGAAACCGTAGCCCTTGTCGATGTTGAAGAATTTTACGGTGCCGGTCGGCATGATGTTTTCCTTTGGTAGCAAGAGTGCCGGCGGCGGCGATCGGCCGCGCCCGGGCTTTAGAAGCGTGAAAGAGAAGGAAAAACCAACCGAAGAAGGAAATGTCCGTCGAATGCGACTTAAAGCCCGAGCCTTATGCACGGTTTTAGCCCGCGGTGCAAATTGGTAGCGACCGGACGAGTTCTTCCCGGGGCGGGCGCAGCATTTCCGCCCGCGCCGCAGCGAAGGCGGTCAGATGCCGCGTATCTCAGATCCTTTCTCCTCGGGCGCCCCGGCCACTGCCGCCAGGGTAGCTCCCATTCCTGCCCGGGGAGACGGCCGTCGGACGGACGCCAGGGGCAGGTCGTCGATAAGCCTGTTGTCATCGCGGAAAAGTTGCGTTTAGCACGCGGCGCGATCGTTCATCAGGAGACAGCTCGATGCCTATTCGGACCTTGACGGCAGCATTGACCGCCGCGGCACTGGTCTGCGCTTCGGCGCCGAGCTTCGCGCAGGCCGCGCCGGAACCCGCGGCCAGCGTGGAGCAGGGGCTCCAGCTCCGCCATGACGGAGTGGACCATCGCGATCGCCGCAGCACGACGATGCTGGCCGTTCTCGGGTTCGTCGTGTTCGTGGTCGCGGCCCTGCTGCTCTTCAGCAACGACGACAGCGACGACGTCCCCGTCAGCCCCTGACGCTCCGGACTTCCTCCACCGGCATCCCGGATCGAGTCCCGGACGACGTGAAGCCTGCGGGCTCCTCATATATCGTTCAAATGAAGGATGTTTCCGTCCGGGTCCTTGAGCCAGACGAGCTTCATTCCTCCGGCATGATGCACATTGCCCTCGATCCGGCCGATGTCGGGTTAATGTTCGAAGCTTGCCCCCTTCGATTCCAGCGCCGCGACGATCGAATCGATATCGTCGCCGACTCCCCAGACGACCGAATTGGCCCGGTTGGTGCCTGCGAATTCGGAAGCGTAGACGACGAGTCGGGTTGAACCGGTCTTGTAGACGAGCACCCCTTCCTCATTGCCCTCGTCGGCGAGCTCGAGGCCGAGCGTTTCACCGTAGAATTTGCGGGCGCGGTCGAGATCGGCGACGGCGAGGATGGCGGAGCTGTCATGGTCCTTCAGCATGGCTTTCTTCTCCCTGAAAGAGGGCGGGCGCAGGCTGTTCCGCGCCGCCGGCGCCCTCTACCCCGGAATCGGGCCCGAAGCCGAAATATTCGTCGCGCTGGGCCTCGGCGACTGCCCGATCTTCGGCCAGTGCCTCCGCCTCCTCCGCTTCCTCCTCCGCCAGGTCGGAATCGATCACGGCCTGCTCCTCCGGGGAGAGGGGGCGGCGATAGTCGTCGTCCCCCCAGCGGCCATGCTCCTCGCCGTCGAAGCCGTCGGGCGGCGGATAATCGGTCCACCAGCCGTCCTCGCCCTCCCAGAGGGTGTGGGGATCGTCGTCGATTCCGGCCTCTTCATCAGGGTGAAGTTCATGAAGTTCACGATGTCCCGGATTTACGCCGGGGCGGGGGGCGGGCCTGGGCGGGGCGAGCGGTTCGGGCGGCGCGAGAATTGCAAGGCCGTCCTCGCGCCGGTCCTCGCTCACGGCGTCGAGATAATCTTCCCAGCGAGCGGCCAGCTTGAGGTGCGCGGCGCCTTTCTCCTCGGCGCGGTCGATCCGGGAATCGAGGCGGGCGAGCACCGCCATGGTCAGCCGGTTGTCGTAGCGGTGCTTCTCGGCGACGATCACCCCGTCCTTGTAGATGCGCTCGACGACCCCGTTGCGGGCGCGCGAATAGGCCTCGTCGGCGAGCGGCCCACGCGCCTTGACGCAGGCGGCGTCGAGGCCCGCGGCGAACAGGGGATCGCGATCGCGCAAATTGTAGACGGACTTGGCGCTCATCCCCGCCGCCTCGCAGGCCTCGACGATCACTCCGCATTCGGCGAAGCGCTCGAGGAACAGGCGCTTCTTCTGAGGGGTCCAGCCGTCGTGGCGAAGGCCGCGGGTCTCGGTGAAGGAATTGTCGGGGTGGCGAGGCTCGAGCGGGTCGACGAACTCGGGCATGTGGGCCGTATGCAGGGGGACGACCCCGTCGCCGGGCGTATCGGAGTCGAGGGTCCAGGGCGAATCGGTGTTCTTGTTATGTTCCATTCGATCGGTCTGACAGGAAACTTCCTATCGGGCAATCTCGATTTGCTCCGTTTCGGAGGGAAAGCAAGAGCAGAGTAGGGACGGCCGCCTAGGGTCCGTCCTGAAAAGGTTGAAGCACAGTTCCCCGGCGAAGGCCGGGGTCCACCGGCGCAGGCGGTACGACTGGGTCCCGGCCTTCGCCGGGAAACAGATCCATTTGAACAGGATTGGCTCTAGCGGGGCCTGTGCTCGGTGCCTTCGCCCGGCGTGATGAAGATGGCGGTGGCGGTTTCGCCCTGCGCGACGTCGGCGGTGTGCCAGATTCCGGGCGGGTTGATCGCATAGTCGCCGGGGCCGAGGGTCACCGTTTCGATCCGGCCGCCGGGATGCTCCTGATGGAGGGTGAGGCTTCCGGCGGTGCAGATCACCAGCTCGGCCCCGTTCGGGTGGACCTCCCAGCTCGGCCAGCTCTCCGAGAAACTGTATTGGGAGACGAGACGACCCTCGACGCCGTCGGCCGAATGACGGTCCGAATAGGCTTCGTACCATAACATGCCGTCGAAGGGCGGCTCGGCGACGGCGGTGGCGCCGAGGCCGAGGTGGACGAATTGGGTGGCGAGGCTGGGCATCGGGGGAGGTTAGCCTTCGTGCAAAGAGATTGCGAGGGGCCGGGGCGAGGCGGCGGTTTGCGGTGCCCGCGGTTGGAGCGTAACATGAGGCGAGGCTCGCAGGGGGACGTGCGGTGGGCGCAGCGGAGATATTGGTGAGCGGCGGCGTGGCCGCGGTGCTGGCGGCGGTGGCGGGAGGCGGATTGAAGGCGTTCGGGGTCGAGCTGCCGCTGCTGGCCACGATCCAGCGCCAGGCGCTGGTGATGATGGCCGGAATCGCCCTGATCGCGCTGGGATTGTTCGCCGGCGGCACCGGCGGCAAGGGGAGCGACGGCGCGGCTTCACCCGCG
>JBAWCC010000307.1:0-8785 GCA_049590095.1 Allosphingosinicella sp. | reverse complement strand
CCCCACCCCAACCCCTCCCCTGAAGGGGAGGGGCTTTACGATGCCTTCCTCGACCAGCCATCTGGCCAGCTTCGCGACGCGCTCGACCTTGTCGGCGACCGTGCCCAGCTTTTCGTGGAAGACGATGTCGACGAGCTTCTTCGCCTGCTCCTCGAGCGGGACCTTCAGATCCTGCTCCCAGAAGAATTTGGCGTCCGAGAGCCGGGCGGAGAGGACTCGCTCGTTGCCCTGGACGATCGCCGCGCCGCCGTCGCTGGCGTCGATATTGGCGGTGCAGACGAAGTTCGGCGCCAGAGCCCCCTCCCCGTCCGTGCAGGCGAAATATTTCTGGTTGGTGCGCATGGTGAGCTGGATCACCTCGCGCGGGACCTTGAGGAAGGCGGGGTCGAAGCGGCCGAGCAAAGGCACGGGCCATTCGGTCAGGCCGGCATTTTCGGCGAGAAGGCCTTCGTCCTCGACCAGGGTCAGGCCGGCGGCCGCGGCGGCGGCGCGGGCGCCTTCGGCGATGATGCGGCGGCGCTCGGCGGGATCGACGACGACGTGGCAGGCCTGCAGCTTCTCGAGATAATCGTGGGCGCCGCCGAGGGTGATGATTCCGGAATGGTGGAAGCGGTGGCCGACGGTGGCGGCGGAGCTTTCCACGCCGGCGATGTCGAATTCGACGATCTCCTCGCCGAGCAGGGCGACGATGCCCTGAAGCGGGCGGACCCAGCGCGGGCTCTCCGTCGAGGTGGAGGCGGCGCCCCAGCGCATCGACTTGGGCCAGGGGAAATTGCGGAAGATGGCGGGGATCGCCTCGGCGAGGACCGCCGAGGCGGCGCGGCCGGGCTTGTCGACGACCGCGTAGAAGATTCCGTCGCGTTTCTCGAGCTGGTCGCGGGCGAGGCCGGTCTTGCGGAGGAAGCCTTCCAGCGCCTGCGGCGGGGCGGACGAGCGGGGGCCCTTGGTCTCCTCGCGGACGGCCTGGGTCCCGGACGGGAGGCCCCGGGCGATGAGAACGAGGCGGCGGGGCGTGGCGTAGGTTTCGAGCGACTCGGCGGTCAGTCCAGCACTTGAGAGATAGTCGGAGAAAAGGCGCGCAAGATCCTGCTGCGCCTTGCCTTGCATGCGCGCTGGAATCTCTTCCGAGAGGAGCTCAAGGAGGAAATCAGGCATTTGCGCAAACTCCCGCGCGAAGCGCCCAATCAGCTTTTGGTTCGCGCAGAGACGCAGAGACGCAGAGAGGCTGCGGCTGGCACATGGGCCGCCCTATTCCTAAAGAGACGTCGGAAATGCGCTGCGCGCCGGGACAGGCTCGGAATCTCTGCGTCTCTGCGTCTCTGCGCGCAAAAACCCTCACGCCGCCCACCCGTTCTTGTCCATCCAGGACTGGCAGGCGCCTTTCGCCAGGTCGCGCACTCGGCCGATATAGGCCTGGCGTTCGGCGACGGAGATCACTCCGCGCGCCTGCAGGGTGTTGAAGATGTGGCTGGCCTTGACCGCCTGCTCGTAGGCGGGGATCGGCAAGGCGCGTTCGAGGCAGCGCTCGCACTCGCCGGCGGCCTTGCGGAACTGGTCGAACAGCATGTCGGTGTCGGCGACCTCGAAATTGTAGGCGCTCATCTGGCGCTCGTTCTCGAGGAAGACGTCGCCGTAGGTCACTCCCCGGTCGTTATAGGCGAGGTCGAAGATATTGTCCTTGTCCTGGACGTACATGGCCAGCCGCTCGAGCCCGTAGGTGAGCTCGCCCGAGACCGGACGGCAGTCGAAGCCCCCCATCTGCTGGAAATAGGTGAACTGGGTCACCTCCATTCCGTCGCACCACACTTCCCAGCCCAGCCCCCAGGCGCCCAGCGTCGGGCTCTCCCAATCGTCCTCGACGAAGCGGATGTCATGGCGTTCGAAATCGATTCCGATCGCGGCGAGCGAGCCGAGATAGAGCGACTGGAGGTCCGCCGGGCTCGGCTTCAGGATGACCTGATATTGATAATAATGGCCGAGCCGGTTGGGATTCTCGCCATAGCGGCCGTCGGTCGGACGGCGGCAGGGCTGGACGAAGGCGGCGTTCCAGGGATCGGGGCCGAGCGCCCGCAAGGTGGTTGCGGAGTGGAAGGTCCCCGCCCCCATCTCCATGTCGTAGGGCTGGAGGATGACGCAGCCCCGACCGCTCCAATAATCGTGGAGGGTGAGGATCAGCGACTGGAAGCTCGGAGGCCGGTCCACGTTGGCTTCGCACCTGCAACAAAGGGTGGCGACGCTCTGGCGCAGGAGCGATGGAGGGTCAAGCGGAGCCGCTCGCGATTGACCGGCCCGGGCAAAAGCCGCAAGGGTAAGAGCAAGGGGCCAAGGTGTCGGGCGGGCGTGATATGAGATTGAGATCGCTGATTTTTTCCAGGCGGATGTGTATCCTGCCGCTGGCGGCCCTGGCCTCGCCGGCCTGGGCGGTGCCGCCGGTCGAGGCGGAGCCCGCCAAGGACATTCGAGCGGCGGCGGCCGAGCCCCAGCCCGAGCCCCGTCCGGCTTTGTGGCTGCTCGCCGACGAAGATACCAGGATCTACATGTTCGGAACGATCCACGTGCTTCCTCCGGGCTTCCGCTGGCGCTCGGCGGCGCTCGACAAGGCGGTGGGCGAATCGGCGGAGCTGGTCGTCGAGACCTACGAGGCGCCGGGCGCCGAGCCGAGCGTCGAGACCCTGGCCGGATTCTTCGCCGACAAGCCGGTGCCGCTTCTTCAGCGCGTTCCGAAAAAGAAGCGCAAGCCCCTCAAGGCGGCGATCGAGGCGTCGGGCCTGCCGATGCCGATGCTCGACCGGATGCACAGCTGGGCGGCGGCGATGACGCTCGGAATCGCCCAGATGCTCCAGGCCTATGGAGTCGACGATTCCGACGAGGCGCCCGGAGTCGAGGACGTGCTCGAGGAAGTCTTCCGAGGCGCGGGCAAGCCGATCCTCAGCGTCGAGGACGGCAATGCGGTGCTCGCCTCGATGAGCGCCTTGCCCGAAGCGGTGCAGGCCCAGCTCCTGCTCGAGGCCATCGCTCCGCCGGCGCCCGGCGCCGAGGCGGACGCCTCGACGCTGGGGGTCGGCGAGGCCGAATGGGTGGCGGGACGGGCCGAGGCCCTGGACCTGGAGGCCGGGGCGGACTTCCCGCCGGCCCTGTTCGACGTCCTGATCCGCCGACGCAACGCCGCGTGGACCCTGTGGCTCGAGGAACGGCTGAAGAAGCCGGGCACCTTGCTGTTTGCGGTCGGAGCCGGGCATCTCGCGGGGCGGGAATCGGTGCAGGCGATGCTGGCGAAGCGCGGGCTCATCGTGAAGCGGATCGATTGAGGCGGATTATAGCCGGCATTTTCGACGGCAAACGGTTGAAACCGGGGACTTCGGAGCGACATGGTGTCCCACATTATCAAGCGAGGGACATGACGATGGCGACGGGATGGAAGAACCGGCTTCGGCTCGCCCTGGCGGGGCTGCTTCCGCTCACCGGCTGCGCCACCCACTCGGCGCCGGCGGCGGAAGCACCGCGGCCGGCGATGTGGAAGGTCGCCGATTCCGATACGACCCTCTATCTGTTCGGGACGATCCACCTGCTTCCCAAGGGCCAGGGATGGCGGACGCCGGCGATGGACTCGGCGCTCGCCGGAGCGGACGAGCTGGTGCTGGAGATCGCCGACATCGACGACGTGATGGCCTCGGCCAAAGCGATGGCCAGGCTCGGAATGTCGCCCGGCTTGCCGCCGATCGTGGAGCGGGTACCGGAGGACAAAAAGGCGGCGCTGAGGGCGATGATCGCCGAGAGCGGCTATCCCGAAGCGGTGTTCGACCGGCTGGAGACCTGGGCGGCGGCGCTCCCTTTGCTCGGGGTCACGTTCAAGCGGCTTGGCCTCGATCCGTCGCTCGGGGTCGAGAAGCAGATCGGCGCCCCGTTCAAAGCCTCCGGCAAGACGGTGAGCGGCCTCGAGACGGTCGAGCAGCAATTGGGCTATCTCGATACCCTGTCCGAGCCGGCCCAGCGCGCCTTCCTCCTCTCCGTGGTCGAGGACAGCGCCGATACGAGGGCGCAGTTCCAGGCGATGCTCGACGCCTGGGCGAGCGGCGACCTGGAGGGCATCGCCCGAACCTTCGACGACGAGACCCAGATGTCGCCCGAATTGAAGTCGGCGCTGATGAGCCGGCGCAACGCCGCCTGGGCCGAGTGGCTGGCGAAGCGGATGGAGACGCCGGGCACCGCCTTCGTCGCCGTCGGAGCGGGGCATCTGGTGGGCGAGGATTCCGTGCAGGCGATGCTGAGGAAGAAGGGGTTGAAGGCGAAGAGGGTTCAGTAGCTCCCGTCATCCATCCTTCGCTTCCTGTCCCCCTTCCCTTGCCTTCCGTGCCCCTCTCGCGTACAGGCGCCGCTTCCCCGCTCATGGTCATCCCTGGAGGCGTGAGCGCGGGTTTTATCAATCCAGCTATTGGAGACATGCAAGATGAGCGAACAGCTTACGCTGTCGGCCGAGACGCGCGAGCGGGCGGGCAAGGGAGCCTCCCGCGCAATGCGTCGCGAAGGCCGAGTCCCCGCCGTGGTCTACGGCAACAAGGAAGAGCCCCTCGCCGTCCACGTCGAGGAAAAGGCGCTGATGAAGATGCTGAACACCGGCCACTTCATGAACTCGGTCGTGATGATCGAGGTCGCCGGCGGCACCACCGCCCGGACCCTTCCCAAGGACGTCCAGTTCCACCCGGTCTCGGACCGGCCGCTGCATGTCGATTTCCTCCGCATCTCCGAGCATAGCTCGGTTCACGTCAACGTCCCGATCAAGTTCACCGACGAGGAGAAGTCGCGCGGCCTGAAGCGCGGCGGCGTTCTCAATACGGTCCGCCACGAGCTCGAGCTGATCTGCGACGCGGCCGAGATCCCCGACGAGATCGAGATCAGCCTCGCCGGCCTCGACATCGGCGATTCGCTTCACATCTCGGCGGTCACCCTTCCCAAGGGCGCCGAGAGCGCGATCACCGACCGCGACTTCACCATCGCCACCATCGTCGCCCCGTCGGGCCTCAAGATGGACGAGGAAGACGCCCAGGCCGCCGAGGCCGAAGCCGAAGCCGAGCCCGCGGCCGACGAAGTGCCTCTGGTCGGCGACGACCAGGGCGACAACGAAGAAGCCGACAAGGACTGATGGCGATCCTGGGCTGGCTCGGCTCCCTCTTCGGTCCCCGGACCGTGGAAATGCCGGGCCAGCCGCAGGACGCTCCCGCGGCCGACGACTGGGGGGATTTCGAGCCCGTGCAGATCTGGGTCGGCCTCGGCAATCCCGGAGCGAGCTACGCCATGCACCGGCACAATGTCGGCTTCATGGCGGCGGATTCGATCGCCGCGACCCACGATTTCGATCCTCCGAAGAAGAGCTTCCACGGCTGGGCCCAGCAGGGGCGGGTCGGCGGCGCCCGAATTCTCCTGCTCAAGCCTGCCACTTTCATGAACGAAAGCGGCCGGGCGGTCCGGGCGGCGATGGACTTCTTCAAGAAGGACGTCGGCGACGTCACCCTCTTCCACGACGAGCTCGACCTGGCGCCGTTCAAGGTCAAGGTGAAGACGGGCGGCGGCACCGCCGGGCATAACGGCCTGAGATCGACCGAAGCGCATATCGGCAACGCCTTCCGCCGGGTCCGGATCGGGATCGGCCATCCCGGTCACAAGGATAAAGTGACCGGCCACGTGCTCGGCAATTACGCCAAGGCCGAGCAGGACCGGCTCGCCGACATGCTCGGAGCGATCGCCGCCGAGGCGGAGTGGCTGGCCAGAGGCGACGACGCCCGCTTCATGAACGAGGTCGCGCTCAGGCTTCAGGACTGAGCCGGGCGATGCGCCGGCTGCTCTATCTCTGCCTGGGTTTCGCGTCGGTTGCGCTCGGCGCGGCCGGGATCCTCCTGCCGCTCCTGCCGACGGTACCGTTCATGCTGCTCGCCGCCTTCTTTTTCGCCCGAAGCTCGCCCCGGCTCGAGGCGTGGATCGTCGAGCATCCCCGGTTCGGCCCGCATATCAGGGCCTGGCGGGAGCGAGGCGCGATCGGTCCCGCCGGCAAGCGCGCCGCCCTTGCCGCCTTCGCGTTCAGCGCGGTGCTCGGGCTCGTCCTTCTCCCCTTCCCCTGGCTGCTCGTCCCGGCCGCGGCGGCCCTGGCCGGCGGAAGCTGGATCGCGACCCGGCCGGAGGGGTGATAATCAGCGCGGATCGCTCTTGTCTTCTTCCAGCGCGGTTCCCGGCTCCGCCATGCGGCGGTGCATTTCCGCCGAGACTCCGCCGCCCAGAACCTGGGCGGCAGCCACCTGGAGCTTGTTGTGGAGGCCGTGAATGACGCTCCGCTCGCCTTTCTTCATCGCTTCCCACCCGGTCTTCGCGACCGCGGCCGGATCGTCCTTCTTCATCGTTCCGACCATGGTGTCCTTGAGGTCGGCGCGCTCGAAGAAACGGGTGTCGGTGGCTCCGGGCTTGAGGCAGGTGATCGTGACCTCGCTGTCCTCGAGCTCCTCGACGAGCGCGTCGGCGAAACTGTCGATGAAGGCCTTCGTGCCGTTATAGACGGCCTGGAAGGCGCCGGCCATGTGCCCGGCGATCGATCCGGTGATCAATATCCGCCCCTCGCCCCGCGCCACCATCGAGCGGGCTACTTGCTGGACCAGATAGACGGTGCCGGTGACGTTGGTGTCGACGACGTGCCGCCATTCCGCCGGATCCTGATCGAGAAAGGCTCGGCCTAGGCCGTGGCCGGCATTGGCGACGAGCAGGTCTATCGGCCTCCCGCCCGCGGCGTCGAGCAGCCGGTCGACTCCGGCGAAGGTGGACAGATCTGTTTCGACGTTGCGAACCTCGATCCCGTGCCTGGCGAGTTCGCGGGACGAGTCGACCAGGGGCGTGTCGGCGGCGACGATCAGGTCATAGCCGTCCTCTGCCGCGAGCTTCGCCAGCTCCAGCCCGATCCCGCTCGAGGCGCCCGTGACGATCGCCAGCCTGCCTTGATTCGCCATGATAATTCTCCGTGGAAAGGTCCTTTTCTCCCCAACCCGAGAGCTTCGACCGGGTTCCGGCGGCGCCACTTGCGAGAGCGGCCGGGGCAGCGCATAATCGGGCGATGAGAGCATGTCTTGCGCTGGCCCTGTGGGCCCTCCTCCCCGCCGCCGCGACGGCCGCGGTCCCGCTGCAGGCCCTGGGCGAGGGCGATGTCGGCGCCGAAGCGCTCGAGAACAGCGCCTGCTACGCACATGACGGCCCGGCGGTCCTCGTCGTCGCCACCCGGAAGAATGCGGTGGTCAATAGCGAGGGCGATTTGCTTCTGCTCGAACGACTCGGCGACGACGGCGCCCCGGGCGGCGGAGCGCGCTACGGATCCGACAGGTTCGAGGTCGTCATCGCGCCGTCGCCAGGCCCGGCCGGTCCCAAGGCCTCGGACGGCCGGACCCACCAACCGGCCCGGATCAGCGTGCGCACGGGCAAGAATGTGTCGAACGGCACGGTGCGCTGGGCCTGCGGCTCCTAAGGGACCCTGGGCTCGCCGACCGGCCCCGGATCGTCTACCGGGGCTTCATGCCGACCCGCTCGCTTTTCGCCACCCGATTTCATCAGGGGGAGATCGGCTCCGCCGGTCTCGTCGCCGAGCTCGAAGCTGCCTGCCGCGCGCTGGCGCGGGACGATCAAGCGGGGCGGCGCTGGTCGATCGACCATGGCTATCGCGGCTATACGTCCTATGCCTCGCTGAACGACCTGCCGACGCGCGACCCGGCCTTCGCAGAGCTGGTCCGGCATCTCAACCGGCACGTCGCCGGCTTCGCCGCCGATTGCGCCTTCGAGCTGGGCGGGCGGCGGCCGAAGCTGGACAGCCTCTGGGTCAACGTCCTCAAGCCCGGCGGAACCCATAGCGGCCATATCCATCCGCACAGCGTCGTCTCGGGAACCGTCTACGTCGCCGTTCCGCCGGGCTCGGGCGCCCTCAAGCTGGAAGATCCGCGGCTGCCGATGATGATGGCCGCGCCTCCCCGCCGAGAGGACGCGCCGGAGGAGCTCAGGACCTTCGTCTATGCCGAGCCCGCGCCCGGCGCGGTCTTCCTTTGGGAAAGCTGGCTCCGGCACGAGGTGGTTCCGGGCACCGGCAAGGGGGAGCGGATCAGCATCAGCTTCAACTACCGCCTGTGACGGCGGCGCTGCCCGGGCCGTGCGACGGCGGGGTCGCGGCGAGCTGCCGGGCGGGAAAGACGGGCGCCGGCGGAGGGCCGACCCTCGTCGCCTCGATCCTCGCTTCGAGCCTCGCCTTCGTCGACGGATCGGTGGTCAATGTCGCTCTGCCGGCGATCGGCGCCGATCTCGGGGCCGAGGCGTCCGGCCTGCAATGGATCGTCAACGCCTATCTGCTTCCGCTGAGCGCCCTGCTTCTGCTCGGCGGAGCGGCCGGCGATAAGTTCGGGCGGCGGCGGCTGTTTCTGCTCGGAATCGCCTTGTTCGCGCTCGCCTCGGCGCTGTGCGCCCTCGCCCCCAATCTTCCGCTGCTCCTCGCCGGCCGGGCGCTGCAAGGCGTGGCTTCAGCGATGCTGATGCCCAACAGCCTGGCCCTGCTCGGCGCCGCCTTCGGCGGAGAAGCGCGCGGGCGGGCGATCGGCACCTGGGCGGCGGCCGGAGCGATCGCCGGGGCGCTCGGGCCTCTGCTCGGCGGCTGGCTGGTGGAGAGCGTCGGCTGGCGCTCCATCTTCCTCATCAACCTGCCGGTCGCCGCGGGTGCCCTGTGGCTGGGCTGGCGCCATGTCGCCGAGAGCCGGGAGGAGGTGCGCGCTCCACT
>JBAWCC010000306.1:0-24967 GCA_049590095.1 Allosphingosinicella sp. | reverse complement strand
ACCCTCCCCCTTGCCCTGAATCGGGGCGACGAGCTTCGCTACGGCGAGAATCCCCACCAGAAAGCGGCGCTCTACCTCCCCGCCGGCTCCCACGGCCGGGGCATCGCCCAGGCCGAGCAGGTGCAGGGCAAGGCACTGAGCTACAACAATTATAACGATGCCGACGCCGCTCTGGAGCTGGTCTCGGAGTTCCGGGACGGCGATCCGGCCTGCGTGATCGTCAAGCACGCCAATCCCTGCGGAGTGGCGACCGGCGCCGGCCTCGTCCAGGCCTATGAGGCCGCCTTCGCCTGCGACACCGTCTCCGCCTTCGGCGGGATCATCGCCGTCAACCGGCCGATCGACGAAGCGGCGGCCGAGGCGATGACCCGGATCTTCACCGAGGTGGTGATCGCCCCCGACGCCGACGAGTCGGCCCGAGCCGTCTTCGCCCGCAAGAAGAACCTCCGCCTCCTCCTCACCGGCGAGCTGCCCGATCCGGCCCGGCCGGGCCTGACCCTCAAGTCGATCACCGGCGGCTATCTTCTGCAGTCGCGCGACAACGGCCGGATCGGCCGCCAGCAGCTCAACGTCGTCACCCGGCGGCAGCCGACCGAGCGTGAGCTCGCCGACTGCCTGTTCGCCTGGACCGTGGCCAAGCACGTCAAGTCCAACGCCATCGTCTATGCCAAGGACGGCGCCACCGCCGGAATCGGCGCGGGCCAGATGAACCGGCTCGAATCCGCCCGGATCGCCGCCTGGAAGGCGCGCGACGCGGCGGAGAAGGCGGGCTGGCCGGAGCCCAGGACGATCGGCTCGGCGGTCGCGTCCGACGCCTTCTTCCCCTTCGCCGACGGACTGCTCGCCGCCGTCGAGGCGGGGGCGACGGCGGTGATCCAGCCCGGCGGCTCGATCCGCGACGACGAGGTGATCGCCGCCGCCGACGAAGCCGGCCTGGCCATGGTCTTCACCGGAATGCGCCACTTCCGCCATTAGGGAAGTGTTCCCCGGCGAAGGCCGGGGTCCAGTGGCTCAGGCGTGAAGCTGGGTCCCGGCCTTCGCCGGGAAACTCAGGGGGGCGGAGCGGCGCCCGGCGGCGGCGGAAGCCTCGGCTCTTCGCCTTTCCCCATCCGGAACAGCACCCGGTCGTCATGGGTGAAGCCCTTCAGCCAGACCACGATCCCGAACGTCGCCAGGATCGCGGGGATCCCGATCGCCAGCTCTACCCATCGGAGCGACTGGGGAAGCATCGTGAACAGCTGGCCCACGATCACGGCCGCGGCGCCCGCCCAGACGAGCGGCCAGCGCCAGCCCTGGACCGGGGCGTCGAGCAGCCGGGCAAGCAGCCTCGCCTTGAGGATCGAGGCGAGGCCGAGCGCGAGCATCAATGCCGCCGCGGCGCTCGCCGCCTGATAGGCCTGGACGCTCTCCGGCCGAAGCGGAAGCAGCTTGACCCCCTGGATGAAGAGCAGGGTCAGGACCGCCTGGACGGCGATCATCAGGGTCGAGATCATCAGATTGCGGTGCCGGGCGACATAGACGAGCGCGCCTTCGGAGACCGCCGCGGTCGCCGCCACCACCTCGGCGGCGAGAAGGAAGGCCAGAGCGGCGGTGCCGCCGACGAAGGCCGCTCCGACGACTCCCATCACCGCCTCGCCCGGAATGCCGAGCGCCAGTGCGATCCCGGCCTGGGCGGCGATCACCCAGAAGCCGACCTGACGCACCTGCTTGGCGACCGCCTTCCGGTCCCCCTCGGCGAGCTTCTGTGTGATGACGGGGGCGAGGATCGGGTCGAAGCTGGTCTTCAGCTTCTGGGGCAGGGAGGCGACCTGCTGGCCGACATAATAAACTCCCACCCAATAAGGCGCGACGAACAGCCCGAGGATGGCGATGTCGAGCCGGCGCGAGCCCCATTCGATGGCGTCGGCGGCGGCGAGCGGGATGTTCAGGCGGGCGACGTAGAGCAATTTGGCCGGGTTCGGCTTCCACTGCGGCGGCAGTCCGTAGCTCCGGTAGAGCGGCCACAGCGACGCGATCATCCCGGCCGTCACCGAGATCACATAGGCGATGATCAGGCCGTCGCGCGAGCGGGTGCCGTCCTCGGCCGCCGGGAAGATCAGGACGCAGACTCCCGCGGCGATGCTGATCGTCCAGGGCTCGACGATGGCCCGGGCCCGGACAGTCGCTCCGATGTCATGGCGGTAGGCCAAAGCGGCCAAGGCGATGTCCGCCCCCGCGATCCCGAAGATCACCATCGGCAAAAGCCAGTCCGCGCCATGGACTCCGCCGGCCGGGAACATCGCCTGGGGAAAAATCATGAGAATGGTAGTGAAGAAGGCGGAGGCGAGGAAGGCGGCGAGGATCGCGTCGGTGACGACGCAGGCGTGGGGCTGGTCGGTCTTCGAGAGCTGCTGGGCGAGGCCGCGCTTGAGCCCGAGAGTCGCAAGCTGCGCCGCGAACTCCATGACGATGACCGCATAAGCGAAGGCGCCGAGCGCTTCCGGGCCGTAAAGGCGGCCGGCGATGAACAGGAAAGGCAGCCGCGCGGCGAGCCGGATCAGGAATCCGAAGAAGTTGGTCCTCCCGCCCCTGGCGAGGGCGGCGATATCCTCTCCGCCCCCGGGCGGGGCCGGGCTCAATGCGCGGCGCCCCAATTCGGTCCGGTGCCGATGTCCACTCCGAGCGGTACGCTGAGCGTCACCGCGGGCTCCGCCGCCCGCTCCATCACCCGGCGGATGACGGCGCTCGCCCGCTCGACCTCGCCTTCGGGCACCTCGAAGACCAGCTCGTCATGGACCTGCATCAGCATCCGGACCGAGCCCAGGCCCGCTTCATCGAGCGCCGGGCACATCCTTACCATCGCCCGCTTGATGATGTCGGCGCTGGTGCCCTGGATCGGCGCGTTGACCGCAGCCCGCTCGGCGCCCTGGCGCTCGTGCTGGGTCTTGCTGCGGATCATCGGGAAATGGGTCTTGCGGCCGAACAAAGTGGTGGTGAAGCCGGTTTCCCGAACCCCTTCCAGGGTCGAATGGATATAGTCGCGGATCCCGGGGAAGCGCTCGAAATAGCGGTCGATCATGGCCTGGGCCTCGTCGGCGGTGATCGAGAGCCGGCCGGCCAGGCCCCAGCGCGAGATTCCGTAGAGGATGGCGAAGTTGATCGTCTTTGCGTTCGCCCTCGTGTCGCGATTGACCTCGCCGAACAGCTCCTGGGCGGTCAGGCTGTGGATGTCGGCGCCCTCGGCGAAGGCCTGCTTCAACTGCGGAACGTCCGCCATGTGAGCGGCGAGCCGGAGCTCGATCTGGCTGTAGTCGGCGGCGAGCATGACGAAGCCCGGCTCGGCGACGAAGGCGTCGCGGATACGGCGGCCGATCTCGGTGCGGATCGGGATGTTCTGAAGGTTCGGATCGGTCGAGGAGAGCCGGCCGGTCTGGGCGCCGGACAGCGAATAGCTGGTATGGACCCGGCCGGTCTCCTTGTTGATCTGCTGCTGCAGAGCATCGGTATAGGTCGACTTGAGCTTGGAGAGCTGGCGCCATTCGAGCACCAGGCTGGCGATCGGAATCCCTTCGCGGCTCAACCGGTCGAGCTCGTTGACGTCGGTCGACCAGGTGCCCGACTTGCCCTTGCGGCCGCCCTTCAGGCCCATCTTGCCGAACAGCACCTCGCCCAGCTGCTGCGGGCTTCCGATGGTGAACTGGCAGCCGGCCTCGCCGCAGATCCGCTCCTCCAGCGCCGCGATCTGGGTCTGGAACTCCTGGCTGAGCCGGCCCAGCTCCTCGCGATCGACCTTCACGCCTTCGCGCTCCATCCGAGCCACCACCGGCACCAGCGGCCGGTCGACCATCTCGTAGATCCGGGCGACCCGCTCGTGCGGGAGCCGGATCTTGAAGCGGTTCCACAGGCGCAGGGTCACGTCCGCGTCCTCGGCGGCATATTCGGTGGCCCGGTCGAGCGGCACCTGGTTGAACTTGATCTGCTTCTGCCCCGATCCGCAGACGTCCTTATAGGCGATGCATTGGTGGTCGAGATGCTTCTTGGCGAGATCGTCCATCGAATGGCTGTTGAGCCCGCCGGCGTCGAGGTTGAAGCTCATCACCAGGCTGTCGTCGACCGGGGCGACCTTGATCCCGCGGCGGTCGAAGACGATCCAGTCGAACTTGAAATTGTGGCCGACCTTGAGCACCGCGGGGTCCTCCAGCAGCGGCTTCAGCTTCGCCAGCGCGACCTCGGCCGGAATCTGCTCCGGCCGCTCGGAAAGCAAATCGTGGCCGCCATGTTCGAGCGGGACGTAGCAGGCCTTGCCGCATTCGGTGGCGAGGCCGATGCCGATCAGGTCGGCGGTGACGCAGTCGTAGCCGGAGGTCTCGGTGTCGACGGCGACCAGGCCGTTGCGGGTCGCTTCGGCGATCCAGGAATCGAGCTCCGCCTCGCCGGTGACGGTGACATAGGCGGAGCGGTCGACCTTCGGCTCGGGCCGGACCTCGCGCTGGGTAGGTGCGGCGCTCGGTGCCGGCGCCGACTGGCCCTGAGCGCCCAGCCGGGTGAGCAGGGTGCGGAAACCGTGATGCTCGAGGAACTCGCGAAGCGGCTCTTCGGGTATCCCCTTGAGAGCCAGGTCGTCGAGCGGTTCGGGCAGCGGCGAGTCGCAGATCAGTCGCACCAGCTCGCGCGACAGGCGCGCCTTGTCCTCATGCTCGATCAGATTGTCGCGCATCTTCGAGGGCTTCATCGACGGCGCGGCGGCGAGGACCGAATCGAGGTTGCCATATTCGTTGATCAGCTTCGAAGCCGTCTTCGGGCCGACGCCGGGGACTCCGGGGATATTGTCGACGCTGTCGCCCATCAGGGCGAGGACGTCGCCCAGCTTCTCGGGCGGAACTCCAAACTTTTCGATGACCTGATCGGTACCGATGCGCCGGTCCCTCATCGTGTCCAGCATGTCGATGCCGGGCTCGATCAGCTGCATCAGATCCTTGTCCGACGAGACGATCGTCACCTGCCATCCCTGTTCACGGGCGGACTTCACGTAGCAGGCAATGATGTCGTCCGCCTCCAGTCCCTCCTCTTCGATGCAGGGAATCGAGAAGGCCCGGGTAGCGTCCCGGATCAAGGGAAATTGCGGAATCAGCTCGGGCGGCGCCGGCGGCCGGTTCGCCTTGTACTGGTCGTACATCCGGTTGCGAAAAGTGCTCTCGGAGGCGTCGAGGATGACCGCGAGATGGGTTGGCCCGTCCTCCTTTTCGAGGTCGCCGGCGAGCTTCCAGAGCATGGTCGTGTAGCCGTAGACCGCCCCGACGTTGAGCCCGTGCTTGTTGGTAAGCCCGGGCAGAACGTGGAAGGCGCGGAAGATGTAGCTGGACCCGTCGACCAGATAGAGATGTGGCATGGCGAGCGGTCTAGCGCAGTGGGGACGGGGATTCTACGGTCTGGGATTCGTTAACCACGTCGCATTAGCCTCCGCCGCATGAGTCGCCTGGTCCTTCTCGCCGCAGTCGTCGCCGCCTCCGCGCTGCTCGCCGCGCCCGCGGCCGCCGCGCCTTTCAAGCCGACGCGGATCTCCGTCGCGGTGCGCGGCACCGGACCCGACGTGATCCTGATCCCCGGCCTCGCAAGCTCGAGCACAGTCTGGAACGGAACCGTCACCGCGGTTCCGGGCTATCGCTACCATCTCGTCCAGGTCGCCGGCTTCGCGGGCACGCCCGCCGGGGGCAATGCGGCCGGGCGGGTCGCCGGCCCGGTCGCCGACGAGATCGCCCGCTATATCGCCGCCAACCGTCTCGGCTGGCCGGCGATTGTCGGCCATTCGATGGGCGGATCGATCGCGATGATGATCGGCGCCCGCCATCCCTTCCTCGCCGGCCGGGTCATGGTGGTCGACATGCTGCCCTCCACGGTCCGCCTGTTCGGAATTCCTCCGGCCGCGGCGAAGCCGCTGGCGAAGCTGATCGGCGGCGAGATGAAGGGCGCGGACCGGCTCCGGCGCGACCTCAAGTCGCTGATGGGGCGGTTCGGCAATTCAAACTGGCTCGAAAGCCGGAGCGACGCCGGGGTGGTCGGCCGCTCGGTCTCGGAGCTGATCTCGACCGATCTGGCCCCCGAGCTTCCCCGGATCCGGGCCCCGCTCACGATCGTCTATGCCTGCCCGGCCAGGCCCGGCTACGCCTGCGCCCCGGTCAGCCGCGCCTACGGCTTCGCCTATTCGAAGCGGCCCGGCACCAGGCTGGTGCGGATCGACCGAAGCGGCCACAATATCATGTGGGACCAGCCCGCCGCCTTCCAGGCCGAGCTGCGCCGCTTCCTTGCCCGCTAGCAACGGTGCGTAAGGCGGCGTTCAACCGGGCGGCCGTATCCAGGGCGCCATGAAATGGCCGATCCTCCTCGCCGCCGCTTTGGGCCTCGCCTGCGTCGGAGCCGCACCTCCCGCGCCGGCGCCTTCCGCCGCCGTCAAGCCCTTCGCTCCGACCCGTTTCTCGGTCGTCGTGCAGGGGACGGGCCCCGACGTCATCCTCATCCCCGGCCTGACCGGCTCGCGCGACGTCTGGAGGGGGAGCGTCGCCGCGGTGCCCGGCTACCGCTACCACCTCGTCCAGGTCGCGGGCTTCGCCAACACCCCCGCGCGCGGCAACGCAAAAGGCGATGTCGTCGCTCCGCTGGCGGAGGAGGTCGCCCGCTATGTCCGGTCGCGGGGCCTGCGGCGGCCCGCGATCGTCGGCCATTCGATGGGCGGAACCGTCGCGATGATGGTCGCCGCCCGCCATCCCAGCCTGCCCGGCAAGGTGATGGTCGTCGACATGCTGCCCCAGCCCGCCGCGATAATCGGCGGCGACGCTGCGGGGGTGAGGGGCCTCGCCGACAGCCTTCGCGATCTCAGCGCGTCGCCCGGCGGCCGGCGGCTGGTCGAATCGGCGATCCGTTTGTTCGGCAATGCCGAAGGCGGCGCCGATCCGGACGTGACCGCCCGGGCGACCCACGAACTGGCTCTCCTGGACCTGACCCCGGAGCTGCCGCGGATCGCGGCGCCTCTCACCGTCGTCTATGCAAGCCTCGACCCGAGCCGGCGCGCCTCCGACGACGGCCGCTACCGCGCCGCTTATGCGAGGAAGCGCGGCGCGAAGCTGGTGCGGGTCGACGATAGCGGCCACATGATCATGTACGACCGGCCGGCGCGGTTCAGGGCGGAGCTGAAGGATTTTCTGGACCGCTGATCCTCCGTGCCGCGAAGCGGTGGGGAGGATTTAAGGGACAAGGACCGTATCCACCGCATCCGGAAGCATCTCCGGATAGTCGAGCGTGTAGTGGAGGCCTCGGCTCTCCTGGCGGGTCAGCGCCGAGCGGACGATCAGCTCGGCGACCTCGACCAGGTTGCGAAGCTCGACCAGATCGGGCGTCACCCGGAAGTGGCGATAATAATCGCGGGTTTCCTGCCTGAGCAGGTTGATCCGGTTCAAGGCCCGCTCGAGCCTCTTGGTGGTCCTGACGATCCCGACATAATCCCACATGAAGCGCCGGATCTCGCGCCAATTGTGGTGGACGACGACCTCCTCGTCGGAATCGGTCACCCGGCTCTCGTCCCAGGGGCGGATGGCCGGAGGCGGGGGAAGCTCCGCCCAGCTCCGGTTGATATGCTCGGCGGCGGCGACTCCGAAGACGAGGCATTCGAGCACCGAATTGGAGGCCAGGCGGTTGGCGCCGTGGAGGCCCGACATGGTCACTTCGCCGGCCGCGTACAGGCCTTCGGCGTCGGTTCGCCCGTCGAGGTCGGTCATCACTCCGCCGCAGGTATAATGGGCGGCGGGGACGACCGGGATCGGCTCGCGGGTGATGTCGATCCCGATGTCGGGCTCGGCGAGGCGCGCGGCGATGGTCGGGAAATGCTCTCGGATGAACTCCGGCTCGCGGTGGCTGATGTCGAGATGGACGAAGTCGAGTCCGAGCTGCTTCAGCTCATGGTCGATGGCCCGGGCGACGATGTCGCGCGGCGCAAGCTCCTCGCGCGGGTCGAATCGCTTCATGAACCGGCGGCCCCCGCCCTTGCCCTGGCCGGGAAGCTTGAGCAGGCCGCCTTCGCCGCGCATCGCCTCGGTGATCAGGAAGTTCTTGACGTCATGGTGGTAGAGGCAGGTCGGGTGGAACTGGTTGAACTCCATGTTCGCCACCCGGCAGCCCGCCCGCCAGGCCATGGCGATCCCGTCGCCGGTCGAACCTCGCGGATTGGTCGAATAGAGCCAGGCCCGGCTCGCGCCGCCGCTGGCGAGGATCGTCGCCCGGCCGGTGAACAGCTCGACCCGGCCGGTCTCCCGGTTGAGCGCGTAGACGCCCCGCACCCGGCCGTCCTCCGCTCCGGAGACGGTGTGGCGGCCGGTGACGAGGTCGACCGCGACCCGGTCGGGGATCAGATGGATGCCGGGATGGCCTGCCGCCGCCGCCTCGAGCGCCTGCTGAACCGCCCAGCCTGTGGCGTCGGCGACATGGACGATCCGGCGGTGGCTGTGGCCGCCCTCGCGGGTCAGGTGCCAGGGCGCGTCCTCGCCCTTGTTGAACGGCACTCCGAGCGCCGCCAGCCGCTCGATCGCCGCCGGGGCGCTTTCGACGACGAACTCCACCGTCTCGCGCCGGTTGAGCCCGGCCCCGGCGACGATCGTGTCCTCGATATGGCTCTCGAACGTGTCGCCGGGCTCGAGCACCGCGGCGATTCCGCCCTGGGCGTAGGCGGTCGAGCCCGAGGAGAGGTCGCTTTTGGCGAGCACGGCGACCTTGAGCCCGGGCGCGAGGGTAAGCGCGGCCGACAGGCCGGCGGCGCCCGATCCGATCACGACGACGTCGAATTCGTGGGTCACGCCGCCGAGTCCGAGGCTCGGGTCAGGTTGAGGAACACGTCCTCCAGATCCGCCTCGCGGGTCGAGACGTCGACGATTCCGAGGCCGTCGCGCTGGAGGGCGGCGAGCACCTCGCCGGCATTCACCTTGTCCTTGCGGTAGGTGATGGCGAGGGTGCGCTCGCCGATCAGCTCGATCTTCTCGAAGCAGGTGGCGTCGGGCAAAGCGGCGATGTCGCGGTCCACGGTGACCTCGACGGCCTTTTCCTGAGCCATTCCGACGAGGGTCCGGGTCGTCTCGTTGGCGATGAGGCGGCCGTGATTGATGATCGCGATCCGGTCGCAGAGGTTTTCCGCTTCCTCCAGATAATGGGTGGTGAGGACGATCGTCACGCCTTCCGCGTTGAGCTGGCGGACATAGGCCCAGAGCTGCTGGCGAAGCTCGATGTCGACTCCCGCGGTCGGTTCGTCGAGGACCAGGATCGGCGGCGAATGGACCATCGCCTTGGCGACCAGCAGCCGGCGCTTCATTCCGCCCGAAAGGGTTCGCGAATAGGCTTCGGCCTTGTCCTCGAGCCGGACTGCGCGGAGCAGCTGCTGGGTCCGCCGCCGGACCTTCGGAACCCCGTAGAGGCCGGCGGTGATCTCCAGAGTCTCGCGCGGCGTGAAGAACGGGTCGAAGACCAGCTCCTGGGGGACGATCCCGATCGACGCCTTGGCGTTGCGCGGATGCCTGTCGACATCGAAGCCCCAGATGGTGACCTTGCCGCCGCTCTTGTTGACGAGGCCGGCGAGGATGTTGATCAGGGTCGACTTGCCGGCGCCGTTCGGGCCGAGCAGCCCGAATATCTCGCCCTGCGGGACGTCGAGGCTGATCCCCTCCAGCGCCCTCTTGCCGCCCGAATAGGTCTTTTCCAGGTCGACGATGGAGATGGCGGCCGCGGTCATGGCCGCGCTTTAGCGGGGCGAACCGGCAAAGCATAGGAGCGCAGACGGATTGAAAGCACGGCTCGGTCCGCAGCCCTCGCCGTCACGCTGAACCGGTTTCAGGACCAGGCTTCCGCTTTTCTGCCCTATCCGGACTGGACGCTGAAACAGGTTCAGAATGAAGGCTTCAGAACTCGCTCGATAACTTGAATATTGACTCAGGTTTCAGCTGAGCGCATGGAGTGGCCGAGCCGCCCCGAGACTCCGTTCACGGAGCGCGCGGCCCGGGGGAGAGGGGTTGAGGCAGTTCACGGCATCTGACGGCGCTCGAATCGCCTATTCGGACGAAGGCCGGGGGCGCCCGCTCGTGTTTCTGCACGGGCTGATGGCCGATTCCGGATTTTTCGAACGCCAGCGGGCGCTTGCCGATGCCTTCCGGGTGATCGCCGTCGACCTCAGGGGTCACGGCAGGTCGCCGGCCGGGCCGGTGGCTCCGACCATTGGCCTGCTCGCCGAGGACGTGACCGGCCTCGCCCGAACGCTCGAGCTGAACGGAGCGGTCGGCGTGGGCTGGTCGCTCGGCGCCGCGGTGCTCTGGCGGGTTCTGGCGGGGCCGGCCTCGTCGAAATTCGCCGGTTCGGTGGTAGTCGACATGACTCCCCGGGTCCTGAACGACCGGGATTGGGATCTCGGCCTGTCGCGCGAGACCTGCGAGGCTCGAAGCCAGGCGATAAGCGGCGATTTCCCGGCCTTCGCGGCCGCCGCGGGCCGGGCCATCTTCGCCTCCCCGGGCGCCGGGGCCGACCGGGCCGCCGCCGCCTTCGCCGCCAACGACCCCGCCGCCATCGGCGCCTTGTGGGAATCCCTGGTCGAGGAGGATTTCCGGCCGCTGCTGCCTTCGATCCGTCAGCCGACCCTCGTCGTCCACGGCGCTCACAGCCATCTCTACGGCGCCGACACTGCCGGCCACCTCGTCGAGGCCTTGCCCAGCGCCCGCTCCGTCGCCTTCGACCGCTCCGGCCACGCGCCGCATCTCGAGCAGCCCGACTTGTTCAACGCCGTTCTTCGCGAATTCGCGGCCGCCTTGCCGCCAGTCCGTCAAGCCGCAACCACCGCCTGAAAATGCCAGGAGACACCGCCATGACCCGTAGCCGCACATTGACCGCCCTGAGGCTCGGCGCCGCCGTCGCCGCGCTCGCCGCCGTTCCGGCCCCGCTCTACGCCCAGACCGACGCGGAGGCCGCCGCCGCCGCCGCGAACCAGGCGCTCGACGACTCCGCGATCGCCGGACCGGTCGACGACACCGACATCGTCGTCACCGCGCGCCGCCGGGCGGAGAATCTCCTGGACGTCCCGATCGCCGTCACCGCTTATTCGGGCGAGCAGCTCGAGCGGACGGGCGCGATCGACATCACCGACCTTTCCGACACCACGCCGAACGTCACGATCGAGACTTCGCGCGGCACCAACACCACCCTCACCGCCTTCATCCGAGGAGTCGGCCAACAGGATCCGGTCGCCGGCTTCGAGGCGGGCGTCGGCCTCTATCTCGACGACGTCTATCTGAACCGGCCGCAGGCGGCCGTGCTCGACATCTACGACGTCGAGCGGATCGAGGTGCTTCGCGGGCCGCAGGGCACGCTCTACGGCCGGAACACGATCGGCGGAGCGATCAAATATGTCACCCGCCGGCTTTCCGAGCTTCCCACCTTCCGGGCCCGCGCCAATCTCGGCCTCTACCGGCAGGCCGATCTCACCCTCTCGGCGAGCAGTCCGATCGCGGACGGGGTCAAGATCGGCGGCTCCGTCGCGCGGCTGACCCGGCAGGGCTTCGGCGACAATCTCGTCACCGGCCAGGAAAACTACAATCGCGACGTCTGGGCCGCCCGAGGCACGATCGAACTCGATCCGGCGGACGGAATCTCGATCCGATTCTCCGGCGACTATACCAAGGACAACAGCAACCCGCGCGGCGGCCACCGGCTGATCCCGGGCCTGCTCTCGGGCGCGCCGGTGCTCGGCGACGTCTACGACACCCGCGGCGCCCTCGTCTCCCCGAAGCAGGAGATCAAGGCCTATGGCGGCGCGGCGCATATCGACATCGAGCTCACAGAAGCGATCAGCCTTCGCAACATCATGGCCTACCGCCGCGACCGTTCGGCGACCCCGATCGACTTCGACGCCCTGCCGGCGGCGGACGTCGACGTTCCCGCAATCTACCGCAACCGGCAATTCTCCAACGAATTCCAGATCCTGCTCGACACCGACAAGCTCAACGGAGTCCTGGGCGTTTATTATCTGAACGCGAATGCCAACAACATCTTCGACGTGGTCCTGGGGACGACCGGCGCTTTGCTCGGCCTCCCCGGCTTCACCGCCTCCACCTTCGGCAACGTCGATACCCAGACCTGGGCCGCGTTCGCCGACTTCACCTACGACATCAGCGACCTGATCCATCTCTCGCTGGGCGGCCGTTATACGACCGACAAGCGGACGGCGACCGTGATCCGCAAGAATCTGATCGGCGGCGCCTCGCCTGAGCTCGGCGGCGCCGGCACCCAATTGGGTCCGCTCACCTCCAATTTCACCGGTTCGGAAACCTTCAATCAGTTTACGCCGCGGGCCTCGATCAGCTTCACTCCGGACGAGAACAACAATCTCTACGCGAGCTATTCGAAAGGCTTCAAGGGCGGCGGCTTCGATCCCCGCGGGCTTTCGACGGCAGCGCCCGACCTCAACGGCAACGGCGTTCGCGAGGCGAACGAGATTTTCGATTATTTCCTGTTCGAGCCGGAGAAGGTCACCAGCTACGAGATCGGCTACAAGACCGCGATGCTCGACCGCCGCCTGCGGCTCGCCATCGCCGGCTTCTACGCCGACTATAAGGACGTCCAGGTGCCCGGATCGGTCGGCGCGGTCGTCAACGGCATTCCGACTTTCGTCGGAGTCACGACCAATGCCGGCAAGGCGACCTTCAAGGGCGTCGAGGTCGAGGCGCTTGCGACCCTCCTGCGCGGCGCCGACGGCTCGCGCCTGAACTTCGCGGGCACGCTCGGCTATCTCGACGCCCAATATGACGAGTTCATCACCAACGTCGCCAATTTCGACGCCAACGGCAATCCGGCGCCGGGCGCCGCCGTGCCCGTCGACGTCGCCGATTTCCGCCGGATCCAGAATACGCCCAAATGGACGATGTCGGGAACGCTCGATTATTCGACCCGGATGATGGGCGGCGAGATCAACGCCTCGACCACCCTCTCCTACCGGAGCAAGACCTTCCAGTTCGAAACTCCGAGCCCGTTCCTCGACCAGGGAGGCTATGCCCTGCTCGACGCGAGCTTCGTCTGGACGAGCGCCGACAATCGCTACACGATCGGCCTCCACGGCAAGAACCTGACCGACAAGCAATATATCACGTCCGGCTATCAGTTCCTCAACGTCAATCCGGTGACGGGCGCTCCGGTCCTGTCGGTGTCGCCGGCCTCCCCGGTCTTCGCCCAGCCCGGGGTCGCGCCGAGCCTGGGCCAGGAAGGTGTGGTCACTACTTTCTACGGCAATCCCAGGCAGGTCTTCCTGAGCCTCGGGGTGAAGTTCTAGGGAGCTACTCGCCGTCATTGCGAGCGAAGCGAAGCAATCCAGCGGCTCAGGCGGCGTAACTGGATTGCTTCGTCGCTTCGCTCCTCGCAATGACGGCAACCCATAGCGAAAGGCGTGACAGAATGGCGACCCGGCCTACCGGATTGAGCGACCAAAGGGCTCCCGGCGGACGCGTCCTCGCGATCCTGCTCATTGCCTATATCTTCAACTTCATCGACCGGCAGATCATCGGAGTGCTGGCGGTGCCGATCAAGGCGGAGCTCGGGCTTTCGGACCGGCAGCTCGGGCTGATGGGCGGGATCGCCTTCGCGCTTTTCTATTCGGGGCTCGCCATCCCGATCGCGTGGCTGGCGGACCGCAAGAGCCGGGTCAACATCATCGCGACTTCCGTCGCGCTGTGGAG
This sequence comes from Allosphingosinicella sp., assembly GCA_049590095.1. Taxonomy (GTDB): domain Bacteria; phylum Pseudomonadota; class Alphaproteobacteria; order Sphingomonadales; family Sphingomonadaceae; genus Allosphingosinicella. The sequence goes on along the minus strand of JBAWCC010000306.1, from coordinate 11,243 downwards.
CGCCTTTACGGCGGTTTGCGGTCTGGCGCAGAATTTCTGGCAATTGTTCCTGGCGCGGATGGGCGTCGGGATCGGGGAGGCCGGCGGAGTGGCGCCTTCCTACGCTTTGATCTCCGATTTCTATCCGAAAGAAAGGCGGGCGCGGGCGCTCGCCTTGTTCTCGCTCGGGATTCCGATTGGGTCGGCGCTGGGAGTCTTCTTCGGAGGCTGGATCGCAAGCCATCTCGACTGGCGCTCCGCCTTCATCATCGTCGGCCTCGCCGGCCTGCCCGCCGCCTTGCTGGTCAAGCTCGGAGTCCCCGAGCCTGTGCGCGGCGGTTTCGACACCTCGGACGGCCAGGCGAGCGAGCCGGCGCCGCCCTTCCTCCAGGTCGTATCGGCCCTGGCCCGCAAGCCGAGCTTCTGGCTGCTTTCGTTCGGCGCCGCTTCGGGCTCGATCCTCGGCTACGGCCTCATCTTCTGGCTTCCGAGCTTCTTCAGCCGCAGCTTCGAGCTCGAGCTCGCCGAGGTCGGCTGGTTCTACGGGTCGATCGTCCTCGTCGGAGGGGTCGCCGGCACCTTGCTCGGCGGCTGGATCGGCGACCGGGTCGGAGCCGCCAATCCGGGCTCCTACGCGCTGGTTCCGGCGATCTGCTTTCTGATCGCGGCGCCCGTCTTCGCCTTCGGCCTGTTCGCGCCGTCCCTGGAGGTGGGCTGGATATTGTTCGCGGTCGGCCAGATGCTGGCTCTGGCCTGGCTGGGCCCGGTGATCGCCGCCGTCCAGCATATCGTCCCGCCCAACATGCGGGCGACGGCCTCGGCGAGCTTCCTGTTCATCAACAATCTGATCGGGATCGGCTTCGGGATCTTCTTCCTCGGCTTCATGTCCGACCGCATGACCGCCGCCCACGGCGACGATGCGCTCCAATATTCGATCCTCTACGGCCTCGGCTTCTACGTCCTGAGCGCGCTCATCTACCTCGCCGCCTCGACGCGCCTGAAGCGCGACTGGCACCGCGGCTGATCCCGGCGGCCGCGGCGACTCGCGCTACCAGAAGATGATATTCTCCCCGGCATAGGCGAGGATGTCGGCGCGGCTGAGGGTCACGTCGTCCAGAATGAGCGTTTCGACGCCGCCGGCCGGATTGTCCCACATGCCGGAAAACCAGACCCCCCTCGACTGGTCGTCCGACCAGATGCCGACCGTCCACGTATCGGTACTGAAGTTCAAATCCGCGAGCTTCACTCCGACCATGGTGACGACGTCGTTCCCGCCCCAATCGAAGATTTCGGCGTAGCCATGCGTCAGAATGTACTGATCGTCGCCATCCATGTCGTAGATGGTGTCGCCATATTGGTTGTCGCCCGGATAGTAGATGTCGTCGCCATTAGTGCCGTAGATGACGTCATCTCCATTTCCGGGCACCCCGATGAACGTAGGCATGTCGGCCTCCCTGAAATTCAGTCGCGCTGTACTTCGATCATATCGAAGTGCTGTCCATTCACTTAATCAATGCATGCCGCCGAAGATACTAAAGAAAGGTCCGGTTCGCCTTTAATTGGCTGGACGCCGACTTCTAACTTCTTGAGATTGCCCGGTTGTCGATGGCTGTCGGGGGCGGAAACCGATGCCCGGCGCCCTGTTCCTCGGCCGCCCTGAGCAGGTTCGCCTGAAGCGCCTTCAACCGGGCCGGGGCCTCGATCTTCTCACCCTGGAGATCGGTCAGATAGAAGACGTCGACGGCGCGCTCGCCATAGGTGGCGATATGGGCGCTGTGGATCGCGGCCTTCGATTCGTAGAGGGCGAGGGCGAGGCCGCTCAGCAATGCGGCCCGGTCGCGGGCGTTGACCTCGACCACCGTGTAGCGGCTGGACGCCTGGTTATCGACGAAGGCTGCCGGCCGGATGGCGAAGGCTTCGGCGCGCAGCAAAGGCAGGGCCTTGGCCTCGAGCCGGTCCATCGCCGGCTCCTGCCCCTCGACCGCCCGGAGCACATTCTCCTCGAGCCGCTTCAATTGATGGCGCTCGGCGAACGGCTTGCCCCGGGCATCCTGGACGAGGAAATTGTCGACCGCCATCCCATCCTCGGTGGTGTGGATCCGGGCGTCGATGATGTTCGCGCCGGCAAGGCTGATCGCGGCGCTGAGGTGATAGAAGAGGCCGGGCCGGTCCCTGGCGTAGACGCTGAGGAGGGTAGCTCCGCGCTCCTCCTCGACCGACACGGCGAGCGGCCGGATCTTCGCCGGAGACCGGTCGGCGCTGTCCATCAGGGCGGCGTTCTGCTCGAGCACGCCCGCCGGCTCGGCCAGCCAATAGCTGTCGGGAAGCCGCCAGGCGTGGCGGGCGAAGCGCGATTCCTCCCAACCGAGCTTCTCGGCGAGCTCGGCCTGGATGGCGGTGATCCGCTCGCTCCGGCCCTTCTGCTTGTGGCCGAGCCGAAGCGCCTCCTCGGCCGAGTCGAACAGCTCGCGAAGCAGCTGGCGCTTCCAGCCGTTCCAGACCCCGGGGCCGACCGCCTGGATGTCGACCACGGTGAGGATGAAGAGCAGCCGCAGCCGCTCCGGGCTCTTCACCCGGCCGGCGAAGTCCTGCAGGGTCTGGGGATCGGCGAGGTCGCGCTTGAAGGCAGTGGCGGACATGAGCAGATGCCAGCGCACCAGCCAGGCCACCGTCTCGGTTTCCGCCTCGTCGAGGCCGAGCCTCGGGCAAAGCACCCGCGCCACCTCGGCGCCGAGCAGGCTGTGGTCGCCGCCCCGACCCTTGGCGATGTCGTGGAGGAGCACCGCGGCGTAGAGCACCCGGCGCGAGGCGATATGGCGGAACAGCGCGGTGGCGAGCGGATGGTCCTCCTTCAGCTCGCCTTTCTCGATCCGCGAAACCAGGCCGATCGCCCGGATGCTGTGCTCGTCGACCGTATAGTGATGATACATGTCGAACTGCATCTGGGCGACGACCCGGCCGAAATCCGGAACGAAGCGGCCGAACACTCCGGCCTCGTTCATCCATCTCAGCACCGTCTCCGGGTCGCGCGGGCTGGTCAGGACGTCGAGGAAAAGGGCATTGGCCCGGGGCTCTTCCCGCACCTCGTCGACCAGCTTGGAATCGCGGGCGGCGGCGCGCATCGCCAGCGGGTGGATTTCCAGGCCGTAGAGGTCGGCGAGGGCGAAGATCTGGAGGAGGCGGACCGGGTCTTCGCGGAAAAAGCCGTCGTTCGGCAGAGCGAGCCGTCCGCGGTCGAGGACGAAGCCGTCGAGCTTGCTCGGCCGGCGTCGGATCGTCGGAAGGCCGAAGCGCCTGCCCTTCTTCGCGAATTTCTCGTCGAGATGGGCGAGGAAGACCCCGGTGAGGTCCCCGACCGTCTTGGCGTGAAGGAAATAGTGGCGCATGAAGCGCTCGACCGGCGATTTGCCGGGCCGGTCGGCGTAGCGCATTCGGGCGGCGATCTCGCGCTGATAGTCGAAGGTCAGGCGCTCCTCGGCCCGACCGGCGACGAGGTGGAGGTGGCAGCGTACCGCCCACAGGAAGCGCTCGGAGCGCTGGAACTGGTGCAACTCGGTCTTCGAGAGCAGCCCGACTTCGACCAGGTCCGCGACCTTGCGCACCTGATAGGCATATTTGCCGATCCAGAAGAGGGTGTGGAGATCGCGAAGGCCGCCTTTGCCCTCCTTGACGTTGGGCTCGACGACGTAGCGGCTGTCGCCCATCCGGCGGTGACGGGCGTTGCGCTCCTCGAGCTTCTCGGTGACGAAGCTCTTGGCCTTGCCGGCGACCACCTCCTTCCAGAAGCGCGCCTGGACCTCGTCGAACAAAGGCTCGTCGCCCCAAAGCCAGCGCGCTTCCAGCATGGCGGTCCGGACCGTGTGGTCGGTGGAAGCGAGCGCGATCATCTCGTCGATCGAACGGGTGGAAGGGCCCAGCTTCAGGCCGAGATCCCACAGCAGGTAGAGCACCGCCTCGACCGCCTGTTTCGCCCAGCGGCCGGGCCTGGCGGGCGTGACGAAGGCGATGTCGACGTCGGAATGGAGCGCCATCTCGCCGCGGCCATAGCCGCCGACCGCGAGCAGAAGCAGCCGGTCGCTCCGGCGCGGCGGCGACAAAGCGGCGACCCCATGGTCGAAGGCGAGCCGCACGATCTGGTCGGTGAGGAAGGCGTAAGCCGCCGCGGTCTCGCTGCCCGCATAAGGCCTGCCGTCGAGGCGCCGGGCTATTTCCGACCGCCCGTCGGCAAGCGCCTGCTTGAGGATCGCCGCCGCGTCGTCGGGCGCCGAAGCGAGCGAGTCGGCGAGCGCGCGGCGATCGATGATCGCCTTTTTGTCGGGGACGGAGGCGAAGCGGTTCGGCATCAGCCCTCGCCGGCGGCGAGCCGCTTCAGCCGGTAGACCAGCTCCAGAGCCTCGCGCGGGCTGAGCGAGTCGGCGTCCACGTCGGCAAGCGCGGCCTGAAGCGGATCGGGTACGGCCTCCTCCTGTTCGACGACGGCTGCGAACAGGGGCAGGTCGTCGAGCCCGGCGGCGATTCCGCCGGTGGCGGCACGGCCTTTCTCCAGCTTGGCGAGGACGGCTCGGGCCCGGGCGAGGACCGGCGCGGGAAGGCCGGCGAGCTTGGCGACCGCGAGCCCGTAGCTTCGGTCGGCGGGACCCTTGGACACTTCGTGGAGGAGGACGAGGTCGCCTTTCCACTCCCGGGCGCGGACATGATGGAGCGAAAGGGCGTCGAGCCGCTCGGCAAGCCTGGTCAGCTCGTGATAATGGGTGGCGAACAGGCAGCGGCAGCGATTGCGGTCGTGAATCGCCTCGGTCACCGCCCAGGCTATGGCGAGCCCGTCATAGGTGGACGTGCCCCGGCCGACCTCGTCGAGGATGACGAAGCTTCTTGTCGTCGCCTGCGAGAGGATCGCCGCGGTCTCGACCATCTCGACCATGAAGGTGGAGCGGCCCCGGGCGAGGTTGTCGGAGGCGCCGACCCGGCTGAACAGCCGGTCGACCAGACCTAGAGTGGCCCGGGTGGCGGGGACGAACGCTCCGGCCTGGGCGAGGACGGCGATCAGCGCGTTCTGGCGAAGGAAGGTCGATTTGCCGCCCATGTTCGGGCCGGTCACCAGCCACAGCCTTTCCTCCTCCGAAAGGCCGCAATCGTTGGCGACGAAGCGGGCTCCGGACGCGCGCAGCGAATCCTCGACCACCGGGTGGCGGCCGCCTTCGACATCGAAGCAATTGTGGGCGGCGAAGCGGGGGCGCGACCAGCCGCCCTCGGCGGCGCGCTCGGCCAATGCGGCGGCGACGTCGAGTCGGGCGAGGGCGTCGGCTGCGGCGGCGACCGGCTCGGCCCGGGCGAGCGCTGCCCGGGTCAGCTCCTCGAGATGGGCGGCTTCGGCGGCGAGGGCGTGGGCTCCGGCCTGGCCGACCCTCATCGCCTGCTCGTGCAGGTCGGGGGCGTTGAATCGGACCGCTCCGGCCAGAGTCTGGCGGTGGGTGAAGCCCGAATTCGCGGCCATGAGCGGGTCGGCGTGCCGGGCCGGGACCTCGATATGGAAGCCGAGCACCCCGTTGTGGCGAATCTTGAGGGCCGAGATTCCGGTCTGCTGCCGGTAGCGCGCTTCGAGGCCGGCGATAGCCCGGCGCCCCTCTCCGCCGGTCGAGCGCAGGTCCTCCAGAGCCGGGTCGTACCCCTCGGCGATGTATCCGCCCTGCGCCGAATCGATCGGCGGCGAGGGGACGAGGGCCCGGTCGAGCAGGTCGGTGAGCTCGCCATGGCCGGTCAGCGCCGGAAGCAGCGATGAGAGCAGGGGCGGAGGCTCGGGAAGCGCCGCGAGCCGGGCGTGGAGGCGGCGGGTCTCGTTCAGCCCGTCGCGAAGCTGGCCGAGGTCGCGCGGTCCGCCGCGCCCGGCGACCAGCCGCCCCAGCGCCCTCCCGATGTCGGGAAGCGCCTTCAGCTGGCGTCGAAGACTCTCGCGAAGCCCGGAATCGCCTTCGAACAGGGCGACCAGATCGAGCCGGGCCTCGATCGGCGCCCGGTCGAGCAAAGGCGCTCCGAGGTCGGCGGCGAGCAGCCTGGCGCCGGCGCCGGTCACGGTCCGGTCGACGGCGTGGAGAAGGCTTCCGGACCGTCCGCCCGTGGCCGCCTGGGTCAGCTCGAGGCTCTCCCGGGTCGCGGCGTCGATCATCATATGGTCGCCCGAGGCCTGGGCGATGGGCGGACGAAGGAAGGGGAGCGATTCCTTCGCCACCTCGTCGAGATAGGAGAGCAGGCCGCCGGCGGCGCACAGGGCGGCGCGATCGAAGGAACCGAAGCCGTCGAGGGTGGCGACTCCGAACCTTTCCTTGAGCCTGCGCTCGGCGGCGAGGCTGTCGAACCCGCTTTTGCGCTCGGTGACCGGCAGGTCCCCGACCGGCTCCGCGGCGACGATCTCGGCCGCATCCAGCCGCGCAAGCTCGGCATCGAGCGCGGACGGGACGACGGAGCTCAATTCGAATCGGCCGGTCGAGACGTCGGCGGCGGCGAGGCCGAAGCGGTCCCCGGCGCGGGCCACGGCCACCAGCCAGTTGGAAGCCCTTGAATCGAGCAGCGCCTCCTCGGTGAGGGTGCCTGCGGTGACGACCCGGACGATGGCGCGATTGACCACCGACTTGGCGCCGCGCTTCTTCGCTTCCGCCGGATTCTCGGTCTGCTCGGCGATCGCGACCCGGAAGCCGCCCCGGATCAGCCGGGCGAGATAGGCCTCGGCGGCGTGGATCGGAACTCCGCACATCGGGATCGGCTCGCCCTCATGCTCGCCCCGAGCGGTGAGCGCGATGTCGAGGCAGGCCGCCGCCGCCTTGGCGTCGTCGAAGAACAATTCGAAGAAGTCGCCCATCCGGTAGAAGAGCAGGCAATCCAAAGCCTCCGCCTTGAGCGCGAGATATTGCGCCATCATCGGGGTCGGGGCGGTTCCGGTCTTCGCCTGGGTGGCCATGAGGCGAGGGTTAGCCGCCCGGCCGGCGGCGGGAAAGGCGCAAACGAAGCCGCCGACCTGAACCCTATCGGGATCGGGCGGTCATGGGCGAGCGATCGGCAGCGGCTTCGGATCGCTGAGGCTGGACACCAGGAAGGGCGGCTTCCCGCAAGCGCCTGTGGCCTTCGAGGGGCCGGCCGCGTCGGCCTCGGGGATTCGCGAGCCTTGAAGCGACCAGGAGCTGGCGCCGAGCCTCGGCGCTGTGGGCCCGACATCGCCGAGGGCCGTCCGCGCCGCCGAGGAGCTGGCGAAGATGGGCGTGTAGTCCCGGCCGTCGATGCTCAACAGGAGGCATCCGGATTCGACGGTGAATCGCCCGCGCCACTCGATCGCATCCTGGACGATAAGCGTATTCGATCCCTCGCCCGAGCGTTCGAAAACCCTCACTCCATCGATGCTCCGCTCGATCGCCCCCGGCGGCGCGGGCGCCGCGCAGCCGGAGACGATCAGCAGGGCGGCCAGCCGGATCTTCACGGGTTGAGAGTGCCTGTCATGGTCTTAATCTGCATGGGCTGGAGGTCGTTGAGACGATCGATCGGCATGTAATACATCAGGCAGCCGTAACCTGAATCCGACATCCGACGACGCAACCCGAAGTGATGGTAGTGGGTCTGTTTGAAATCTAGGCGGCCGGGATCTTGTTCAAGTCGACGAACATGACAGGCTCGTCGCGCTCCAAGTTGGCTGGGGTGTCGAGGAGGGTGAAGCCGCATTTCTCGTAAAAGCGAACCGCGCCTTTTTTGGAGTCCACCATAACAAACCTGCATCCTACGGCAGGGCAGATAATGCTCTTGGCGCGGCCCAATGCAAGATTAACGAGAAGCTTACCAAGGCCCATTCCAGCTGCGCGCTGATCCACAGCGAGCCGCGCGATCTTTATCGCAGGATAGTGATTGTAGAGATACTTTAGGCCGGGTTCGGCAAGGAGGGGGTCGTCGCCTTCGTCCGTAACAACCTCGCCGCAGACCAGCGTGATATACCCTACGACTTTCTTGGTCTCCACATTGAACGCACCGTAGGTACGAGCAAGGCTCTGCGCCTCGTAGGTATGCGCATGACGTTGCAGGAAAATCTTGAGAGGCGCAAACTCCGCCGCGCCGAGCTTAAGCCCGGTGAGGCGGTCACCGGGCTCAATCTGTTTGACGTCGATGACAAGGTCGCCCTCAGGCAACGATTAAGCCGATTCGCGAAGCCGCAGCTTAAGGGCTCCGTCCTTGGCGAGCGCCATGGAAAGCTTAACGCCTTCTGCGACGTTCCGCTTCGCAGCTTCCTTTGGCCGCCCGTAGGTGACCTGATTTTTGAATTTGGCCGCGTCCGTATCCGTGAGGACGACCCGGCCAAATGCGTTCGATTTGATGCTCATTTGACCCTCACAGCGCCCGTTAGGGGCCGTTTAAACACTTTCACCTTGATAGAAGATTGACAGCCGGCGATCAACGCATTACGCAGCTTCCAGAGCGCTGCGTAATGCGGAAGCCGACCTCCAAAAATTCTAAAATCGGCATTCTCGCGAATCACGGCTGTAACGCTTGGCCCGATATAGGGTTCGATCCTAACGCTTTCCAGCTTAAGCTGGGTGCTTCTTGTAAGGGCCTTGCGGCTTGGAGCAGCTTCCGGGTCTCGACCAGTTTCGCAATAGCATTCCCCAAGCCGGCGCCGTCCGATTTCGTGACGTTCTCGGGCGTGGGCTGCGCCGGCACGTTCGACGAAGGAGATTGGCTTCGGGCGGTCGCGGCGGCGCTCGACAGAAGGCCGACGGTCATGGCTAGGAAAATACGCATGCTCATTCTCTTCCGAAATCACGGGGTTTAGATAGGATAAAACCTATATATTGCCTGTTTGTTCCCGTTCAAGGGCCTCGGGCGATAAATTTGTGCGCCGCGCGCCCCACTTCACCCCCCGTCCGTTTACCCGTATGTCGCGTCGACAGCCGAAAGGGACAGGTGCGAATGAGCGAAGGCAGCAGCGTCAAATTCTCGGAGCAGGAGGCGCTCGATTTCCACACCCAGGGCGGAAAGCCGGGGAAGATCGAGATCGTCGCTTCGAAGCCGATGGCGACGCAGCGCGACCTCAGCCTCGCTTATTCGCCCGGAGTCGCGGTTCCGGTGCGGGCGATCGCGGAGGATCCCTCCAAGGCTTACGATTATACCGCCAAGGGCAATCTGGTCGCCGTCATCTCGAACGGGACCGCCATCCTCGGCCTCGGCAATCTCGGGGCGCTCGCCTCGAAGCCGGTGATGGAAGGCAAGGCGGTTCTGTTCAAGCGCTTCGCCGACGTCGACGCCATCGACCTCGAGCTCGATACCGAAGACACCGACGCGTTCATCAATGCCGTAGCATTGATGGGGCCGAGCTTCGGCGGGATCAACCTCGAGGACATCGCCGCCCCGGCCTGCTTCATCATCGAGCAGACTCTTCGCGAGCGGATGAACATCCCCGTCTTCCACGACGACCAGCACGGCACCGCCATCATCACCGCCGCCGGGCTGATCAACGCCTGCTACCTGACCAAGCGCGAGCTCAGGGACATCAAGGTGGTGGTGAACGGCGCCGGCGCCGCGGCGATCGCCTGCACCGAGCTCATCAAGGCGATGGGAGTCCGCAACGACCATGTCCTGATGTGCGACAGGAAGGGCGTCATCTGGCAGGGCCGCGAAGGGCTCGACCAGTGGAAATCGGCCCATGCGGCGATCACCGAGGCCCGAACCCTCGAAGAGGCGCTGGTCGGCGCCGACGTCTTCCTCGGCCTGTCGGCGGCGGGCGCGTTGAAGCCCGAGATGGTCATGGAGATGGCGCCCCAGCCGATCATCTTCGCGATGGCCAATCCCGATCCGGAGATCAGCCCACCCGACGCCAAGGCGGCACGGCCGGACGCGATCATCGCCACCGGCCGCTCCGATTATCCCAACCAGGTCAACAACGTCCTGGGCTTCCCCTTCATTTTCCGGGGCGCTCTCGACGTTCGCGCGACGACCATCAACGACGAGATGAAGATCGCCGCCGCCGAGGCGCTCGCCGAGCTCGCCCGCCAGCAGGTGCCAGAGGAAGTCGCCGCGGCCTATGGCGGCAAGGCCCACAGCTTCGGGCCCGATTACATCATCCCGGCGCCCTTCGACCCGAGGCTGATGGAGATCGTGCCCGTGGCCGTGGCGAAGGCCGCGATGGCGAGCGGGGTCGCCCAGATCCGGATCGACGACATGGATTCGTATCGAAGCCGGCTGAAGTCGAGGCTCAATCCGACGACATCCGTGCTCACCCTCGCCTATGAAGCCGCCCGGGCCGACCCGAAGAGGGTGCTGTTCGCGGAAGGGGACGAGGACGTGGTGCTCCGGGCGGCCATCGCCTTCCGCGACGGCGGCTACGGAATTCCCGTCCTGGTCGGCCGCGACGACGTCCACGACCGGCTGCGCGGGCTCGGCGTGGACAATCCGGAAAGCTTCGAGCTGATCAACAGCCGCACCTACGACCGCGTGCCCGAGATGGTCGACCATCTCTACAGGCGATTGCAGCGGCGCGGCTATCTGCAGCGCGAGATCGAGCGGATGGTGAACCAGGATCGCAACACTTTCGCGGCGCTGTTGCTCGCGCTCGGCGAGGGCGACGCACTGATCACCGGAGTCACCCGCCCCTACGCGCAGAGCCTGAGGCAGATGCAGCGGGTTCTCGACCCCAAAGCGGGGATGACCCCGTTCGGCCTCCACGTCCTCGTCGGCCAGTCGCACACCACCTTCATCGCCGATACGACGGTGACCGAGCGCCCGACCGGCGAGCAGCTCGCCGACATCGCCGTCCACACCGCCCAGGTCGCCCGGCGGATGGGCCACGAGCCGCGAGTCGCCTTCCTCTCTTATTCCAATTTCGGCGATCCCGAGGGCAATTACCTGCAGCGTATCCGCGAGGGCGTGAAGGCGCTCGACGGCCGCGGCGAGGTCGATTTCGAATATGAAGGCGAGATGTCGCCCGACGTCGCCCTCAACCCGGCCATGGCTCGGGTCTATCCGTTCAGCCGGCTGACCGGTCCTGCCAACGTCCTGGTCATGCCCGGCCTGCAGACGGCCAACATCTCGGCCAAATTGCTCAGCGAGCTGGCCGGCGACGCGGTAATCGGCCCGATCCTGGTCGGGATGGAGCAGCCGGTGCAGATCGCGGCGATGTCCGCGAGCGCTTCCGACCTGGTGACCCTGGGCGTGCTGGCGGGGAGCGGAATGGTTCGCTGATAATTCCTCCCCCGGATTTCCGGGGGAGGGGGACCACCCGAAGGGTGGTGGAGGGG
>JBAWCC010000305.1:0-10638 GCA_049590095.1 Allosphingosinicella sp. | reverse complement strand
CCCTGGTGGACCCTGTGGCGGATGCGCGAGGCTGCCGAGGCCGGCGACTCCGAGGCTCTCTCCGCCTATATCGACTTCCCCGCCCTTCGAGCCTCCACCCGCGAGCAGCTCGGCTCCCGACTGGGCCCGCTCGGCAATCTGGTCGCCGGGCCGGCGCTCGACTCGGCGATCAGCCCGGAAGCGCTCCGGCTCGCCCTGGGCAGCGGCCGGGGAAGCGGGAGCGGGGGCTCGAGCGGCGCCGGAGGGGCAAGCGGCCGCGGCGAGGGAAGCGAGCCGCCGGACGTCGACCTGTCCCGCACCGGCGCGAGCGAGTTCCGGGTCAAGGGCAGGCGCAGCGACCTCGTCTTCCGCCGCCACGGCCTGGGCTGGAAGCTGGAGGAAATTCGGCCAGGCTCACCCGGCTGAGGCGGAGACGGGGATGAAGCTCGCGCTGACTTTGCTGGCCCTTGCGGGTGCCGCCCCGCCGGGCGCTCCGGTCGCCGAAGGGGCCGAGGCGCAAATCAGGCGCTGCGATCGATCGACAACGGGGTCGGCGGTGGCCGAAATGCGCATGGCACGCGCCGTGCTGCTGGCGGTGCGGCCGGAGGCTGACGGGACTTCGGTCCCGCCCCGCGCCGGGCGTCGGATCGAGGCGCTCAAGGACCGCATGCGAGACTTCGTCGGCACGATGATGGCCTGCGCTCCAGCCTCGGTGGAGCCGGCCGCGCTGGCCGCCGCCATGGAGCTGAGAGGCGGAGTCTCCGAAGGCACCACCGGCGACGCCGTCCCCCCTTCCGACGACCGGCACGGCAGCCTCGTCGCCTTCGGGGTTTCGCGGGTCGAGGGGCATCCCGAGATGCTGGCCGTCGTCGCAACCCTGGCGATCAGGTGCGGCTCGGACTCGATGCTGATCCTCTACCGGCGCACCCCCTCCGGCTGGCGCGAGACGATGGTCCGCCGAGCCGAACCTTATAGCGAGGTCAAAGGCGGCTGGGGCGACCTGCGCTTCGCCGTCTCGCCGCCCGATTCGAAGGGCGGCTGGTTCGCCGCAACCGTCTCGACCACCCCCTGGTGCACCTCGGCCTGGCAGGGCATGCCGTATGAGCTCGCCCGGCCGGGGCCTTCGCCGGACCAGCCGAGCGTCTTCTTCCGGGGCAGGAACACGATCTATCTTGGCAATGAGAGCGACCTGCTTCTCAAGGCGGAGAAGGACGCCTTCGAGATCCGCCACGACGGCGCCAGCCTCGACCCCGACATCCTGGTCCGGCGCCACGTCCGGCGCTACTCGGTGTCCGGCGAGATCGTCCGCCGGGTCCAGCCGGTGGCGGAGAATGTCCGCGACTTCGCCGACGAATGGGTCACAGCGCCGTGGCGAGAGGCGAAGGACTGGTCGGGCAGCGATCCAGCGCTTGCCGCCGCCCATTCAGGCCTTCAGGCGGCGCGCTACAAGACGCTGGGCGGCTTCGCCTCGATCCGGGCCTGCGCCGGAGGAGCGATACAGATCGAAATCTCCGGGCAGGACCGTCCGGGCTGGTTCTTTCTGGTTCGGGGCGGCGCGGCGGGTCCCTGGACGATGGAGCGGGTGGAGCGGCGGCCGGTCTCGAACTGCTCCGGCCAGGACGCTCTGTAACACGCGACCGGCTAAGACCTGAGATGCACTCTCCCCTGCAACCGATCGCGGCCGCCTTGTCTTCCGCCGCCGGGGCTTGCTCTGGAAGCTCCGAGAAGTCAGGTTCCAGCGTTCCCGATCGTTCCTAAAGGATGAAATCGGCCGCCACCGGCATCACCGTCCCGCTCAGCACGATCTCGAAATCGGCGCCGCCGTCGCCGTCGATGTCGGCCTCGATCCAGGTGTCGACTCCGTCGGAAGCGAAGCGAAGCTGACCCGCGATGCCGCCGAACGCCGACGCCCCGATAAAGGCGAAGGCTTGGTTGCCGGCGAGGCCCGTGTCGGCGTCGATCGCGGAGAGATCGATCCGGTCGGTGGCCGAAAGGAAGTCCGTGATTCGGTCGGCGCCGGCCCCGAGGCCGCTGTCGCCGAAGTCGAAGCGGAAAACGTCCGCGCCGGCGCCTCCCGTCAGCAGATCGGCGTTTCCGCCGCCGTCGATAAGGTCGTCGCCGTCGCCGCCGTCGAGCACGTCGGCGCCGGCAGCGGCCGGCAGACTCGCGAACAGCCGGACGTTGTCGAGCGAGGCGCCGACGCTGTCGTTGGCGCCTATGCCCTTGAACATGAGGAGGTTGTCGCCGGCTGCCGCGAGCAGCTCGATCCGGTCGGTGATCATCGCCTTGCCGGTGGCGGCCACGGTCATGACGAGAGCGCCGTTCCACCATATTTCGAAGGCGCCGCTCGGCGAGTTCACCCGGTTGGCGTGGTCGAACATCAGGATCAGCGGCTGGCCGTCGGCAAGGCCCGAGACGGTCTGGCTGACGATCATGTTGCTACCGGCGCCGCTTCCCCCTTCGAGGTCGAGCCAATAGCCGCCCTCGCTCGCCCAGATCCCCGATTCGCCGCTCAGCACCTGCTCGTAATTGTGGCTGTTGCCCCGGGTCCAGCCCGGCATGGTGCTGTTCCAATTTCCCCAGCTGCCGGTGGAGATGACGGTGCCTGCCTGCTCGAAGCCGCCGTTGACGAGCAGGGTCGTGCCGGTCGCGACGATGTCGAAGCCGGCGAGGTCGCCGATCAGCACGTCGCCGCCGCCATCGCCCTTGAGCTGATCCGCGCCTTCGCCGCCGATGAGTCGGTCGTTGCCGCCGAGGCCGCGAAGCGCGTTGTCGCCCGCATTGCCGGCGAGCGTGTCGGCGCCATTGGTAGACTGAACCGCCCTCACCTCCAGCTCCTGCCGGTTCCAGCTCGTGCCGTCGGCGAAGCGGACCTCTTCGACCTGATAGTCGCTGCCCCAGGTGGCGGAGCCGGTGAGGGTCAGCGACCCGGAGCCGCCGTCGATATAGAGAATGTAGCTCCCGCCATTGTCCGCCGTGCCGACGGTCACATCCGCGGGCGCGATCCCGGCGGCGAACTGGATCCTGTCGTTGCCGCCCCGGCCGCTCCAAGTGTCGATGAATTCGCGGACGATGTCGAACCCGTCGCCGCGCGCATAATGGTAGATATCGTCGCCGCCTGAGCCGTAGAGCGTGTCGTCGCCGATGCCTCCGGTCAGCACGTCGTTGCCGTCGCGGCCGTCGATGACGTCGTTGCCGTCGCCGCCGGAGAGCGTTTCGGAATCATAGCCGCCCCTGAGCACGTCGTCGCCCGCCGTGGAGGCGGTGGCCTTCGCCATCAGATCAGCATGGGTCCAGACCGTGCCGTCGGCGAAGACGACCTGCTCGATCCGGTAACGGCTGTCGTTGACGTCGCCGTCGAGAGTGATGCTGCCGGTCGTGCCGGCGATTGCAAGCACCAGGTCCCAGCCCCAATCCGCCTGGGTGACGATTATGCCGGCGGGTGAAATTCCTTCCGCGAACTCGATCGTGTCGAAGCCGCCCCAGCCGCTCGAGGCGGCGATGAAATCGCGAACGACGTCGGCGCCGTCGCCGAGTCCGAAGACGTAAGTGTCGTTGCCTGCCGAGCCGGCCAGAACGTCATTCCCCAACCCCCCGGTCAGCACGTCGTCGCCATACCGGCCGTCGAGCAGATCGTCGCCGGCAAGCCCGCCGAGAATATTGGAGTTGCCGTCGCCGGCGATGATGTCGTCGCCCGCGGTCGCCCCGGCCGAGCGGTGGACCAGCTCCGACCAGCTCCAGACGGTGCCGTCGGCGAAGCGAACCTGCTCCACCCGCTCGTTAGAGCCGCCGCCGAGGCCGCTGTCGACGGTGATGCTGTCGCCGGTTCCGGCGATGGTGAAGACGAGATCCCAGCTATAATCGGCCTGGCTGACGACGACGTCCTGCGGAGTGATGCCTTCGCCGAACTCGACCGTGTCGTTGCCGCCCCAGCCGTTATGGCCGTTCGAATAATCGCGGATGATGTCGTGGCCGTCGCCTTGCGCGAACCGATAGACATCGTCCCCGCCGCCGCCGCTGAGGATGTCGTCGCCGGCGCCGCCCACGAAAATGTCGTTCCGTCCCCCGGCCGTCAGCGAGTCATTTCCACCTGTGCCAAACAGGATTTGTTGGTCGATTGCCGTGTGGAGTTCCTCGAGCGAGAGGTCGCTGAGGTTGGTGTCTTGTGCAAGGAGGTCCGAAATTCGGTAGTTCAAAGCCCCCCGGTCGCCGTTGAAGATGACGTTGCTGACACTCTTCCCAACTTCGATCAGAGTCTCGAACTTGGAGAGCTGATCGTGCAGTGAGCCGCTCAGAGTCGCGGTTGCAAGAGCGAGGAAAAGGTCGGGTCGCCCCTGAATCGTGTCCGTGTGCAGATCGTAAGAGAAGACTCCGAAGGCGGAGAACGAGTGCTCGAGGAAGTCAACGTCACGCTCTTCGGCGAGTGCGAGGCCAAAGTAAGCGAACGGCATCTGCATCGCCAGCCGGCCCATCAGTCCGTCAATGATCGAATCGTATCGCTCGGCAATCATTTGGGCGTGGATGCGAGTTATATTCTGCTCCCAGAATGGCTCGCCTTGAAACGCCTCGACCACAGCCAGCTTGTCATAGTCGACATGGCTGCCGCGGCCCGACTGGGGCGCCTCATCGACCGAGAGCCAAGCCGAAACGAGGCCTTCCACCGCCGTTTTGAATTGTGGGGCGGACATGCCGTTGCTGGCCAGTACGAAGCTGCACAGCTGCTGGAGGAGTTGAGCGTCCTGGGAGATAGCGACGGAGAGATCCCGAACGGTGCCGTAGCCCTTTAGTCGAGGCAGGATCTGGGCCAGTTCGGCGAACTGAAAGCCGTCAGGGATGATGTAGCTTGTCAAATGCTGATCGGTTGCGAAATAGACACTGCTCGCGGACATGGCGCCGCCGGTGGTGGTCACCGTGCCGGTGCGGGCAATCCAATTGCCGTCGAGATCTTCGCCGACGCTGCGCGCGCCCAGGTCGATGGTGAGGATGCCGAGTGATTCGAGCGAATAGAGCTCGCCGGGGTCGACGAGGGCATTGCCATTGGAGTCCTTCCAGACGCGGATCATCGCAAAGTCGGAATCACCTGCCCCGAAAAAGCCGTCGCCATCGGTATCGTGCTCCCTCAGCGCGTCGAAACCGTCGACACCGGCGCGGCCGAACAATTCGGTTCCGTCGTCAATCTCGCCGTTGCCGTTGCGGTCGAGAACCAGGAAGCCATCGTCGGGCCCCACCCAGCCGGTGCGCTCGGCGAAGCCGTCGCCGTCGAAATCGAAAAAAACCTGCGCGGCGTCCAGCGCCTGGAGCTCAAGCCCGTCGCCGTCGAGGTCGATGACGATCGGGTCCTTAATCGCCTTGTTGGAGCCGCCGCCTCCTCCTCCCTCGGTACGGCCACCATCCGGATCGGCACCGGGATCGTTGGGGTCGTTGGGGTCGTTGGGATTGTTGGGGTCGCTGGGATTGTTGGGATTGTTTGGGTCGTTGGGGTCGTTCGGATCGTTGGGGTCGCAGGGTCCGGTGTTCGCCCGATGGTCGATGGCGTTGTTTATTGCTCCATAGCCGGTTTCCGACGACGATGCGGCACTGCCGACAACGGCCCCCGCAACGAAACGCGCGGCGTTGGTCAGGGCTTGGCCGGCGGCCATCCCAACCGCACTGGTGACACCGGCACCGTCGGCATAATCCTTCACGGTCGCGTCGTATGTGGTTCCCTTGGCCCGAGCTGCGAGGCCTTTCGCAATTAGCGCGCCGAGGCCCGGGGCAGCGTTGGTCTGAGCTTCGAGATAGTCGTCGATGGCGTCCTTCAGTGGCACGCCTCCGTCACACGTCATAATGTATTTTCCCGCCTTGCTTTTCCGCCAGCCTAGTCGGGGAATTCGGCAAAACCAGATTGAATATTAATCAGTTCTATTTTGGTGCGCGATGCTTAACCTGTGATTCAGGTGAGACCTGCACAGCTCCGGCTCTCACTAACCAGGCCCGTTGCGGACGGATCGTCGCTCCGCGCAAGACGCGCTTTCATGTCACGAAGATAAGCCAAACGGTCTTCGTCGATCTGCAGGGGCTTCTTACCCAGCTCGGCACCCGCAGCCGCCGCGATCCGACCAAAAGCGGCGTTTCGCTCCGCATATAGCCGAACCTCGGAAGGGGACAGCTTCGGATCCAAGGTGCCGATGACGCCCAGCAGCATCTCGCATTCGATCGCGCGTTGATATTTCCCGGCTCCATCGGCCTTGGCAGGCGAGCAACCCATAAGAACAATGGCAAGGGCCCACACCGCATTTCGCAAGATCACTCTCCTCAGGCAAATCATGAGCGCCTGTTCATCGCTCAACCCCGTAGAAAATCCGTTAATTCAGACGGGCTTTTTTTAGATCAACCCTAGCCGATGCCGAGCAACAGGTATGTGGCTGTCGCGGCCGCCACGAGGCCGAACCAGTGAAGCGGGCCCATCGCGGAAGCCTTGTGCGGGCAGCGCGGGTCGTACCAGACGAGCAGATCATCGTCGTGCTCGACCGCCAGCCGGAGGAGGCGAGCGCGGTGCTCAATGCCCTTTGCATCGATAAAGGCGGCCCAATCCTCCACGACCCAGGGCGCGGGCGCGATCTCCTTGTGGAAAATCGCGCCGTGTCGGGCCTTGCGATCCTGGCGATAGCCGTTGACAATCAACCGCGCACGGGCCGGACTCCGAAGGATCAGGGTCAGGGTCCCGCGGCACAAGCAAAAGCTCGCGAGAATGAGCCATGCCCACCAGAGGACGTCTCGGAAAGTCTGCTCCATTGCAGCCGCTTAGCCGCAAAGGCTTAAAGATGATTTGCCACGCGCCAAGTGTCTTTCCCCTGTTGTGCGGACGCTTCGGCGGCGGGCGCAACTGGAAATGTGATTATGCCACCGAAACGGACCAAGTTTCAGGCAAGGGCGGCCGAGGGTCGGGCAGCCCTGGCCGGCTGCAGCGGGTCGCTATCCCGCCGAAGTTGCCAAAATCCCCCTTTGCGCCTACATAAGACCGGCTGACGTCGCTGCGACGGAATTTGCGGCCTTCGCGGTCCCGCCTTCCCTTGATGCTACTCGCCCGCGCCCGCGGCTTTTTCGCTCGCGCGGTATCCGCAATTTACCGGCCGTCTGGGCCGAGGGAGAATTTGGTTTGGCGAAGGAAGCGACGCTTACGGTCGAGGGCGAGATCGACGAAATCTATCCGGACGGCCGCTTCGGAGTGATGCTGGACAACCAGCATCGGGTAATCGTCTATACCGCGGGCAAGATGCGGCGGTTCCGGATCCGATCGGTGGTGGGCGACCGGGTCCATGTCGAGATGACCCCCTACGATCTGACCAAGGGCCGGCTCATCTTCCGCGAGCGCACCCCGGGCCAAGGGCCGAACAGCGGCGCCCGGCGCCCCGGCGCGAAACGCTAGACCTATTTCGACGTTAAGGTCCCGATGACTGGGACAGGAGAATCATCATGGGCGGAACCCCCGACAGCACCCGAACCCCGATCAAGCCCTTCCTGATCAACAAGGATGAGGAAGGCCGGGTCCGGCTGACCCTGCGCGAAACCCGCTACAACGGCCAGGGCTATCCGATCGTCACCACGACGCTCCACGAAGAGCCCTTCCCCACCGCGACCGCGGCCCGCGCCTACGCCAAGGAGCATTTCGGCGCCGAAGCGGGGCAGTTCGCGAGCAAATAAAGCAGGCGCTCCCCCTCCCTGGAAGGGAGGGGCTGGGGGTGGGTCCGCCGAGGCGGACGAAGCTCCGACGCTGCTTAAGTCTCGCTTCGCTCGCCTAACCCACCCCCGACCCCTCCCTTCCAGGGAGGGGGGTTCAGCCTTGCTTTCCCCTCAGCGCGGCCTGCGCCGCCGCCAGCCTTGCGATCGGCACCCGGTAGGGCGAGGCCGAGACGTAATCCAAACCCGTCTTCTCGCAGAAGGCGATCGAGGCGGGGTCGCCGCCATGCTCTCCGCAGATCCCGAGCTTGAGGGCGGGGCGGGAGCCTTTGCCCCGTTCGACGGCCAGAGCGATCAGCTCGCCGACTCCGGCCTCGTCGATCGAGACGAACGGGTCGCGCTCGAAAATGCCCTGCTCGACATATTGGGTGAGGAAGCGGCCGGCGTCGTCGCGGCTGACCCCCAGGGTGGTCTGGGTGAGGTCGTTGGTTCCGAAGCTGAAGAACTCCGCCTCCTCGGCGATCTCGGCGGCGCGCAAGGCGGCGCGGGGGAGCTCGATCATCGTCCCGACCAGATAGTCGACCTTCATTCCCTGCTCGGCGAAGACGGCCTCTGCGGTTCGGTCGATCAATTCCCTGATGATCCGAAGCTCCGCGCGGGTGGCGACGAGCGGGACCATCACCTCCGGGACGGGGGCGCCGGGAGCATTTGGCCCCCCTTCCCTCGCCACCGCGACGGCGGCCTCGAAGATCGCGCGGGCCTGCATCTCGTAGATTTCGGGATAGGTGATCCCGAGCCGGCAGCCGCGATGGCCGAGCATCGGGTTGAACTCGTGAAGCTCGGCGACCCGGCGCTTCAGCGCTTCCACGCTTACTCCGGCGCCGGCCGCGACCTCGGCGAGCTCGTCCTCGCCATGGGGGAGGAATTCGTGGAGCGGCGGATCGAGAAGGCGGATCGTGCACGGGAGCGGCGCCATGATCCGGAAGATCTCCACGAAATCGCCGCGCTGGGCGGGGAGGAGCTTGAGCAAGGCGGCCCGGCGCCCGGCCTCGTCATTGGCCAGGATCATCCGGCGGACGTTGGCGATCCGCTCGGAATCGAAGAACATATGCTCGGTCCGGCACAGGCCGATGCCTTCGGCGCCGAACTCGCGGGCGGTCCGGCAGTCGAGCGGGGTCTCGGCGTTGGTCCGAACCTTCAGGCGGCGGTGGGCGTCGGCCCAGACCATGAGGGTTGCGAAATCGCCGACCAGCTCGGGCTGGACGGTGGCGACGGCGCCGAGCATGACCTCGCCCGTCGAGCCGTCGAGCGTGATCGTCTCGCCCTCCCTCACCTCCAGAGTGCCGACCCGCATCGC
Source organism: Allosphingosinicella sp. (assembly GCA_049590095.1). Lineage (GTDB taxonomy): Bacteria > Pseudomonadota > Alphaproteobacteria > Sphingomonadales > Sphingomonadaceae > Allosphingosinicella. The sequence continues at coordinate 1,643 of JBAWCC010000305.1, read as the reverse complement.
CCTTGCCTTATAGTCGATCGAGATCGAGCCGGCGCCGCTGACGCAGGGCCGGCCCATGCCCCGGGCGACGACGGCGGCGTGGCTGGTCATCCCGCCGCGGGCGGTGAGGATGCCCTGGGCCGCATGCATTCCGCCGATATCCTCCGGGCTGGTCTCGACCCGGACCAGGATGACCTTCTCGCCGAGGACGGAGCGCTTCTCGGCGGTTTCGGCGTCGAACACCGCGGCGCCCGAGGCGGCGCCGGGAGAGGCGGGAAGGCCCCTGGCGATGACGTTGCGCTGGGCATCGGGATCGAGCGTGGGGTGGAGCAATTGGTCGAGCGCCTGGGGGTCGACCCGGAGGACCGCTTCCTCCCGGGCGATCAGTCCTTCCTCGGCCATGTCGACGGCGATCCGGAGCGCCGCCCTGGCGGTGCGCTTGCCGGAGCGGGTCTGGAGCATGAACAATTTGCCGCGCTCGACGGTGAACTCGATGTCCTGCATGTCGCGATAATGGCGCTCGAGAAGGTCGAAGACCCGGGCGAGCTCGCCATAGACCTCGGGCATGCTCTCTTCCATCGACGCGGCCTTGGCGCCGGCCGCCTCGCGGGCGGCGAGGGTGAGATATTGGGGGGTTCGGATCCCGGCGACGACGTCCTCGCCCTGGGCGTTGATCAGATATTCGCCGTAATAAGCCCGCTCGCCGGTCGAGGGGTTTCGGGTGAAGGCGACTCCGGTGGCGGAGGTCTCGCCCATGTTGCCGAACACCATCGCCTGGACGTTGACCGCGGTGCCCCAGTCGCCGGAGATGGAGTTGAGGCGCCGGTAGGTCCTGGCCCGGTCCGACTGCCAGGAGCCGAAGACGGCGCCGACCGCGCCCCAGAGCTGCTCGTCGACGTCTTCGGGGAAGGGCCGGCCCAATTGCTCCTCGACCAGCGCCTTGTAGCGGGCGGTGAGCCGGCGCCAGTCGTCGGCCTCGAGGTCGGTGTCGAGAGCGACCCCCTTATCCTCCTTGGCGATCTCGAGCGCTTCCTCGAAGGCGCCGTGATCGACGCCCAGGACGACGTCGGAATACATCTGGATGAACCGGCGGTAGCTGTCCCAGGCGAAGCGCGGGTCGCCGGAGATGGCGGCGAGGCCCTCGACGGTCGAGTCGTTGAGGCCGAGGTTGAGGACGGTGTCCATCATCCCGGGCATCGAGACCCGCGCCCCGGAGCGGACCGAGACGAGCAAGGGATCGGACGCGTCGCCGAAGCACTTGCCGGTGAGGGACTCGATATGGACGAGGCCGTCGGCGACTTCGCGTCGAACGCTTTCGGGGAAGCTTTCCCCTTCGGCGTAATAAAGCGCACACATCCCGGTGGAGATGGTGAAGCCGGGCGGCACGGGGAGGCCGATCGACGCCATTTCGGCGAGGTTGGCGCCCTTGCCGCCGAGCAGCTCCTTGTTGCCCGCCTCGCCGTCCGAGGCGCCGCCGCCGAAGCGGTAGACGTAGCGGGTCATATAGCTCCCCTCCCTGAAAGGGAGTGGTTGGGGGTGGGTAGGCGAGCGCAGCGAGACTTTTCGGAGCCAGAGTTTCGGCCGCCTTCGGCGGGCCCACCCCCGGCCCCTCCCTTCCAGGGAGGGGAGGAGCGGCCGAAGTGGACGAACTGGACGAGTTGCAC
>JBAWCC010000304.1:0-2996 GCA_049590095.1 Allosphingosinicella sp. | reverse complement strand
GCATTACGGCGAGGCCGGCAATTATTGCATGGCGATCCGCGAGCTTCCAGGCGGCGAGCGGCTTACCATGCGCCTCGCCAGATGGGACGATCATAGCGACAGTCTCATCCTCTGGGCGCCGGGCCTCCCTGCCCTCGACCTCGACGACGAGGCCGCCGCCGAGCGTCACTACGACCTGGAGGTGCGAATCGACGGGCGGCCGGTACCTCCGGCAATGCATTCGACCATGCTGGAGGAATTCAACGGCAAGCCCGGGCCGAGCTATCGCCTGGGCATCGATCAGAAGGCCTTCATCGACGCCCTGGCGAAGGGGCGGAGGCTGGAGATAAAGCGCTCGGGCAAGCTCGTCCGCGGTTTTCCAATCGCCGGAAGCGAGACCATGGCCCGCCTTTTCGCCACCTGCGTCGCGAAGAACCCGAGCTTCTAGCCCGTATCGGAAACTCCCCCGAGCCCGTCCCGGCGAGGAGCGGACGAATCCCTGCGGCAAGCGGAGCCATCGCGGGCCCAGCGGCGGAACCACCCGGCGGGCGAGGGCGCTATGGCGCCATGGCCAAGATATACGACACGCCCAGCGAAGTGACGGTGGAGGACGGCAACGTCGCCGTCGACGGGCCGGATGGGGTCGATGTGCTTCTGACTCCGGAAGCGGCGCTGGAAACGTCCGATCGCCTGCTCGACGGCGCCACTCAGGCGCACGGGCAGCGCGTCAGGGAAGCGGAGCGCCCCCTTCCCGACCGACCAGACCGGCCCTGATCCGCGCCGGCTCGCTGAGCCGCGACAAGAAAAAACCACCCCGCGACATTCGCGGGGTGGCCAGGTTCAGGGAGGAGCGCCCGTGAAGGGCGCAACGCGCCTCCGCAAAGGGGGGAATACGTCGGCGCGTCAGGTTAAATGTATGAAAGCCTTGGAAGGTTTCAAGAGGGCCGGTCGCCGCGCCAGGCCCATGGCGCCATCCGTCCGATCAGGTGGCGATGGCCGTCGAAATGATGCTTCAGAGCCCCGGCGACGTGCAGCGCGATGAGGGCGAGGGCCACGTAAGCGAGAAACTCGTGGACCTCCTCCCAAAATTCGTGCGCGTCCTCCGTCCGCGCAACGGGGAGTGGCGCGATATCGAACAGTCCGAAAAAGCCGGTGACGGGGCGTCCGCCCGTCGAGACGACCAGCCAGCCGGTGATCGGCATGACGATCAGGAAGGCGTAGAACAGGCCGTGGATCAGTCGGGCGAGCGAGACCTCCCAGGCCTTGAGCACCGGATCGAAAGGCGGAGGCCGGTGGCCGAGCCGCCAGGCGATCCGCGCCAGGGTCAGGACGAGAATGGTGAATCCGGTCGCTTTGTGCACGTTCATCATCGCCGAGCGCACCGGCCTCTCGAACTCCTCGGCGAAGAAACCGAGCGCCAGGTTGAGAGCGATCAGGGCGGCGATGATCCAGTGCAGCCAGATGGCGACTCGGGAATAACGGGCGAGGTCGGGAGCGAGCGTGGCCATGACCCATCGCTACATCCCCGGGGCAAGTGTCGCAACGTCCCGATTTCGTTCCACTGCGGCCTCGACAACCCAACGCAAAGCAATTAGTCCCTGCAGGTGGATTTCGCTTAACGTGGGGAAGTGCGAGCGTGGGAAGCAGGCAACAGACACGCTTGGCGCGGCTCGGTGCCGAACTCGAACGGCTGGCGGACGAGCTCGTCCGCCTCGGCGGCGAAGCGCAGGCGGACGCCCCGCCGCCGCCGCAGGGCGGTGAACGTCCGGCCGACCGGCTGCGGCGAAGGCTGCTCGAGGCTCGGCGCGCCTGCGGCCTCAGGCAGGCGGACCTCGCCGACCGGCTGGGGCGCCCGCAATCCTTCGTCTCCAATTACGAGCGCGGGGAGCGGAGGCTCGAAGTGTCGGAGTTCATCGTCATCGCCCGGGTCCTGGGCGTCGACGCCGCCGCGGTGGTCGCCGAGCTGGTCGAGGAAGGGTGAGGCGAGAGCCTGTTCCCCGGCGAAAGCCGGGGAACAGCTGTCTAAGGAGGGACTGGGCCCCGGCCTTCGCCGGGGATCCCGTTAAGCGTTGCCCGCGGGAGCGCCGATCCCCGGAACCTGGGGTCCCTTGCCCTGAATCATCTGCTTGGCGAAGATGTCGCGGACGAGGGAGACCGAGAAGAGATGGGCGAGGATCAGCGGGAGCATGCCGTTCCCGTTCATCCGCTTCAGATCGTCGCCTTCGAGGCCGCGCAGCTTCTCCTCGTTGACCATCTGAAAGCCGCGATAGACGAAGGGCTGCTCGGAGCCGGCCGGCTGGATCGTCACTTCTCCGTCCATCAGCATCCCCGAATCCTTCAATTCGGTCATGAAGGCGACGGTGCGCTGGGCCGAAAGCTCGAACTCCTCGCAGAATTTGAGAACGTTGTTGGTCGCCTCGCTTGGCTTGCCGTCGTCGAACAGGGGCTGGCCGTCCTCGAAATCGCCGACCAGACCGCTGGTCGGGTCGAAGCAGAGCGAAAGCTCCTGCGCGTCCGGCTGAAGCCGGGCGAGCATGAACGGATAGCGGCGGACGTAAGCGGGAAGATAGATGTCCCCGGCCGGCTTGCCGGTTTCGTCGACGAAGACGTTCACGCCCTCGTTCAGGCCCATCAGCGCCAGCGGCACCGGATTGTCGCCGACCGAGAAGACGATCGGAAAGTGCCGCTGGACCGCGACGAACTCGTCGACGGTGATCGGCACCGCATGGTTGCTGGTGAGAAAAGGGGCGCGATCCGAAGAGCGGCTGCGATAGCCTCCATGGACGCTGCTCGACAGCGGCTCGAGGCCGCCATAGAAAATCGGCAAGGCGTTTGACGGCGGCTGGGTCGCCATGTTCGTGTCTCCGCTAGCTGTGGGGGCGGGCCTCATGCGGGCCGCCCGAATGCGGCGGGGTAGTATGGCCCATTGGCGGCTTTCGCAAGGGGCGGGGATTAATCGCCTGTTCAAGCGCTTGCGGGGATGGGACGAGGCGTTGCAGGTTCCTTCATGATCCACG
>JBAWCC010000303.1:0-7313 GCA_049590095.1 Allosphingosinicella sp. | reverse complement strand
CCCCTCCCCTGAAGGGGAGGGGCTTTTGCCGCCGCGCGCTTCGCAAGAATATGCAATCGGCCCCTCTGGGGAGAGGGATGCGCCGCTAAAAGTCCCACGGCGATTCCCCTTTCGCGCAAACTGCTCTAGCAACGGTCCATGCCCCGGGCCGCCTCATGAACCTTCGCCACATCGAGATTTTCCACGCCGTCTACGTCAACGGGTCGGTCAGCGCCGCGGCCCGGGCGCTCAACGTGTCCCAGCCTTCGGTGTCGAAGATGCTCCGCCATGCCGAATCCCTGCTCGGCTTCCAGCTCTTCCAGAGGACCAGCGGCGGCCTCGTCCCGACCGAGGACGCCCATGTCCTCTTCACCGACGCGAGGGAGATCCAGGACCGGGTCCACGCCCTTCGCGAGGCGGGGCGGCATCTGAAGCGGGGCGAAGGCGGGATGCTCCGGATCTCGGCGCTTCCGTCGCTGGCGCTGCAGGCGATCCCGGTCGCGGTGTCGCGCTTCCGGCGGACCCATGAGAAAGTGAAGTTCGACCTCCAGACCGTCCATCACGACGATTTGCTTCGAAAGCTGTACGAGCGGGAGACCGACGTCGCGATCGCCTTCCAGGTTCCTCCGGCGGCGCCGATCGGCCACCGCTGGCTGGGCAAGGGCGAGCTGGTCGTCCTCTACCAGGAGCAGGACATGCCCGACGCCCCGCCCCGGGTCGAGCTCGGGCAGCTGCGCGGAAAGCCTTTCATCAGCCTCGCGGCGAGCGGACCGATCGGCCAGCTCTTCACCCAGGAGCTGGACCGGCTCGACCTGGAGCTGGACGAGATCGTCTCGGCCCGAACCTTCTACATCGCCTCGGCTTTGGTTCGTCAGGGCGTCGGGATGACGGTGGTCGACAGCTTCACCGCCCGGGCGTCGCTTGCGCCGGGCCTGTCGGTCCGGCCGCTCGAGCCGGCGCTCAGCTTCGACATCCACGCCATGTACCTGACCAACCGGCCGCCCAACGCTCTGGCCACCGACTTCCTCAAGACCCTCGCAAGGGCGTTGGGGTCGGAATAGGGCTCGGCAGGTCGCATGGAACCTGTTTCCCGGCGAAGGCCGGGATCCAGCCGCACCGTCCGCGCCGCTGGGCCCCGGCCTGCGCCGGGGAAAGGGAAAACGCCATAACGGAAGATTATGGCGAGCGGCCCACTCGCTATGCGGGCGCGCCGGCCGCGGGGCGATATTCATGCTTCATGATCCCGGGTCCCTTCCTCCTCTATCTCGGCCATTGCGCGGACGCGATGAGCATCAAGACGTCGCGCGGCCTCGCCACGTTCCGCCGCGAGGATTGCGTGGGCGAGTTCCGCCACGACGACTGTCCGTTGACCCTGGGCCTGCCGCGCCTCGATATGGCCGGGGGCGCCGAAGCGGGCGCGCGGACCCTGGTGCTCGGAATCGCCGGCGCCGGCGGAAGGCTCGGCCCCGATCTCGTCGCGGATGCCGCCGTGGCGCTGCAAGCCGGGCTCAACGTCGTCGCCGGGCTTCATCAGCGCCTCCGCGACGAGCCGGCCCTTGTCGCACTCGCTCGGGAGCGGGGGCTGAAGCTGTTCGACGTCCGCGACGCGCCGGCCGAACTCGCCGTCGGAACCGGCTATCCCCGGCCAGGGCACCGCCTTCTTACCGTCGGCACCGATTGCTCGGTCGGCAAGATGTACGCCTCGCTCGCACTGACGGCAGGGCTGCGCGAGCGCGGTCTCGACGCCGATTTCCGGGCTACCGGCCAGACCGGGATACTGATCGCCGGGCAGGGGATTCCGGTCGACGCCGTGGTCGCCGACTTCATTTCGGGAGCGATCGAGCAGCTGGCCCCCGCCCGCCGGGACGGCGGCTGGGACGTCATCGAGGGTCAGGGCTCGCTCTTCCACCCTTCCTTCGCCGGAGTGTCGATGGGCCTGCTCCACGGCGCCCAGGCCGAGGCGATCGTGCTCTGCCACAGGCCTGGACGCGACCATATGCGCGGCCTTCCCGGGCGACCGCTTCCCGACCTGGGCGAATGTCTCGATCGCAACCTCGAGGCCGCGAGGCTGACGAGCCCCCACGTCCGCGCCGCCGGAATCTGCCTCAACACCTCGGGGTTCGAGCCCGATGAGGCTCGGCGGCTGTGCGACCGGATCGAGGACAGGCTGAACCTTCCGACGACCGACCCTGTCGCCTTCGGGGTCGGCCCCGTAATCGAGCTTCTATGCCTCGCAATATCCACGCCCAGCACGATCGCTTCGCTTTAAGCCGGCCGTTCCGGATCGCGCGCGGCGTCAAGACGGCGGCCGACGTGATCACGGTGACGGTTACGGAAGAGGGAGTCGTCGGACGCGGCGAAGGCGTGCCCTATGCGCGCTACGGCGAGAGCGTCGAAACCTCGCTGGCGGCGATCGAGGAGGCGCGTTCGGCGGTGGAAGCCGGAATCGGGCGACTCGAGCTTCAGTCGCTCCTTCCACCCGGCGCCGCCCGCAACGCGGTCGACTGCGCCTTGTGGGATCTGGAGGCACGACGGTCGGGAGTCGACGTCGCAAGCCTCGCGGGCCTGTCCGCTCCGAGCCGACTGGTCAGCGCGATCACCCTCGGCATCGACTCGCCCGAAGCGATGGCGGAGCTCGCGTCGCGCCATGCCGGCGCGCCGCTCCTCAAGGTCAAGGTCGACGCGGAAAACCCTGCCGCCCGTATCCGTGCGGTCCGGGCAGCGGCTCCTTTCGCGGCGATCATCGTCGACCCGAACGAAAGCTGGGACCAGCGGCTGCTGGAGGACATTCAGCCCGTCCTTCTCGAAGCGGAGATCGACCTGGTCGAGCAGCCGGTTGCGGCTGATTCGGACAGCTGGCTGGCCGGCTTCGTTCCGGCGGTCCCGATCTGCGCCGACGAGGCGGTCCATGTCGCCGCCGATCTCGACCGGATCGCGCTCCGCTACCAGGCGGTCAACGTCAAGCTGGACAAGACCGGAGGGCTGACCGCCGCGCTCGACCTCGCCCGCGCCGCCCGGGCCCGGGGGCTCATCCTGATGACGGGCTGCATGATCAGCTCCTCGCTGTCGATCGCGCCCGCCTTCCACGTCGCCGCCTTGTCGGACTTCGTCGACCTCGACGGCCCGCTTTGGCTACGGGAGGACAGGGCAGGGGGCGTGAGGGACGAAGGCGGCCTGCTCGAGCCGCCGGTTGCGGGATTTTGGGGGAGTTCGTGAAGGTCACGCAGACACTGCTCCTGCTCGCTTTCGCTCTGCCCGTTATCGGGGCGGCGCCGGAGCCGGTGGATGTGCTGATCCGTGGCGGCACCATCTATACCGGCACCGACGCGCCCTTCACCGGCGACGTCGCCATCGCCGGCGATCGGATCCTGGCGGTCGGGCGGCGATACCGGGGCGCCGCGAGCAGGATCATCGACGCCCGGGGGATGATCGTCGCGCCCGGCTTCATCGACCCGCACGCCCATGTCGGCGACGACCTCGCCTCCGACGATTCCCGCGCCCGACTGATCCCGGCCTTCCTGATGCAGGGAGTCACCACCGCCTTCATCGGCAACGACGGGGCGGGCGGGCTCGACGTCGCCAAGGTGCTGGGAGGCGCGGCGGCGAAGCCGGTCGGGATCAACTACGCGACCTATGTCGGCTTCGGAGCCGTCCGCCGGCAGGTGCTCGGCGCTGCGAATCGGCCCCCGAGCCATGCCGAGCTCGGGCGAATGCGGAGCCTGGTCGCCGGCGCCATGTGCCAGGGAGCCCTGGGTCTCTCCACCGGCCTCTTCTACGCGCCGCAGAGCTTCGCGAAGACGGAGGAGGTGGTCGCACTGGCCCGGGAAGCAGGCCGGCGCGGCGGCGTTTACGACAGCCACCTTCGCGACGAATCGTCCTACACGATCGGTCTCGCGGCGGCGGTCGACGAGGCGATCGCGATCGGCCGCGAGGCCCGGCTGCCGGTCCACATCTCCCATATCAAGGCGCTCGGGGTCGACGTTCACGGCCAGGCTCCCGCCATCATCGCGAAGGTCGAGGCGGCCCGCCGCGCCGGACAGGCCGTCACCGCCGACCAATATCCCTGGTCCGCATCGGGCACGAGCCTCGCCGCCGCGCTCGTCCCGCTCTGGGCCCAGGAGGGGGGCCACGCGAAGCTGATCGAGCGGCTGGACGATCCCCGCCTTCGTTCCGGAATGGCCGAGAATCTGCGCCGGCGCGGCGGTGCCGCGGCGCTGCTCGTCACCGAAGGCGACTTCGCCGGGCGCACCCTCGCCGACATCGCGACGAGCCGGGGCGAGCCGCCGGTCGCGGTGGCGGTCGCAATGATCCGCCGGGGCGATCCGGCCGTCGCCTCGTTCAACCAGATCGAGCCGGACATAAGGGCGTTCATGCGCCGGCCCTGGGTGATGACGGGCTCCGACGCTTCCGCCGGGCATCCGCGCGCTTTCGGCAGTTTCGCCCGAAAATATGCGAAATATGTCGATTCCGAAACTATCCTCACCTTGCGCCAATTTATCGAGCGAAGCTCGACGCTTGCCGCCCAAACCTTCCGGCTCGACGGCCGCGGCCGGCTGGAATCCGGCGCCTTCGCAGACGTGGTCGTCTTCGACCCGCGCCGCTACTCGGCCCGAGCCACTTATGCGAAGCCGACCCTGCTCGCGGCGGGAGTCCGGACCGTGCTGGTCAACGGGCGCCTGGCGGTCGACGATGGAGCCCTGACCGGAAGGGCGGCCGGCCGCGCCTTGCCTCGCCGGCCTCCGGCGGGGACCTGCTCATGAACGTCGAGCGTGGCGATTATATCGAGCATTATCAACGGCATGGATATGCCATTGTCCGAGGCCTGTTCCTTCCGGACGAAGTCGCGAGGATCGGCGGGGCGGCGGACCAGGTCCATGCCGAGGGCGTGAAGCATGGCCGGAGCTTTCGTCATGGCAACCTCTTCTACAATGTCGCCGAAGGGCCCGAAGTGCGGATGGTCCAATGGCCCTCCTACCACCAGCCGGTTCTGAACTGGGTGCGCCTCGATCCCCGAATCGCGGAGCTGCTGGAGCCCCTGCTCGGTGCGGACCTCAAGCAGATCATCAACCAGATCCACTGGAAGGAGCCCGGCGGCCGGGCCGAATTCGCCTGGCACCAGGATTGCCAGTTCCGCGAGCCCGCCCACGCCTATCGAAACCTGGGCCGTTCCTATGTGCAGACCGGGCTGGCGATCGACCCGCAGACTCCGCGCGCCGGCTGCATGCGCTTCATCCCGGGAAGCCATGTGAACGGCGACCTGGAGCTGGACACGCCCCGCGACGTGCTCGGAGTCGCGATGGACGATGCCGTATTGCGAGCGGCCGGCCTGGATCCCGGGGACGCCGTCGAAGTCGCCCTGGAGCCGGGGGATCTGGCGCTGTGGAGCCCGTTCCTGGTGCACGGCTCGGGCCTCAACCGGTCGGAGCACCGGCGGCGCCTCTATGTGAACGGCTATGTCCGGGCCGAGGATTGCGACCGCGGCGAATGGGCGTTTCGGGACGGGAAGGCGGTGCCTTTCGGGCCGGTGCCGGCGCTGGTCCATTACGAGGCCCTGCGCGAGCGGAGCGAGCCGCATTACGTCTAGCGGTAGAAGCGGACGTTGCCGAGCTCGAGCCAGGCGCCGCCTCCGGGCTCGCCTTCCAGCCGGAACAGGAGGGCTCGGAGGCGGGCGGGATCGAGCCGCGCATCGGCCAGCGGGCTCTCGAAGGCGCTGAAGGGGATCCGGATCTCCCGCCTTGTCTCGCCGGCTTCGAACGAGGCCCGGAACCAGCTGCGCGGGTGGATGGCATAACTGTTGAGGATCAAGGCGTAGTCGCCGGACCCGCGCGAGTCGAAGGCGATCCCGGAAAAGCCGCTCGAATCGGCGAGCTGGACCGAGCCCCGGGTCAGCGGCAGATGAAGCTCCGCGAATGGCCTGGGCGCCGAGCCCATCCCCGCCGTCAGGAACAGCCGCCCGCCCGGCATCGGAGTGAGATCGAGATGGCTGTGGTCCATCCCCGGATCGGTGCCCTCGACCGGCAGGGTGTCGAGGTCGGTCCGGCCGGCGGGGCCGGAGCCGCTGTGGATCGGGCCGGCCATTCGGTGCACCGGCAGCGGCGACGGGCGGTCGTCGGCGAGCCGGCGCGCAAGGCGCTCGAGCGGCATCTCGCGCCCGGCGACGAAGACCCGGCGGACGTCGTGAAGATCGGCGACGTCTTCGTCGGGCCTGCCGCCGGTGAGGACGAGGTCGGCGCGCTGCCCGGGCGCGATCCTGCCGTGGTCGCCGCTCTGGCGGAGAATTCCGGCGCTGACGCCGGTCGCGGCGGCAAGGGCTTCAGCAGGGGTGAAGCCGAGCTTCGTCAGCCAGCCGATCTCCCGAAGGGTTGCGGAGCCGTGATAGACCCCGCCGATGCCGGCGTCGGTGCCCACTCCGATCCGGATTCCGGCCGCCTTCAGCCGGCGCACATTCTCCTTCATGATCCGCCAGCGGGGGGGCTCCGGTCCGGCCGGTCCGGCCCGCCGCGCTTCCTCCCGCGCCCGCTCCTGGGGCCGGAGCCGCCGCCATTCGGCGGGAAGGAACTCACGGCCCTCCTGCGGCTCGTAGACGACGAGGGTGGGGACGTAGGCCGTGCCGTTGGCTTTCATCAGAGCGATCAGCTCGTCGTCGACCAGGGCGTCGCCGATGCCGTGGCCGAGCGCGTCCACGCCGGCCGAGGCGGCGACCTTGGCGCCCTTCAGGGTGACGGTGTGGGTGATGACGGGAATGCCGGCCGAATGGGCATCCTCGACGATCGCGGCGAGGGTCGGTTCGTTCATGGTGTTCAGGCTGGGCGAGCGGCCGTAGCGCCAGCCGTCGGCGAAGACCTTGATGACTCCCGGCCGATAGGGCAGCGCCCGGGCCATGGCCAGTCGGGCGGCTCGGGGAGTCGCCGCCTCGAGGGTGAAGGACCTGCCCCAGCCATATTCGGTGCCGTGGCCGCCGGGCACTCCCAGCCGGATCGCGAGCTGAAGGTTCGGGGCGGGGATCCTTCCGGGCCCGGTCATCTCGCGCACCGGGGCGAGCATTTCCGGCGACAGCGAGAATTCGTTCACCGACGTCACGCCGTTCAGGAGGTATCCGGCATAGGCCTTGGGGAGATCGTCCGGGGCGTCGAAGCCGGGGGCGCGAAGGTGGGCGTGAAGATCGTGGAGGCCCGGGATCAAGGTCAGCCCGCGAGCGTCGACGACCCGGCTGCCTTTGGGAGCGCGCTCGGCCGGGCCGACGGCGACGATCCGGTCGCCCCGGACCAGCACGTCGCCGACCGCGGCGGGGGCTCCGGTTCCGTCGAAGATCCGGGCGCCGCGGATCAGGGTCG
>JBAWCC010000302.1:0-2306 GCA_049590095.1 Allosphingosinicella sp. | reverse complement strand
GCGCCGCTCCGGCCCCGGCAAGCGCCGCCAGGGCCAGATACAGCGCCGCCTTCATCAGTTGATCGCCCCCCGGAGCAGCGGCTCCAGGCCCGCCCAATTGCCGACCCCGGCGAACGTGCCGTTGATGAAGAAGGACGGGGTTCCGTTCACGCCCTGCTCGTCGCCGAGCTTCTTGATCGCCGCGACCTTCTCGAGCACCGCCGGATCGGCGAGGCAGGACTGGATTCGAGAGCTCGGCATTCCGCGCACCCGGAAGAATTCGTCGATCCCGCCCGCCTTGACGATGACCGACGCGGCGTCGCGAGGAGCCATGGTCTGGAGGGCCTGCTGCTGCTCCGCGGGCATCGACTGGATCTTGCCCATCCAGCCGGCCTGGTCCTCGTAGAGCTGCTCGATCGACGGGAAGAAGGCGTTCTCGTCCTGGCACAGGAGAAGCATCGAGACCCCCGGATCGGTCGGGAACAGGATGTAGGGGCGGAATTCCCAGCTGACCTGGCCGCTCTTCACATAGGTGTCGCGAAGCTCGGGCGCGCCCTGCTCCTCGAACTCGGCGCAGACGTGGCAGCCGAGCGAGCCATATTCGACGAGCTTCACCGGAGCTTCGGGATTGCCCATCCGGAAGCCGCCCTCGGGCGTCTTGACGACATTCTGGGTCCAGTCGCCGTTGTTCGGGGCCGGGATCTGCTTCAGTGCGCTGTTGTCGACGGGGGCCGCCGAATTGCCGCTGCCGCCGCCTTCGCAACCGACGAGGAAAAGGGCCAGGGCGGCCGTACCGGCCGTAAGCATCGACTTCATCTTTTCGTCTCTCCACCAATTCTGCCGAGCAACGGGATGGCGAGGGCCGCCCCGAGCGAAGCCTCGTTAGCCGCGACTCCGCGCGCCAGCGACTCCAAACAGGCGCGAAGCTCCGGATCCGCCACCTGACGCAGCGAATCGCCGAGCTCGACCGGGATCGGGCGCAGGGACGGCGGCGCGGCGCGAGCCCTGGCCCGGGCAATCTGAACCAGGCCTTGCCTGAAGGCGACCCGAGCCACCGCCTGATAGCCGAAAAAGCGGTTGACCCGCTCGATGATCACAGGCGCCACATGCTGCATCATCGGAGCATGAGCCCCCTCGACAATCAGGTTGAGCACTCCGTCCGACCTCTTGCCCGCCGGGAATCGTATCGATTCGGGCGAGGAAACCGCGGCGTAGCGATCGCCGACGATCTCCTTCCAGCGGCTGACGATCGAGGACTGGACGAAGCCGAATCGGCGGAAGGCGGCCCGGCCGATATCGGGCACGATGTCGGACACCGCCCGGGCACGGTTCGCCCTCGGCGCCTCCGCCCGCTTTTTCGACGTTCCGCCAGATTTCGCCATCCTCCCGATCATGGCATAGGCACGCCATGTCAGTCGATGCTTCCGGTGCCCTGTTGCGGTGGTTTGCTGTGAATAAGCGGCGATTGCCATGGCGGGTGGAGGGACTCGAGCGTCCGGATCCCTATCGGGTGTGGCTGTCCGAGATCATGCTTCAGCAGACCACCTGCGCCCACGCCTCCCCCTATTTCGAAAGCTTCACCCGGCGCTGGCCCACGGTGTCTTCCTTGGCGGCCGCCCTCGACGGGGAGGTGATGGCCGCCTGGGCGGGGCTCGGCTATTACGCCCGAGCCCGCAACCTCCTCGCCTGCGCCCGGAAAGTCGCCGGGGATCTGGACGGCCGCTTCCCCGATTCCGAGGACGAGCTTCGGAAGCTTCCGGGAATCGGCCGCTACACCGCCGCCGCGATCGCCTCGATCGCCTTCGGTCGGCGGGCCGTGGTGGTCGATTCCAACGTCGAGCGGGTCGTCGCTCGGCTGTTCGCCGTCGAGGCCGCTCTGCCGGCGGCCCGGGAGCAGATTTACCGCCTCGCCGGATCGATCACGCCCGACTCCGGCTCCGGCGACTTCGCCCAGGCGATGATGGACCTCGGAGCGACGATCTGCACTCCGCGCTCGCCCGATTGCGGCCGCTGCCCACTCGCCGCGCACTGCGCGGCGCGCGCCCTGGGCGACCCCCAATCCTATCCCCGAAAGGCCGCGAAGGCGCCCAGGCCGAGGCGGCAGGGAATCGCCTATTGGCTTGAGCATGACGGCCACGTCCTTCTCGTCCGACGGCCGGCCAAGGGGCTGCTCGGCGGAATGCTGGCGCTTCCGACCGACGGCGAGGGCGCTCCCGCCGAGGCCCGCTGGAGGGAGGCCGGGAGCGTCGACCATGTCTTCACCCACTTTGCCCTTACGATGAAGCTGCTCTGCGCCGATGCCCGGGAGAGGCCGGACGGGACGTGGT
>JBAWCC010000301.1:0-17602 GCA_049590095.1 Allosphingosinicella sp. | reverse complement strand
TTCGGGAACGCCGGGGGGGCCCAGCGCGCATGGGCGACCCTGAAGGGCAGGGTCGACGCCTTCGGGTCGCTGCAGCCTAATTATGTCGCGGCCGGAGCGGTTACCCGGCTTCAGGCGGGGCCGCTTGCAAGCCGGGCGGCGGCGGACCGGGTCTGCGCCGCCGCCAAAGCGGCGGGCGCCGCCTGCTTCCCGGTCGCGCCTTAACCGAATTTTCGTGCGTGCGCTCCTATGATGCCCCTGTGATTGGGGGGGATTGGCATGGCGGCGGTCGGGAGGATCGGGAGTAATAGCCGGATGGCGTCGCGCTGGCGGCGGCGGCGGATGTGCATCCTGATCGCAGGAGCCACCGCACCGGCGGCCCTGCGCACCATCTCGGCCAGCGGCGCTTTCCTCGAGACCAACGCCAGGCCCGCTCTCGGCGATTCGGTGGAGCTTCGCCATCCCGAAGCCGGCAGGATCGACGCGACCGTGCGTTCGCTAACGCCGGACGGGGTCGAACTGGGCTTCCCGCTCGGCGAGGCCTCGGTCGCCTTCGCCCTCGCGGCCATCGCCGCCGACATGACCCGGCCCTAGAAGCTCAATCCGCCTCCCATTCGCTCCGGGCCCAGCCCTGGGCGTAGAGCAAGGCGGTGAGGTCGTTGTGGTGGATGGCGGAATCGGCGGCTGCGGCGGCGGCGGGCTTGGCATGGTAGGCCACGCCCAGGCCCGCCTCCTTCAGCATCGGAACGTCGTTGGCGCCGTCGCCGACCGCGAGGGCCTCGTCCGGGCGAATTCCGAGCTCGGCCACGGCGTCGAGCAAAGCCAGCCTCTTGCCCTCGGCGCCCAGCACCGGCGGATGGACGGTCCCGTCAAGTCGTCCCGCCGCCACCCCGAGCCGATTGGCCACCACCCGGTCGAAGCCGATCTCGGCGCCGACGGGATCGGCGAACCGGGTGAAGCCGCCGGAGACGAGGAGCGTGAAGGCCCCTTCCCGCTTCATCGTCCGGACCAGCGCCCGGGCTCCGGGAGTGAGCCGCACCCTCTCCTCGCGGCAGCGGTCGATCGCCGATTCCTCGAGCCCGGCGAGAAGGGCGACCCGCTCGGCGAGCGCCGCCTCGAAGCCGATCTCGCCCTTCATCGCCCGCTCGGTTACCGCCGCTACCTCGGCCTTCACCCCGGCATAATCGGCGAGCTCGTCGATACATTCGACCGGGATCATCGTCGAATCCATGTCGGCGACGAGAAGCCGCCGGCGGCGCGACGCCTCCCCCTGGACGATCACGTCGATTCCCGGAAGCAGCCCCTCGAGCGCCGGGCGGGCAAGCGCCGGGTCCGCGGAGAAGAGCAGGTCGCAGGCCTTGTCCGCCTCGATCCAGCTTCGGCCGAAGGGCGCCATCCCGGCGGCGGCGAGCGAGTCGGCGGCCGCGGAAATATCCCCGTCGGCGAGACGATCCTTTGCTATCAGGGTGGCGATGAACATGGCTTCTTCTTCAGACAGGCGGCTGGCGCTTATCGCGGGGCCGACCGCGAGCGGCAAGTCGGCGCTGGCGCTTGCGCTCGCACAAGCCGCCGGCGGGACCGTGATCAACGCCGACAGCGCTCAAGTTTATGCAGATTTGCGCATAATTTCGGCCCGTCCGACGCCCGGGGACGAAGCCCGGGCGCCGCACCGCCTCTACGGCTGCCGGGACGGCGCCGAAGCCTGCTCGGCGGCCGAATGGGCCGCGGACGCCAGGCAGGCGATCGCCGAGGCGCGCGAGGCGGGCCGGCTGCCGATCCTGGCCGGCGGCACCGGCCTCTACATCCGGACCCTTCTCGACGGGATCGCTCCGGTGCCCGACATCGATCCCGCGATCCGGGCCGCGGTCCGATCGTTCAGCGTGATGCATAATTATGCAGCGCTGGAGACGGAGGATCCGGCCGCCGCGCTCCGCCTTCGGCCCTCGGACTCGACCCGGGTGGCGCGCGCCCTGGAGGTGGTCCGGTCGACCGGGCGTCCGCTGGCGGAATGGCAAAAGGAGCGGGCGGGCGGCCTATCCGGCGAGGTCGACCTCGTCCCGCTGCTGCTTCTTCCACCGCGCGACTGGCTTTACGAACGCTGCGACCTCCGCTTCGAGGAGATGATGTCGGATCAAGGGGTTGAAGAGATTCGCTGTCTTCTGGAGCGAAGATTGAATCCGATGCTTCCGGTGATGCGAGCGATCGGCGTGCGCGAGATCGCCGCTTTTCTGAGCGGCGAGCTGAGCCGCCGGGAAGCGCTCGAAGCGGGGCGCACCGCCACCCGGCAATATGCGAAGCGCCAATATACCTGGTTCTCACGCCAGTCGCCGGCCCACTGGCCGCGCTTCGCCGAGCCGCTCGATTGCGGCAGGCCGGCAAATGCCCTAGCCGATCTCCATGCACGTCTATCGCGATGAGGATTCCGACCTCGGGCTGATCCGGGGCCGCCGGGTCGCGGTGATCGGCTACGGCAATCAGGGGCGGGCCCAGGCGCTCAACCTGCGCGACAGCGGCGTATCCGTCGTCATCGGCCTTCCGGAAGGATCGGCGAGCCGAGCACGTGCCGAAGGCGAGGGATTTGACGTCATGACGGCGGCGCAAGCCTCCGGAAAGGCGGAAGTCGTCGTCATGCTGGCCGCCGACGAACTCCACTCGCGAATCTATGCCGAGGAAGTCGCTCCGAATTTGGCACAAGGTTCGGCCCTCGGCTTCGCCCACGGCCTCAGCATCCGCTTCGCCCTCGTCGAGCCGAGGCCGGATCTCGACGTCTTCCTGGTCGCGCCCAAGGGGCCCGGCACCGCGCTCCGGCGCGAATATGAGCAAGGCTCTGGCCTTATCGCCCTGTTCGCAATTCATCAGGATTCGACCGGCCGGGCCGAGGCTCTCGCTTTGTCCTACGCCGCCGCGATCGGGAGCGGCCGGGCGGGGATCCTGAGGACCAGCTTCGCCGAGGAATGCGAGGCGGACCTGTTCAACGAGCAGGCCGTCCTGTGGGGAGCGATCCCGGAGCTGATCCATGCCGGCTTCGAGACTCTGGTCGACGCCGGCTTCTCCCCGGAAATCGCGTATTTCGAATGCCTTACCGAAGTGAAGCTGATAGCCGATCTCATCTATGAACGCGGAATCGCCGGGATGCGCGAGGCGATCTCCAACACCGCCGAGTTCGGAGCCCTCAAGGGCGGCACCCGGATCGTCACCGCCGATACCCGAACCGAGATGCGGCGGATCCTTCGCGAGGTGAAAAGCGGAAGCTTCGTGAAGGAGCTGATCGCCGATTCGGAAGCAGGCTATCCGCGACTGAAGGCGAGCCGGGTCCAGGCCGCCGCCCATCCGATCGAAAAGGTAGGCGAGCGCCTCAAGCGCCTTCGGGACGATCGATGATCTTCGCGACCGCCGAGCGCCTGATCCTGCGCCGGCCCCGCAAAACCGATCTGGAGCCGCTTCTGCCGGGCTGGTCCGATCCCGACATGGTCCGCTTCACCGACCGCCGCGACGATCCTCGAGCGTTCGTCGCGAGCTTCATCGCCGACATGCGGTCGAAGTCGCCGGGCGAGAGCGAGCCCGGCGGGCCCTGGTTCCAGTTCGTCATCGAGCGGCGCGAGGACGAAGCGGTGCTCGGCGATCTCGGAGTCGGCTTCGGAATCCCCGGCGAGCGCCAGGTCGAGCTCGGCTGGCGGATCCTGCCGCAATTCCAGCGCCGGGGCTATGCCCGCGAGGCGGTCGCGGCCCTGATTCCCTGGCTGATCGAGGCGAATCGGATCCACCGCTTCGTCGCGGTCGCCGCGGCGGACAATAGAGCCTCGACCGCCCTCCTGCGCTCGCTCGGCTTCCGCCAGGAGGGCCGTTTCCGCGAAAGCTTCCTGTGCGACGGCCGCTGGCTGGACGATTGCTATTTCGCCTTGCTCGCCCGCGAATGGGCCGGAGGCGATGGCTGAGCGGTGGCCGCGGTCGACCTCTGGCGTCACCCCAGCGAAGGCTGGGGTCCATGCGGAGTGATCGGTGAAGCGCGGCGGCGGGATGGATGCCAGCCTTCGCTGGCATGACGGGCAACAGCGGCCGGGGAGCCGATTGACCCCGGTCGCGCCTTGAGCTTAACGGCTTTACGCGATGAGCGTTCGTCCCCGCCCTGCCTGGCTTCCCCCTCCCGACGGCTCGCGCGACCTTCGGGTCGAGGACCCGACCAACCATATGGTCGTCCATCTCATCGGGCGGTTGCTCCTGCCGCTGGCGCTCAGGGCGCGGGTCTCGGCCAACATGGTCTCGGTCGCGGGGCTCGCGGTCGGCACGGGCGCCGCCGCCGCCTATCTCGGCTGGCGCGATCCGGCGCTCGCGACGCTGGGCTTCCTGCTCACCATCGCCTGGCTGGTCCTCGACGGCCTGGACGGGATGGTCGCCCGGGCCACCGGCACCGCGAGCCCGCTCGGCCGGTTCCTCGACGGCCTTTGCGACCATGGCGTGTGCCTGATCCTCTACCTCGCGCTCGGAGCGTCGATCGACACTCCGGAAGCCTGGATCACCGGGACCATCGCCGGGCTCGTCCACGGCGTCCAGGCCAATCTCTTCGAGAGCGAGCGGACCCGCTACCACCGCCGGGTGCGCGGCGATCCCGGAGCGGAGGCCCGTCCCCCCTCGCCCAACGCCGCGATGCGCGTCTACGACAGGCTCTCCGGCTCGCTCGACCGGGTCGCCGGCCGCTTCGACCGGGCGCTGGCCGCCGCCCCCGACCGGCGGGCTTTGGCCTCGGCCTACGGCGACCGCGCAGCTCCGGCGTTGAAGCTCCTCAACCTGCTCAACGCCAATGCGCGGATCATAATCCTCTACGCCGCCTGCCTCGCCGGCGACCCGATGCTGTTCTTCTGGTGGACGCTCGGACCGCTGACCCTGGTGACGGCGGCGGGCCTGATCTGGCACCGCCGGATCGAGGCGCGGCTTGCTTCGGAGTAATTCCTTCCCGGCAAATGCCGGAGAGGAATTTAGCCGGATCACTTCCGCCCGAACAATTTCTCGATGTCGCCGTGCGCGAGCTTCACCCAGGTCGGGCGGCCGTGGTTGCACTGGCCCGAATGCGGGGTGATTTCCATCTCGCGCAGAAGGGCGTTCATCTCGGCGACGGAGAGGATCCGCCCCGCCCGGACCGAGCCGTGGCAGGCCATGGTGGCGGCGACGTGGTCGAGCTTTTCCTTGAGGGCCAAAGCGTCGTCGAAGGCGGCGAGCTCGTCGGCGAGGTCGGTGACCAGGCCCTTGACGTCGCCATTGCCCAGGATCGCGGGCGTGGCTCGGACGAGCATCGCTTTGGCCCCGAACCGCTCCAGCTCGAGGCCCATCTCGGTCAGCTCGCCGATGCGCGACTCGAGCCGGTCGCAGGCGGGCTCGTCAAGCTCGACGACCTCGGGGAGGAGAAGCGCCTGTCGGGCGACTCCGCCGTCGGCCATGGCGCGGCGCATCCGCTCCAGCACCAGCCTTTCGTGGGCGGCGTGCTGGTCGACGAGAATGAGGCCGTCCTCCGCCTCCGCGACGATGTAGGTGGCGGCGACCTGGCCGCGGGCGACCCCGAGCGGAAAGCTGTGGGCTTGCGGCGGCGGAGCGAAGGCGGATTCGCCTCGGGCCGCCGGGGCGAAGTCGTAGGGGGAGCGGGATTCCTGAAAGCGGTGAAGCCCCTCCCCTTCAGGGGAGGGGTTTGGGGTGGGGAATGTCGGCGTGAAGAGCGACGGACGTCGAGAAGCGGACAGCCCCCACCCCACCCCCTCCCCTGAAGGGGAGGGGCTTTGCTGCCACGGCACGTCCGCCGCCGGCCGCTGGACGCTTCGAAAGCCCGCTGAATCCAGCGCATGCCTCAGCCCGCCGACGATCAGACCCCTTATCCCGGCCGGATCGCGGAACCGGACCTCGGTCTTGGCCGGGTGGACGTTGACGTCGACCTCGTCGCCGGGAAGGTCGATGAACAAGGCGACGACCGGGTGGCGGTCGCGGGCGAGGAGGTCCTGATAGGCTGCGCGGACGGCGCCGATCAGCAGCCGGTCCTTCACCGGGCGGCCGTTGACGAACAGATATTGGTGGTCGGCGACCCCGCGGTTGAAGGTCGGAAGGCCCGCGACTCCGCCCAGACGGGCCGGGCCGCGCTCGTAGTCGACGGCGACGCTGTTTTCGTGGAGCGCGCGATCGGTGAGTGCGGCGACCCGCGCGGGGCGGTCCTCGCCGGGCTGGACCGAGAGGGTCCGGCGGCCGTCATGGTCGAGGCTGAAGCCGATGTCGGGCCGGGCCATGGCCAGCCTCTTCACGATGTCGACGCAGGCGGCATATTCGGAGCGTTCCGAGCGAAGGAATTTGCGGCGGGCTGGGACCCTCGCGAACAATTGCTCCACCCTTATCCGAGTCCCGGGCGGGAGCGCTGCCGGCCCCTCCCCTTCGAGCCGGCCGTTGTCGACGATTCGCGACCAGCCGTCGGAGCCGCGCACGCGGCTCTCGACGGCGAGGCGGGCGACGCTGGCGATGGAGGGAAGCGCCTCGCCCCTGAAGCCCAATGTGGTCACCGCCTCGATCTCCTCGCCCGGCAGCTTGGAGGTGGCGTGGCGTTCGAGCGCGAGGGCCATGTCGGCGGGGCTCATCCCGCAGCCGTCGTCGGCGACCTCGATCCTCGCGATTCCGCCGCCGCCCAGCGAGATGGCGATCCGGGCGGCGCCGGAGTCGATCGCGTTTTCCACCAGCTCCTTCAACGCGCTGGCCGGTCTTTCCACCACTTCACCCGCCGCGATGCGGTTGACCAGATGCTCGGGCAGGCGGCGTATTGACATCGATCCGGTCACTAGACCAAGCCCGGCCATCCCGCGAGCCTTGTTAACTCATTTGTGGAACAAGGGGACGGGCCACCCTATAGAGAAAGGCGAGCGCGCCGGGCACCAGGCCTCGGCGGCGTTTTCAAGAAGCGGGACCCAGCTCAATGTCACTCTTGCGTTTCTTCAAGTTCCCCTCCCACGACATGGCGATCGATCTCGGGACGGCGAACACCGTCGTCTACGTGCGCGGCCGAGGAGTGGTTCTGAACGAGCCTTCGGTGGTCGCCATCGAGACGATCAACGGGGTGAAGCGCGTGAAGGCGGTCGGCGACGACGCCAAGATGATGATGGGCAAGACCCCCGACCAGATCGAGGCGATCCGCCCCTTGAGGGACGGGGTCATCGCCGACATCGACGTCGCCGAGCAGATGATCAAGCATTTCATCCAGAAGGTCCACGGCAAGCGCCGCTTCCCGCGCTGGCCGGAGATCGTGATCTGCGTCCCCTCGGGATCGACCTCGGTCGAGCGCCGGGCCATCCGCGACGCCGCCTCCAACGCCGGAGCCTCTCAGGTGTGGCTGATCGAGGAGCCGATGGCGGCGGCGATCGGGGCCGACATGCCGGTAACCGAGCCGATCGGATCGATGGTCGTCGACATCGGCGGCGGAACCACCGAGGTGGCGGTGCTCTCGCTCCGAGGCCTTGCCTACACCACTTCGGTCCGGGTCGGCGGCGACAAGATGGACGAGGCCATCTCCTCCTACGTCCGCCGCAACCACAACCTCCTGATCGGCGAGGCGACGGCGGAGCGGATCAAGAAGCAGGTCGGGATCGCCAAGGCGCCGACCGACGAGAACGGCAATCCTTCCGACGGGCTCTCGGTCCACATCAAGGGCCGCGACCTCGTCAACGGCGTTCCCAAGGAGATCACGATCAACCAGCGCCAGATCGCCGAGGCCCTGTCCGAGCCCGTGGGGACGATCGTCGAGGGCGTCAGAATCGCGCTCGAGAATACCGCTCCGGAGCTCGCCGCCGACATCGTCGACCAGGGCATCGTCCTGACCGGCGGCGGAGCGCTCCTGCAGGGACTGGACGAGGTGTTGCGCGACGAGACGGGGCTTCCGGTCACCGTCGCCGACGATCCGCTCACCTGCGTCGCCATCGGCACCGGCCGGGCGCTCGAGGAGGAAATCTTCCGCGGCGTTCTGCTGACCGCCTGAGCGCTGACCTGAGGGGAGGTCGCTCTCGATGTCCATGCCTCCACCGTCATGCCAGCGAAGGCTGGCATCCATGCCGCCGCCGAGCCTCGCCGAAGGCTCTGCATGGACCCCAGCTTTCGCTGGGGTGACGGAGTAGCGAAGTGGCGCCGCCATCGACCCGCCGCCCCGGCTTTTCGCGCCGGGCGCAATATGGGCTATTCCTGTCCTACGTCCTCGCCGTGGGCGGGGTCCTTTTCGCGGGGCTGCTGCTCGTCATCGCCATCGTCGATCCGAGCGGGTTCAATGCCCTGAAGGGCGTGGCGCTCGACGCGACCAGCCCGGTCTCCTCGGGCGGGCGCTCGGTCTCGCGATTCTTCGGCGGGATCGGCGATTCGGTCGGCAATTACGTCCAGGCCGGAAGCCAGAATGCGGAGCTGAAGCGGAGGCTCGACGACGCGCGTCGAAGGCTGATCCGGGCCCAGGCGACCGAGCTCGAGAACAAAAGGCTGAAGGCCCTGCTCGGCCTCGCCCGCGAGACCGAGGCTCCGGTCGCGATCACCCGGATCGTCGGCTCCTCCTTCGCCTCCGTCCGGCGTCTCGCAACGCTTTCGGCCGGAGCCTCGGCCGGGGTCCGGCCGGGCCAGCCGGTGCGCTCGGCCGACGGCCTCATCGGCCGGGTGATCGAGACCGGGCGCTGGGCGAGCCGGGTCCTGCTCGTCGGCGACAGCGCCAGCAACGTTCCGGTGCGTCTTCTCCGCGACGGAACGGCGGCGATCGCGACCGGCCATGGCGATGGAACCATCGACCTCAAGACCCTGGAATTGGGCGAAAACCCCTTCCGCCGAGGCGACGTGCTGGTGACTTCGGGGGTGGGCGGGGTCTATCCGCCGGACGTTCCGGTTGCGGTGGTGGTGTCGGTCGTCGGCGAACGGACGGTGGCGAAGCCGCTCGCCGATCCGGCCAATGTCGAATATGCGATTGTCCTCAATATCTATCAGCCGCTCGCCGACCTGCCGCTGACCGAAAACACCGAAAGCGCGCTGAGGGGGGCCGGGCAATGAGCCGGATCGCCGGATCGAGCCGCGACGTCGCCTTGCTCGGCTTCCGCCGCCAGTGGGTGCCGATCCTGAGCACCCTCGCCGCCGCCCTGCTCGCGCTCTTCCCTTACGTCGCGAGTCGGCCGCTCGTCCCCGATTTCGCCTATCTGGTGGTCCTCGCCTGGCGCCTGCTCAGGCCCGAAATGTGGCCGGCCTACATGGCCCTGCCGCTCGGCCTGTTCAACGATCTCGTCGCCGGGCTTCCGGTGGGCCAGTCCATGGCGCTCTGGACCCTGACCTTCCTCATCCTCGACATCGTCGACAGCCGGGTGGGCTGGCGCGATTACTGGATGGACTGGCTGTTCGCGGCGGCGGCGATCCTGTTCTACACGGCCGGCGGCTGGTACGTCGCCCGACAGATGGGGGGCACGACTCCCTTCGTCCTGCTTTGGCCTCAGCTCGCTCTGTCGGTCTTCGCTTATCCCCTCGTGGCTCGGCTCGTCGTCGCCCTCGACCGCTGGCGGCTGCAACGATGAGGAGGCGCAACCGCCCGGTCATCACCGAGAGCAGCCAGCTCTTCACCTTCACCCGGCGCGCCATGGTGCTGGGCGGATTCCAGGGCCTGCTCGGAGCGGCCCTGGCGGGGCGCATGGCCTATATCTCGATCGCGGAGAACGAGCGCTACCGGCTCGCCTCGGAAAGCAACCGGGTCCAGCTCCGGCTGATTCCGCCGCGGCGGGGGTGGATCGTCGACCGGACCGGCCAGCCGATCGCGATCAACCGCAGCGATTTCCGGGTCGATCTCATCCCCGACCGGCTGAAGGAGCCCGACCGGATCATCGCTGAGCTGACCCGACTGCTCGACCTGCCCCCCGACGAGGTCGAGCGGATCCGCGAGGAATTGAAGCGCGCCGCCGGCTACCAGCCGGTGCCGGTCGCGGAAAATCTCCCGTTCGAGAAATATGCGGCGGTGACCATCCGTCAGCCCGAGCTTGCCGGGGTGGCGCCGCTCCGCTCCTTCTCCCGTTTCTACCCCGACGGTGCCGCGGTGGCCCATCTCGTCGGCTATGTCGGGACCCCCAATCAGGAGGAATATAAGAAAGAGGGAAAGCCGCCGCTCTTGATCACTCCCGGCTTCAAGATCGGCAAGGAAGGCGTTGAAAAGACGATGGAGCTTCGGCTGCGTGGTCAGCCCGGGGCTCAGCGCGTGGAGGTGACGGCGGGCGGCAAGCTCGTCCGCCAGCTGACCACTCTCCCCGACAAGAGCGGCGGAAGCCTGCCTCTGACCATCGACGCCGGGCTGCAGACCTTCGCGGCCCGGCGCCTCGGCGAGGAATCGGGTTCGGTGGTGGTTCTCGACTGCTGGACCGGCGACATCCTCGCTTTGGCCTCGATGCCGGCCTACGATCCCAACAGCTTTACCGACGGGATCAGCCGCAACGAATGGAACATGCTTTCGGAGGATGAGCGCAAGCCGTTGCTCAACAAGGCGCTGAACGGCCTCTACCCGCCCGGCTCGACCTTCAAGCCGATGGTCGCCATGGCCCTGCTCCAGGCCGGGATCGACCCCAAGGCCCGGGTCAATTGCCCCGGCGGCTACCAGCTCGGCAACCGTTTCTTCCGCTGCCTCGGCCGCCACGGGCCGATGACCATGCACACCGCCATCGCCCGGAGCTGCAACACATATTTCTACGCCATGGGCCGCCGGGCCGGGATCGATATCATCTCGGCCATGGGCAAGAGCCTCGGCTTCGGCCAGAAATTCGATCTCCCGGTCGTCTCCCAGAATTACGGGACGATGCCCAGCGCGGAGTGGAAGAAGGCGCGATACGAGCGCAGCGCCAGGCTGGTCGAGCGGCCGGACTGGACCGAGTCCGACACTCTCAATGCGTCGATCGGGCAGGGCTTCGTCATCGTCAATCCGCTCCAGCTCGCAGTGATGTCGGGAAGGATCGCGTCCGGCCGGGACATCCAGCCCCATCTCATCCAGCGCAAGCGCCCGCCGGCCCCCGCCCTTCCCTACCCGAAAGAGCATTTCGAAACCGTCCGCGCCGGCATGTGGGAAGTGGTGAACGGCGCCGGGACCGCCGGTCGAAGCAGGCTCGAAATCCCCGGGATCGAGATGGGCGGAAAGACCGGCACGGCGCAGGTCCGGCGGATCACCGGCGGCCAGCGCGGCCAGTCCGGCGCCTGGAAATATCGCGACCACGGCCTGTTCGTCTGCTTCGCCCCGACCGCCAACCCCCGCTACGCATGCTCGGTGGTGATCGAGCATGGAATGGGCGGGTCGCGCGCAGCCGCTCCGGTGGCCAAGGACGTCCTCACCTATCTTTTCGACAAGCCCAGGGCGCTCGCCGCGCTCGCCGGGTTCGAGGAGCAATGGGGGGGCACCCTCGCCGAGCGGATGGAGGCGCGCGCGCAGCGCTGGCTGGCCGCGGCCAATGCCGAGAAGGAGGTCCGGGAGGCGGCGTCGGGGGCAGGCAACTGATGGGACTCGCCTTCGTCCCGGCGCCGCTGGCGGCCTTGCCCTGGCGGATGCTGTGGATCGTGACCGCTCTGGGCCTCGCCGGCGTTCTCGGCCTTTATTCGGCGGCCGGGGGCTTCATGATGCCCTGGGCCTTTCCCCATCTCGTCCGCTTCCTCGCCTTTCTCGGAATGGCTCTCGCTCTGTCGTGGGTCCGGCCGCAGATGTTCCACGACTTCGCCTTCTTCGCTTATGCGGGCGGAATCCTGCTGCTCATCCTGACGCTCGCGCTGGGCGTGATCGGCGGCGGCGCCCGAAGCTGGCTCGAGCTCGGCTTCCTTCGAGTCCAGCCCTCGGAGCTGATGAAGCCGGTCATCGTCCTCACCCTCGCCCGATTCTACGCCCACGTCCCCCCCGCGGAAATCCGGCGCCTCTGGGCGATGTGGCCGCTCGCCCTGATCCTCGGTCCGCCGATCCTGCTCATCCTGCTCCAGCCCGATCTCGGAACGACGATGCTGATCGTCCTCAACACCATCGCGCTCATGTTCCTCGCCGGACTGCCTCTGGCCTGGTTCATCGGCGGAGCCCTCGCCGTCGCGGCGGCGCTTCCGATCGTCTATTCCTTCCTTCTGCCGCACCAGCAGGACCGGGTCCTGATCTTCATGAACCCGGAGACCGACCCGCTCGGCGCCGGCTACCACCTCACCCAGTCGAAGATCGCGATCGGTTCGGGCGGGGTCTTCGGCAAGGGCTTTCTGAACGGCACCCAGAGCCATCTCAACTATTTGCCCGAGCAGCATACCGACTTCATCTTCTCCGCCATCGCCGAGGAATGGGGGTTGATCGGCGGGTGCGTGCTGATCGGGCTCTTCTTCCTGCTGCTGAAGTGGGGAATGGGCGTGGCGCTGGAGTCCAAGGGGCGGTTCGAGCGGCTGGCGGCGGCGGGCCTGACCCTCACCATCTTCTTCTACATCGCCGTCAATTTGATGATGGTGATGGGCCTCGCCCCGGTGGTCGGGATCCCCCTCCCCCTGGTCTCCTACGGCGGATCGGCGATGCTGACCGTGATGATCTGCCTCGGAATCCTGATGTCGATCGAAAGGCACAATAGGAGCGAGCGGCGGCGGTAGGCCCTAATTCCTCCCCCGGTTTTCCGGGGGAGGGTGACCGCGCGAAGCGCGGTGGAGGGGTTCTTCCGACGCCTGGAGAACCCCTCCACCATGCTTCGCATGGTCCCCCTCCCCGAGAAATCTCGGGGAGGATTTGAGGCGCCACGGATGCTCGTCCCCGCTCGCGACCGTAACCACCGTCGGCACTTCGCCCAACGTGATCGCCATCCCCCCGCTCCTCGCCAGAAACTCCCTGTCCGCCTTCAGCCAGCGCGGCCGGCATGCCGCCGGCAGCCGCCGGTCGGAGACGACGATGTCCGCCTCGGCGCAAGCCGCCCGCAACGCGTCCACCGGCACCAGCCGCCCGCTTCGGCTGGCGAGCAGGCGCCAGCCGCGAAGCTCGGCAGCGCAGAAATCGGCGCTGCACTCGGCGATCCGGAGCGCCTCCAGCTCGCCCGCCTCCCCCTCCAGCCCCGCGCTCTGGGTCATCAGGTCGCGGACATAATCGCCCGCCCGCCCGCGAAGCAGGGCCAGGTCGCCGGCCTGGGTGCGCAGGGCGAGGTGGCGGCCGTCGCCGGTGACGAGCAGGTCCGGAATCGGGGTGAGCAGGGCCAAAGCGGCTCCGGCCGCGGCCGGGACGAGGCCCCAGCGGCGCCAGCGGGTCCGCCACAAAGCCACCCACAGCCCGCCGACGACCATCCCCGCGAAGGCCGCCATCGGCATCGTCGGAAGCCTGGCCACCGCCCCCGGCGCGGCCGCCGTGGCATGGGCGAGGCCGAGGAGAAGCTCCAGCGCCGCGCCGGCCAGCCACCAGAAAGGCGCTCCCAGCCCTGCGAGGTCGAACAGCAGGGCAAGCGCCTCGAGCGGCATGACGACGAAGGTGGTGAGCGGAATCGCGACGATGTTGGCGAGGGCCCCGTACAGGCCGGCCTGGTGGAAATGCCACAGGGCGATCGGGATGAGGGCGACCTCGACCGCGATTCCGGTGAGGACGAGGCCGAGGAGGAAACGGCCGGGCTTCATCGGCCAGAGCTCCTCGCGCCGGGCGAGCAGCGCGCGGACGCCCGGATGCTCGTGAAGGGCGACGATGGCGGTGATCGCGGCGAAGCTCATCTGGAAGCTCGCGCCGGGCAGCGATTCCGGCCAGAGCAGGAGGACGATGAGAGCTCCGACCGCGACCAGCCGGAGGGTCAGGGCATCCCGCCCGAGGGCGATTCCGAGGAGAATGAGAAGCGCCGCGATGCACGATCGGATAGTCGGCACCTCCGCCCCGGTCAGCAAGGTGTAGGCGACTCCCGCCAGAGCGGCGGCGCCCGCCGCGATCAGGACGAGGCGCAGGCGAAGCGCCAGCATCGGGCTCAAGGCGAGCAGCTTCAGGGTGAGGAGCATCACCGCTCCGACCACCGCGGTGATGTGGAGACCGCTCACCGAGAGGAGGTGGGCGAGGCCGGATCGGCGCATCGCCTCGGCATCCGCCTCCGGGATTCCGCCCTGATCGCCGGTGGCGAGCGCCGCGGCGATTCCCCCGGGGCCGGCGGGGAGCCTCGAGCGGACATGGTCGGCCAGGCTCTGCCGGGCCGCGGCGATCCTGGCCTGCCACCCCTGCTCCCCGGGCGGAGCGACGAGCCCCACCACCGTGACCCGGCCGGTGCCGCCTATCCCCTGGAACCAGGCGGCCCGGGCGAAGTCATAGGCTCCGGGGAGGGCCGCGGGCGCGGGCGGCATCAGATAGCCGCGCAGACGGACGGTCGCTCCGGCCCGGAGCCAGTCTGGCGCCCTGGCGGCGTCGACGTTGACCCTGAGGCGCGGCGGCAGGCCGGAATCGCCCCGAGGCTTCACCACCAGCCGAACCAGATCCCGCGCCGGAAGCCGCTGGAAGCTCTCGATCCTGGAGTCGAACTCGGCGGCGCGGGGCTGGCTCAGCACCGGCGCCGCGACCCGCTCCGCTTTCCACCAGATATTGGCGCAGCCCAGGATCGCGGCGAGGCAGAAGATCGAGACGGCCCGGCCCCAGCGCGTGCCCGGGGCGAGGCCCTGAGGCGCAAGCGCCAGCGCGGCGGCGAGCAGGAGAAAGGCGGTCCAGGCCCGGGCGTCGGGAAGCGCGAACCAGGCCGCGGTGCCGAGGCCGAGGCCGACCGGCAGCCACAGCGGCAGCTGGTCGCGCTCGGAGTCGGCGAGGGATTCGAGGCGGGCGGACAATCGAACGCCCCTTTGTCGCGGCCGATCCGCTATGCTAGGGGCGCTGGCATCACCGGCCGTCATGGCCCGCATCCTTGGAGAAAAGGCGCTTGAGCGCAACCGTCCAGCCCGGCGGGGTCGTCACCCGCTTTGCGCCCTCGCCGACCGGCTTCCTTCACATCGGCGGAGCCCGCACCGCACTCTTCAGCTGGCTCTACGCCCGCCACCATAATGGCCGCTTCCTCCTGCGCATCGAGGATACCGACAAGGCGCGCTCGACCCAGCCGGCGATCGAGGCGATCCTGGAAGGCATGCGCTGGCTCGGCCTCGACTGGGACGGGCACGAATATTACCAGTCGCAATTCGCCGCCCGCCACGCCGAAGTGGCTCATGAGCTTCTCGCCCGGGGCCACGCCTATCGCTGCTACATGAGCGCCGAGGAGCTCTCGGCCCAGCGCGAGCGGGCGCAGGCGGAGAAAAGGCCCTACCGGGTCGAGAGCGCCTGGCGGGATTGCTCGCCGGACGCCCCCGCCCCCGACTCCCCCTTCGTCGTCCGCCTCAAGGCGCCGCGCGAGGGCGAGACGGCGATCGAGGATCTCGTCCAGGGCCGGGTGACGGTGAGGAACGCGGAGCTGGACGACATGGTCCTGCTCCGCTCCGACGGGAGCCCGACCTACATGCTCGCGGTGGTGGTGGACGATCACGACATGGGCGTGACCCACGTCATCCGCGGCGACGACCATCTCAACAACGCCTTCCGCCAGCTCGGGATCATCCGGGGCATGGGCTGGCCGGAGCCGGCTTATGCCCATGTGCCTTTGATCCACGGTCCGGACGGCGCCAAGATGTCGAAGCGCCACGGCTCCACGGGCGTGATGGACTATGAGGCGCTGGGCTTCCTGCCGGAGGCTCTGGCAAATTATCTGCTCCGCCTCGGTTGGGGCCATGGCGACGACGAGATCATCTCCCGCGAGGACGCGGTGCGCTGGTTCGATCTCGACCAGGTCGGCAAGTCGCCGTCGCGCTTCGACGTCCGCAAGCTCGAGAATCTCAACGGCCATTATATCCGCGAAGCCGATGACGGCCGTCTCGCCGGACTGATCGCGCCCCGCATCGGGGCATTGATCGGCCGCGACCTCGCCACGGAAGAGATCGAGCTGCTCGTTCGCGCCATGCCCGAGCTCAAGCCGCGAGCGAAAACCCTCGTGGAACTCGCTGAAAACTCGACCTTCCTGTTCCAGAAGCGGCCCCTCGATTTCGACGAGAAGGCCTCTTCGCTGCTCGCCGGCGACGCCCCCCGGCTGCTCGCCCGGGCCTGGAATGCGCTCAATGCGCTTGACGAATGGTCGGCGGTCGCCACAGAGGCGGCGGTGCGCGGCACGGCGGAAGTCGCCGGGGTCAAGCTCGGCCAGGTGGCGCAGCCGCTTCGCGCGGCCTTGACCGGACGGGCGACCTCGCCCGGTATATTCGATGTTCTGGTGCTGCTGGGGCGCGAGGAAAGCCTCGCCCGAATCGCGGACCGGATGAACGGAGCAGATTGAAATGACGGACGGAAAAGCCACTCTCACCCTCGGCGCCGGAGAAAACGGGGGCGGTAGCTACGGCCTCCCCGTGCGCCAGGGCTCGGTCGGCCCCGACGTCATCGACATCCGCAAGCTCTATGCGGAAACCGGCGCCTTCACCTATGATCCCGGCTTCACCTCGACCGCCGCCTGCGAGAGCGCGATCACCTATATCGACGGCGACGAGGGCATCCTTCTCCACCGCGGCTATCCGATCGACCAGCTCGCCGAGCATTCGACCTTCATGGAAGTCTGCTATCTGCTCCTTCACGGCGAGCTCCCGAAGAGCACGGAGCTGGAAGGCTTCACCTACACCATTTCGCGCCACACCATGCTTCACGAGCAGCTCGCCAATTTCTATCGCGGCTTCCGGCGCGACGCCCATCCGATGGCGGTGATGTGCGGAGTGGTCGGGGCGCTCTCGGCCTTCTATCACGATTCGACCGACATCACCGATCCCAAGCAGCGGATGATCGCCAGCCACCGGCTGATCGCCAAGATGCCGACGATCGCGGCGATGGCCTATAAATATACGCTCGGCCAGCCGTTCATGTACCCCCAGAACAGCCTCTCCTACACCGGCAACTTCCTTCGGATGACCTTCGGGGTCCCGGCCGAGCCCTACGAGGTCAACCCGATCGTCGAGAATGCGATGCGGCGTATCTTCATCCTCCACGCCGATCACGAGCAGAACGCCTCGACCTCGACCGTCCGCCTCGCCGGCTCGTCGGGCGCCAACCCCTTCGCCTGCATCGCCGCGGGGATCGCCTGCCTGTGGGGTCCGGCCCATGGCGGCGCCAACGAGGCGGCATTGAACATGCTTCACGAGATCGGCCGGCCGGAGCGCATCCCCGAGTTCATCGCCCGGGCCAAGGACAAGGACGATCCCTTCCGGCTGATGGGCTTCGGCCACCGCGTCTACAAGAATTACGACCCACGCGCGAAGGTCATGCAGGCGACCGCGGCCGAGGTGCTCAAGGAGCTGGGAGTCACCGATCCGGTCTTCGACGTCGCCCGCGAGCTCGAGCAGATCGCCCTCAACGACGATTATTTCATCGAGAAGAAGCTCTACCCCAACGTCGACTTCTATTCCGGAGTCGTGCTCTCGGCGATCGGCTTCCCGACCTCGATGTTCACGGCTTTGTTCGCGTTGGCGCGGACCGTGGGATGGGTCGCCCAGTGGAACGAGATGATCTCCGACCCCGAGCAGAAGATCGGAAGGCCGAGGCAGCTTTATACGGGGCCGACGCAACGGGATTACGTGCCGGTCGACCGGCGCTAGCCTCCCCCTCCTGGAAGGG
>JBAWCC010000300.1:0-15841 GCA_049590095.1 Allosphingosinicella sp. | reverse complement strand
GCGAAGGCCGGGGCCCAGCTTCATAGGCGGAGGACCTGGACCCCGGCCTTCGCCGGGGAACAAAGGTGACGGCGGCGGTCGCCGACGCTATCGGCGGCGAATGAGCGCGCCCCAGCTTCATCCCCGGCCCATAATCCCGTTCGCGGTGGCGACGGCCGGAATCGCGCTCTTCTCGACGATGGATGCCCTGATGAAGGGCCTCTCCCTTGCCATCGGCACCTACAACGCCTTGCTCTGGAGAACTCTGGCGGGGGCCGCGATCGGGGGCGCCGTCTTCTTCCTGCGCCGGTCGCCGCGTCCCGGGCGGGCCGCGATGCGGGTCCACCTGATCCGCGGCGTAATGGGCAGCGTCATGGCGATGACCTTTTTCTGGGGGCTCGCCCGGGTGCCCATGGCCCAGGCGATCGCGCTCGCCTTCGTGGCCCCGCTGATCGCCCTCTATCTCGCCGCGATTCTCCTCAAGGAGAAGATCGAGCGCGCCGCCATCCTCGCCTCCCTGCTCGGCTTCGCGGGGGTAGTCGTGATCCTTGCCGGCCAGGCCCAGGCGGAGCTCGGGCGCGAAGCCCTGCTCGGCTCGATCTCGATCCTCGTCTCCGCCGGCCTCTACGGCTGGAACATCATCCTGATGCGCCAGCAGGCGCAGCTCGCCGGGCCGGTCGAGATCGCCTTCTTCACCGCTTTGATCATGGCCTCGTGCTTCGTCCTCGCCGCGCCCTTCCTGGCGACTCCGCCGCCGGCCGGGCAGCTGCCCGCCATCCTGACCGCCGCGGCGCTCGCCTTCGGATCGCTCATGCTCCTGTCCTGGGCCTATGCCCGGGCCGAGGCGCAGCGGCTGGCCCCCGTCGAATATACCGGCTTCCTGTGGGCCGCGATCTTCGGCTGGCTGGTCTTCGCCGAGCCGATCCAGCCTCTGACCCTGGTCGGGGCCGCGATGATCGTGATCGCCTGCTGGGCCGCCACCCGGCCGCACAGCGCGCCGATGCCGGCGGTCGAGGCGGGCGTCTGATGGCCTGGCTTCTCCTCATCGCCGGCGGCCTGTTCGAAATCGGCTTCACCACCTGCCTTCGCTTCGTCGACGGCTTCAGGAACCTGCCCTGGACGCTGGGCTTCCTCGTCTCCGTCACCCTGTCCATGGGCCTGCTCGAGCGCGCCGCCCGCGACATCCCGATGGGCACCGCCTACGCGATCTGGGGCGGGATCGGAGCGGCCGGGACGGTGCTGGTCGGAATCCTGTGGTTCGGCGAGCCGGTCAACTCGATCCGAATCCTCCTCCTTCTCGCCCTCATCGCCTGCATCGTCGGGCTCAGGCTGACCGCGGGCTGATGAAGCCGCTGGCGTCGCAGCGCGTTTAGGGGCGCCGCTAGGAAGAGGCCGAAGCGGCGCCGGGAACCTCCCCTCCAGGCGGGGAGATCCAGCGGCTACCAGTCGATCGCGCGCCCGACGCTGAACTGCTGCTGCGGCGCCCGGTTGCAGTCCCACACCTGGACTCGGCCGCCATTGAGCCGCATCTGAGGCACGTTGACGTCGAGGCATTTGCCGCCGCGGTTCCTTATCTGGCCGTCCCGAAACGACCAGGATTGCTGGTCCGAACCGTTGCAATCCCAAACCTGGACCTTTCCGCCGTTATTCCGCAGATCGGGAAAGTGCACGTCAAGGCACTTGCCCGCCCCGCTCTTGATCGGACCCCAGCTGCCCTCCCTTATGGCCCAACGCTGCTGGACGGCTCCGTTGCATTTCCAGATCGCCACGGGGGTCCCGTTGGAACGTTGGAAGTCGGCGTGCACGTCGAGGCAAAGATTGCCACCGACATTCCGGATGGCGCTGAGCGGCGGATAGCCGCAGGGTTTCGAATCGGCGCCGCAGGTAACATATTCGGTCGACGCCCAGGGCGAGCAGGTCGACCGGCCGATGACTGGTGAGGTGCAGCCCTGGATCGAGAAGCTGTAGCGGGTGTTCCGGGCCGCATTCGGAATCCTGAAGGAGGTGTCGTTCCCGCTCCGCTCCTGCTGGTTCGACTGCCAACCCGGCCGGCTCCAGCGAACGTTGAAATGCTCGTAGCCGCGGTTCGGGAGCCACTTGAACACCAGATCGGCTCCCTCGTCGACCGGCGGATAGAGGCAGGGCTGACCTTCCGCGCAAAGCATTTGCCCGGTCGCGGCGGCGGGGAGGAGCGCGAGCCCCAAAGCGGCGATGCAGCCGAATGCGAGTAAGCGTTGGGCCATGGGATATCCTCGGCCGCGGGCGCGGCTTCACAGGGCTATGCTTCATCGGCGCTCGGGTCAAATCGTGACGCACCCGCAACGGCACCGGCGGGTGCCCGTGCGAAGCCTTATCGCGACAGCGGCCGCAAAAGCGGCACCACCTCCGGGCTTTCCTCGATCGATGGAAGGAAGCGCGGCTCGACCCGCTTCCTCGACGCCTGCTCATAGGCATAGCCCAGGGACAGGATCATCCCGTCCGACCATTTCGGGCCGATGAAGCTCAGGCCCACCGGAAGCCCCTTCACATGGCCCATCGGAACGGTGAGGTGCGGATAGCCCGCGATCGCGGCGAAGCCGCCGGCGCCTCCGCCCGAAATCTGGTCGCCGTTGACGGAGTCGATCGGCCAGGCCGGAGGCATTGTGGGCCCGACGAGGGCGACGACATCGTTGTCCTTCAGCATCTTGTCGATGCCCTCCGTCCCGGCCAGCCTCAGGCTGGTCTCGCGCGCCTTCTTATATTCGGGATCGTCGAGGCCCCTGGTCTTCTCCGCCTCCTCGAACGTGTCCTGGCCGAACAAAGCGAGCTCGCGGGGCGAGCCCTTGTTGAAGGCGATGAGCTGGGCCAGGGTGCGGGTCCTGACGCTCGGCGGAGTGGTGGCGAGATAGGCGTTGAGATCGGCCTTGAGCTCGGTGAGAAGCACCTTGAACTCCCCCTGGCCCATCTCGGGCTTCCGGTCGAACCTGGCGATCTCGACCAGCACCGCGCCCTGCGCCCTCAGTGTCTGGAGCGCCGCTTCGAACGGCCCGTCGGTTCCGAAGCCGCTGGCGAAGCGCATTACGCCTATTCGTTTGCCGCGAAGGGAATCGGCGGCGAGTCCGGCCGCATAGTCCGCCCGGCGCGAGTCCGCCTCCTTGGTCTGCGGATCGACCGGGTCGCTCCCGGCCATGGCCGAGAGGATCAGGGCGGCGTCGCGGACCGTCCGTGTCATCGGCCCCGCCGTGTCCTGGCTGTGGCTGATCGGAACGACATGGGTCCGGCTGACGAGGCCGACCGTGGGCTTGAAGCCGACGATCCCGTTGATCGCGGCCGGGCAGGTGATCGATCCGTCCGTCTCCGTCCCGATCGCCGCCGGAACCATCCCGGCCGCCACCGCCGCTCCGCTGCCGCTGCTCGAGCCGCAGCTGTTGCGGTCGAGCGCATGCGGGTTGCGGGTCTGGCCGCCGACCGCGCTCCAGCCGGAGATCGAATCATTGTCGCGGATATTGGCCCATTCCGAAAGATTGGCCTTGCCAAGGATCACCGCGCCCGCCTGGCGAAGCCGGGCGACCAGGGGCGCGTCGCGGTTGGTGACGTTCTGCGCCAGGGCCAGGCTTCCGGCCGTGGTCGGAAGCGGCCCCAGGGTCTCGATATTGTCCTTGATCAGGATCGGCATCCCGAACAGCGGGCCGCGAGCGCGCCGGATCCGGTCGAGGGTCCGGGCCTGGTCGAGGGCGGTCGGATCGACGGCGATGACGGCGTTGATCCGCGGATTGATCGCCTTGATCCGCTTCAGCGCCGCTTTGGTGTTTTCCGTGGCGCTATCGGTAGAGCTGAAGACGGGGACCCGGTCGGCCGCGACGGCCGTGGAGGCGAGGAGGGCGAGGGCGAACAAGGGGGCGGTGCGGCGCATTCGACGACTCTCCTGACAGGCGACGCTTGCGATGGCGTTTCGCGCCCGGCTCGTCCAGCCTCGGCGCTTCCCCCCGCCCTCAAAAATGCTAAGGCCCCGCCGATGAGCAAAGGACCGCAACGCGTAAGGGGAACCCAGGACATCTGGGGCGAGGATGCCGACCGTTTCCAGACGGTGGTCGCGGCGTTCGAGCGCGTTCGCAGGCTCTACGGCTTCGGCCGGGCCGAGATGCCGGTGTTCGAGAGCACCGCCGTCTTCGCCCGATCGATCGGCGAGACCACCGACATCGTCTCCAAGGAGATGTACAGCTTCGAGGATCGAGGCGGCGACAGCCTCACCTTGCGCCCCGAATTCACCGCCGGAATCTGCCGCGCCTATCTCTCCGAGGGCTGGCAGCAGCACGCGCCGATCAAGATCGCGACCCACGGCCCGGCCTTCCGCTACGAGCGGCCGCAAAAGGGCCGCTACCGCCAGTTCCACCAGCTCGACGCCGAGATCATCGGAGCCGGCGAGCCGGCGTCGGACGTCGAGCTGATCGCGATGGGAGCCCAGCTGCTCGCCGAGCTGGGCATAGGCGAGCGGGTCGATCTCAAGCTCAACACGCTCGGCGATCCGGCCACCCGCGATGCGTGGCGGGCGGCGCTCGTCGATTATTTCCAGGCGCATCGCGGCGACCTTTCCGAAGAGAGCCGCGCCCGGCTGGAGAAGAACCCGCTTCGAATCCTCGACAGCAAGGAGCATCAGGACTGGCCGGTCGTCGATTCCTCGCCGGTGGTCGACGATTTCCTGACGCCCGAGGCTTCGGACTATTTCGGCAAGGTAACCGCCGGCCTCGACTCCGCCGGGATCGTCTGGAATCGCGATCCGCGTCTGGTTCGCGGCCTCGATTATTACCGTCACACCGCCTTCGAGTTCGTCACCGAGGATCTCGGCGCCCAGAGCGCGGTGATCGCCGGAGGCCGCTACGACGGGCTCATCGAGAGCCTCGGCGGCCCGCACACGCCCGCGGTCGGCTGGGCGGCCGGGATCGAGCGGCTCGGAATGCTGATCGAGCAGCCGGCCAGGCCAGGCGTCGACGCCGCATTGGTCCCGCTTGGAGCGGCGGCGGAAACCGCTGCGATCGGGCTGGCCGCCCAGCTGCGCCGCTCCGGAATCGCCTGCGAGATGGCTTACAAGGGCAATATGAAGCGCCGAATGCAGAAGGCCGATTCGAGCGGCGCCCGTTTCGCCATCATCCTCGGCGACGACGAGCTCGCCCGCGGCGAGGCGGCGGTGAAGGATTTGACGACGGGCGAGCAGAAGAGCGTGCCGCTCACGGATCTGGCGGAGGCGCTCAGAGCATGAGCAACCCGACCCGTCATTCCAGCGAATGCTGGAATCCATGCTGCCTATCCGCCGCCCGCACGGGTGAAAGCTCTGTATGGACCCCAGCCTTCGCTGGGGTGACGGGGAAGCGATTGGCAGTGACGGGATGGCGATCCCGGGCCAGGAGAGCGCGATGACGAGCATCTCGGCCGAACGGATCGCAGCGATCGAGGCTCGGCGGGAGGAGCTTCAGAACGCGATGTCGTCGCCGGCCCTCGCGCCGGACGAATTCGTTCGCCTCTCCAAGGATTATGCCGAGATCGAGCCGGTCGCCGTCGCCGCGCGGGAGGTCCGGCGGATCCGGGCCGAGATCGAGCTTCTCGGCGAGATGCTCGCCGATCCCAGCCCGGACATCCGCGAAATGGCCGACGAGGAGCTCGCCGGTCTCCAGGCGCAGCTTCCGGAGGCGGAGCGCGCCCTCGCCCTCAAGCTCCTCCCCAGCGACGCCGCCGACCAGCGGCCCGCCATGCTCGAGATCCGGGCCGGGACCGGCGGCGACGAGGCGGCCCTGTTCGCCGGCGACCTCTTCCGAATGTACCAGCGCTATGCCGAGAACCAGGGCTGGAAGGTCGAGCTCATCTCGGCGAGCCCGGCCGACATGGGCGGCTACAAGGAAGTCGTGGCCTCGGTGCGCGGCCAGGGCGTGTTCGCGCGCCTCAAATTTGAAAGCGGGGTGCACCGCGTCCAGCGCGTTCCCGTCACCGAAAGCGGCGGACGGATTCACACGTCCGCGGCGACGGTGGCGGTGCTTCCCGAGGCCGAGGAGGTCGACGTCCAGATCGACGAGGCGAGGGACCTTCGGATCGACGTCTACCGCTCCTCGGGACCCGGCGGGCAGTCGGTCAACACAACCGACAGCGCGGTCCGGATCACCCACCTTCCCACCGGCCTCGTCGTCATCCAGCAGGACGAGAAGTCGCAGCACAAGAACAAGGCCAAGGCGCTGAAGGTGCTCCGCACCCGCCTCTACGAGCAGGAGCGCGGGCGCCTCGCCTCCGAGCGCGCCGGAGCGCGCAAGTCGATGGTCGGCTCGGGCGACCGTTCCGAGCGGATACGGACATACAATTTCCCGCAGGGCCGGGTGACCGACCACCGGATCAACCTCACCCTTCATCGCCTGCCCGAAATATTGGAAGGCCAGCTCGAAGAGCTGATCGGAGCTCTGATTTCGGAGGACGAGGCCGAGCGCCTGTCGAGCCTCGACGAGATGTGAAGTCGGCAAGCCCGGGCAATTGTCCGGGCGCCCGGCCCGCCCTACACCGTCGCCCGGACAAGATCGTCTCCGGCATGACGGCTTCAGAGGACTTCCGATGCGCTCGATCCTGTTGACCCTGCTCGCGGCCCTCTCTCCGCTGCTCGGCGGCGCCGCCTCGGCCCAGGCGGTTCGCCCGGTCTACGCCATCACCGACGTCACCGTCGTTCCGATGGATCGCGAGCGGCTGCTTCCCGGACGCACGGTAATCGTTCGCGACGGGCGCATCGCGGCGGTCGGTCCCGCCCGCTCGACCCGGGTTCCCAGCGGGGCGGTCCGGATAAACGGTCGAGGCCGCTACCTCATGCCCGGCCTCGCCGAAATGCATGCCCATGTTCCGGCCGGCAGCGACCCGCAATGGACCGAGGACGTCCTGTTCCTCTACGCGGCCAACGGAATTACCTTCGCCCGGGGGATGCTGGGGGCTCCAGCCCATCTCGAGCTTCGCTCGAAGCTGGAGCGCGGCGAGCTGGTCGGGCCTCGCCTCTACACGTCGGGGCCCTCGCTGAATGGCAATTCGGTGGCCACGCCGGCGGACGGGCGGCGAATGGTGGGCGAGCAGAAAGCGGCCGGCTACGATTTCCTGAAGATACACCCCGGGCTCGACCGGGCGCGCTACGACGCCATCGCCGCCGCGGCGCGCGAGCATGCGCTGCCGTTCGGAGGCCATGTTCCCGACGCGGTCGGGCTCCGCCGGGCGCTCGAGGCGAAGCAGACCACGGTCGACCATCTCGACGGCTACATGCCGCTTCTGGTGCGCGACGATGCCGCCGCGCCGGAAGGCGGGGGCGGCTTCTTCGGCTACGACCTCACCGATCGGGTGGACGAGCGGAAGATCGCCGGCGTGGCGCGTCTGACCGCCCGGTCGGGGGTGTGGAACGTCCCGACCGACAGCCTCATCCACCATCTGCTTCTGCCCGGCCTCGGCGAAGCCGAGCTGCTCGCACGCGACGAGATGCGCTACGTCCCGCGCAACATGCTGGAGGGCTGGCAGAAGGCCCGGGCCGGGCTTCGCTCGCAGCCCGACTACGACCCCCTCCGCGCCGCTCGCTTCATCGCCGTCCGCGGCAAGCTGATCAAGGCGCTTCACGAATCGGGCGCGGGCCTCCTGCTCGGCTCCGACGCGCCGCAGATATTCAACGTCCCCGGCTTCTCGCTTCACCGGGAGCTGACCTACCTCGTCCAGGCCGGGCTGACGCCCTATCAGGCGCTTTCCACCGGAACCCGCGAGGTCGCCCGCTTCCTCGGCACTCCCGGCGATTTCGGAACGGTCGAGACGGGCCGGCGAGCGGATCTGATCCTCCTCGATGGCGATCCGTTGAAGGCCGTCGCCAATCTGCGGCGGCGGGCCGGGGTGATGGTCGGCGGGCGCTGGCTTCCTGAAGCCGAGATCGAGGCCGGGCTCGCCGCCATCGCCGCCCGCTACGCCGGCTGACGGCCGGGCCGAACACGCGATGAAGGTAAGAGAAGCCCTTGCGGCCGCGACCGCCCGGCTGGCGCCGGTGAGCGAGACTCCGCGGCTCGATGCGGAGCTGCTGATGGCGGAGGCGTTCGGGATCGAGCGCGGGGCCGTCCTGCTCTCGCGGCTCGATGAGGCCGTGCCCGGCGGGTTCGAATCGTTGGTCGAGCGACGGGAAGCGTCCGAGCCCATCGCCTACATCGTCGGCCGCCGGGATTTCTGGACGATCGAGCTGGAGGTCGGCCCCGGTGTGCTGGTGCCCCGGCCGGACAGCGAGACCCTGCTGGACGCCGCCGTGGCGCATTTCGGCCGAAACGGGCCGGAGCGAGTGCTCGACCTCGGCACCGGTCCCGGCACTCTGCTGCTTGCGGCGCTCGCGCAATGGCCCGAGGCGTCGGGGCTGGGGATCGATTCTTCCGAAGCGGCGCTCGGCTACGCCAGGCGGAATGCCGGGCGGCTCGGCCTTTCCGCACGGTCCGAATTCCGCCTGGGCGATTGGGGGGAGGGGATCGAAGAGCGGTTCGACCTTATCCTGTGCAACCCGCCATATGTCGAAAGCGGTGCCGACCTGCCCAGGGACGTGTCGGAATGGGAACCGCACGAAGCCCTGTTCGCCGCCGCGGACGGGCTGTCCGAATATCGCCGGCTCGCCCCGCAAATCGCCCGTCTGCTCGCGCCGGGCGGTCTCGCCTGCCTCGAGATCGGAGCGGGCCAGCACGACGCGGTGGCGGCCCGGTTCGAAGCGCGGGGATTCATCGTCAGGTCACGCAGGGACCTTAACGGTATCGAGCGCTGCCTGCTGCTAAGCCGTTAAACTGCGTCATCATCTTTCCGCTTGGATTTATGTGCGGTCATAGCTACATAGGGGTCAGGGACGGGGCTCTTCACAGCTAAGTATGCGTGAGGCCATCCGTCGCCGACCCCCGATTGCTCAGGCGTCTCCGGACGTTCGCAGCGTGAGGTGGCGGAGGCCGCGCGTGCGGCCCTGCCCGGGGTGTCGCGCTAAAGTTTGCGGCCGGGAGGGGCCCGGTTGTCACGGTGGCTGAACAGGACCACGAGGACGAGGACCTACATTTGATAAACAATCGTCAGAACGGCCGCCGTCGCGGTCGCGGTGGCGGCGGACCGCGTTCGCCGAACCAGTCGCCCAACGTGGGCAACCGGCAGGACAACCGCTCGCGCGGCAATGCCGCCCAGCTGCTTGAGAAATACAAGTCGCTGGCGCGCGACGCCCAGCTTCAGGGCGACCGCGTGCAGTCCGAATGGTATCTCCAGTTCGCCGAGCATTATTATCGGGTGTTGAACGAGAATCGCGCCCGCTTCGAGGAGCAGCGCCCGCGTCGCGACGATTACGGATCCGACGAGGACGAGGATCAGGACGAATCGATGGCCGCCGACGGCGACGACGGCGACGAGGATGAGGGCGACCGCAATTCTCGCGACGACCGGGGCAATCGGGAGGATCGCGGCAATCGCGACGACCGGAGCTACCGGGCCGAGCGCAACGATCGCCCGGAGCGCAACGAACGCCCTGAACGCAACGATCGTTCGGAGCGCAACGAACGCCCTGAGCGCAGCGAACGTCCGGAGCGGAGCGAGCGCGCCGAGCAGCCGGAACGCCAGGAGCGCCCGCGCCGCGAGTTCCAGCCGCGCGACGAGCGCAACGGCGAGCGCCGGCCGGAGGGCCTGCGCCCCCGTCGCGAGCACCAGGAGCCCCGGGTCGAGGCGAACAACGATTCCGACGAGCGGATCTCGCTCGACGTGCTTCCGCCTGCGATCGCGGTGATCGAAGGCGACGC
This sequence comes from Allosphingosinicella sp., assembly GCA_049590095.1. Taxonomy (GTDB): domain Bacteria; phylum Pseudomonadota; class Alphaproteobacteria; order Sphingomonadales; family Sphingomonadaceae; genus Allosphingosinicella. Next base: position 6,095 of record JBAWCC010000300.1, on the reverse strand, counting down.
TCCGGCCAAGACCCCGCGCCGGCGCACCCGCCGCCCGCGCGAAGACGGCGACGCGGACATCGCGCCCGCGGCCTGAGACGGCTTTCGAACCATGACAAGCGAGGCGGCGACCCCAGAGGTCGCCGCCTTTCTTTTGACCCCCGGAGACGAGTTCGGGAGAAGCCGCGGAATCCGGCTTCCGGCCGGCGGGCGAAGAACGTTGACGGCAAGGTTATAGTGTATCATGTTCCCGGTCGACTGAGCCAGGGAGCCGTTCATGCGAAGCCTTTTTCTCCTGTCCGCCGGCCTCGTCGCGCTGTCCGCGCCCGCAGTCGCGCAGCCGGAGCCCGGCAATCTCGCCGTCACCATCTACAACCAGAATCTGGCGCTGGTGCAGGATACGAGGCAGCTCGACCTGCCCGCCGGGCGGTCCCGTCAGGAATTCCCCAACGTTTCCGGCCAGATCAGCCCCGAGACGGTGACGTTGAGCGGCCAGGGCGTCGGAATCGTCGAGCAGAATTTCGATTTCGACCTGCTCTCGCCTTCCAAGTTGATGGAGAAGGCGGTGGGCGAAGAGATCACTTTGCTTCGAACCAACCCCGCCACCGGCGCGGAGACCCGCGAGCGGGCGAAGGTGCTCGCGGTCAACGGCGGGGCCGTCCTCCAGATCGGCGACCGAATCGAGGTCCTTCGGGACGACGGCCTCCCGGTCCGGGCCATTTTCGACAGGGTGCCGGAGAATCTGCGCGCCCGGCCGACCCTTTCCGTCACCCTCGAGAGCGCCCGCGCCGGCAGCCGGCCGGTGACCTTGAGCTATCTGACCCCCGGGATGAGCTGGAAGGCCGATTACGTCACCCTGTTCGACGAGGCGGCGGGCAAGATCGACGTCCAGGGCTGGGTGACCCTGACCAATACGACCGGAACGACGTTCGACAATGCCGATACCCTGCTCGTCGCCGGCGATATCGGAGGCCGCGGCGGCTACGATTCCTACGGCGGCGGCTATCGCCCGCCGCCGCCTCCCGGCAACCGCCCCGGCACCGAGACTCCGGGCCGGGAAAGCCTCGGCGACTTCCTCCTCTATCCGCTGAAGGAGCGGACCACGATCGCCAACCAGCAAACCAAGCAGGTGAGCTTCCTCGACGTCGCGGGCGCCACCGGCCGGCGGGGATACGTCTTCCGCAATTCCTGGATGGGCACCCTCGATCAGGCGGCCAGCGTCGATACCGTCCTGATATTCTCCAGCTCGCGCAATCAGGGCCTCGGCGACGCCCTCCCGGCGGGGACGGTGCGGGTCTACATGAAGGATTCGCGCGGCAACGCCCAGTTCATCGGCGAGAACCGGATCGGCCACACGCCGATGGGCTCCGACGTGGCGATCACCACCGGCCAGGCGTTCGACGTCAAGGTCCAGCCGGTGGTCGAGAAGCGCGAAAGGATGTCGAGCGATCGCTGGCGGACGACGATGCGCTACACCCTCACCAACGCACGGCCCCGGCCGGCGACGGTGGACGTGATCCAGGCCGGGCTGTGGGGCGACGTGAGGATCGCCCAGGAGAGCCTGAAGAGCATGCGCCGCTCGGCGGACGAGGCGATGTGGCGGGTGACCGTGCCGGCCAATGGCGAGGCGACGGTCACCGCCACCTTCGACACGCGCTACTGACGGGCGGCAGGCGGTGCGCCGCGCCTTGATCGCCGGGCCCTGGCTCGCCGCACTGGCCTCGGCAGGCGCGACCCAGCCGGTGGCGCGCTCCCCGGGGCCGGAAGCGGTCGCGGTCACCGTCTACCGAGCTCCGAACCGCGGGGCGAACGAGAGCATGAATCTCCGCTGGCTCAACGGCTTCGCTCTCGTCACCGAGACCCGGCGAGTGTCGATCCCGGCGGGCGATTCGGACGTCCGCTTCGAAGGCGTCGCCGGCGGCATCCTTCCGGAAAGCGCGATCGTGAGCGGTTTTCCCGAAGGGGTCAGGGAGAAGAACCAGGACGCGTGGCTGCTCTCGCCGGCAAGCCTGCTCGATGCCTCCCTCGGCCGGCGAGTGCATCTGCGCCGCACCTCGGCGCTGACCGGAGCGGTGCGCGAGACCGAGGCGGTGATCCGGTCCGGCGCCGCCGGCGCAGTCGTCCTCGAAACTCCCGACGGGATCGAATCGCTTCGCTGCGACGGCCTTCGCTCGACTCTCCTTTACGACCGGGTGCCGGCGGGCCTCTCGGCCAAGCCGACCCTCTCCGTGCGGGTTCGAAGTCCGCGCGCCGTGAGGGCGACGGTCACCCTCTCCTACATCGCCGCCGGCTTCGACTGGCAGGCCAATTACGTCGCCAGGCTCTCGCCGGACGGTGGCCGGATGGATCTGTTCGCCTGGCTGACCCTCGCCAATGGCGACGAGACCGGATTTCGCGAGGCCGACACCCAGGCCGTCGCCGGCCGGCTCAACCGAAGCTCGAACGCTCCCGCCAGGCCGCGGGCGCCGCCGCTGGTGCTCCGCTGCTGGCCCTCGGGAACCACCACCAGCGACCTCGAGGAGCAGCAAATCGAGAAAGAGGAGATCGTCGTCACCGGCTCGCGAGCCGCGGCGATGATGGCTCCGCCCCCGCCGCCGCCCGCGCCGCCTCCTCCGCCGGCGATGATGGCCCGGCAGGAGGATCTTGGCGACCTCAAGCTTTACCGGATTCCGGAGCGGGTCACGGTGGCCGCCCGAAGCCAGAAGCAGGTGGCCTTGCTCCAGCGGCCCTCGGTCAAGGTCGATTCGGTCTACCGCCAGCGCGTCGCCGCGTCGGAGCCGAGCCGCTCGGGGAAGGTCATGCGGGTCCTCGTCACCCGCAACGATTCCGCCTCCGGCCTCGGGCTTCCTCTTCCTTCGGGGAAGGTCGCCCTTTTCGGAGCGGCTTCGGGCCGGACCATCTTGATGGGCCGAGGCGCTCTGGATGACAGAGCGGTCGGCGAGCGGGTCGAGATCGTCGCCGGGACCGCGAGCTCGGTAACGAGCATTCTCAGCCTTCTCCCCGGGACGACCGGGGCTCGGGAAGTGGAGATCGTCGTCGCCAATTCCCGCGACGTTCCGATCCGCTACGAGGCCGAGCTCGACACGGGGCACCTGAGGCTCGTCCCGGGCACCGAGCTTCCACTCCGCGACGGGCGTCCCCTGTGGAGCGTCACCGTGCCCGCCAACGGACGGGCCACGTTGCGCTACCGCCTGGAGAGCCGCTAGCCTCGCTTGACCGGCCGGGGCCGGTGGTTCTCGTCGAGGGCGACGAAGGTGAACAGGCCTTCCGTCACCTTCACCTCGCTCGCGCCGCGGTCGCGAATCGCGATCACGTCGATCCGGATGGCGATCGAGGTCCGGCCGATTCGCTCGATCCAGGCATAGACCGAGATGAGGTCGTGGAGCAGGATCGGGGCGAGGAACTTCATCGCGTCCACCGCCACCGTCGCCACCGGCCCGTTCGATTCGCGGGCGGCGACGATTCCGGCCGCGATGTCCATCTGGGAGAGGACCCACCCGCCGAAGATATGGCCGTTCGAGTTGATGTCGCCGGGCCTCGGCACCACCCGGAGAATCGGCTCGCGCCTCTCCTCGCCCACCGGTTCCGCGCTCACGGCCGCCCTTCCTTGCCGGACGCCGCTTCGTCATGCCCGCTCCGGTCGGAGAGGAAGACGAGGCCCATCAGGGCGGTTCCCAGGAGCACCGACAGCCCGACCCCGGCGATCGTCGCCAGCACCATCTGCCAGGGCATCGAATCGCTCGTCGCCTTGAGCCAGGCGACCGCGAGCGCCGCCGCGATCGCCGAGGCCAGCGCCATCCATTTCATCATGTGCCTGTAGCGGGACCAGTCGAGCTCGGGCGCTTCGGACCGGGGCGGGATGGGATCGTGACGGGGCATCACCGCCATGTGGCGGCAACGGCGCGGATCATCAAGGCACGGGGGTGAAATGGTGGCGACCGGGGACGAGCCGCCCCGGTCGCCGGATCTGCGCCTAGCCCTCGTTGGTCACCGTGCAGCCCGTGATGTCGTGATCGCCGTAGCTGAAGCTGCCTTCGCCGCTGCCGTCGGGCTGGAGCACCAGGACGGCGGAGAAATTGGCGAGATAGGAGCCGATCGCGGGGGGCGGCACCGAGACGACATACTGGCCCTTCACCGCGACCACCCGCAAGTCGTTGTTGAAGCCGAGATGGCGGACGCTGCCGGTGACCTGGGGCACATGGGTGGTGCCGTAGGGCGGCGGCAGGGCCTGGGTGATCTCGGCCGATCCGTTGGCCTGGCCGCTCGTCGAATCGACTCCGAGCGTCAGGTGCAGCTCGGGGCTGCCGGCCATGTTCTCACGCGCGACCAGAGCCTTGATCAAATAATATCCCACGGTTGAATCGGTCATTGCTTCTTCACCCTGATGTCCCGGTCGGCCTGATGCCGCCGGAGCCGCAGGCAGCGCCCGCGGTGTCCGGCTGTCAAAGCCAATTGGCACCGTTTCGGCCCAATCGGCCCCCGACGCCGAATGGCCGGCGGAACGAGCGGGGCCCGGCTGAGTCTTCCATTTGGCTCGGCCGCGTGGGACATTGCCGCGATTCGCGCCAGAACAAGGGAGGCCGATCATGACCATCGCCGCCATTCTCGAGGGCAAGCCCCGAGACATCGTCAGCGTCGAGGCCGGCACTCGGGTGCGGGACGCCGTGGCTCTGCTCTCCGACAGGAGGATCGGAGCGATGCCGGTGCTGGACGGCGAGCGCGTGGTCGGGATCATCTCGGAGCGCGACGTCATCTACTGCCTCTCGAGCGACGGCGCCGCGATGCTCGACTGGCCGGTGAGCCGGGTGATGACCGCGCCCGCGATCACCATCGAATCGCAAGTGTCGGTGCTCGCCGCTCTGTCGCAGATGACCCGGCGGCGGGTCCGCCACCTGCCCGTGGTCGACGGGGACAGGCTGGTCGGCTTCGTCTCGATCGGCGATCTCGTCGCCTGGCGGATCAGCCGGATCGAGCAGGAAGCGGAGGCTATGCGCGCCTATATCCAGAGCGCGTGACATTTTTTTGACCGGCGCCCCGATTCGGGGGGTTGCCACCCGGCGGAACCTTACCTAGATCAGCGCCTCGTCGGCGGCGGCCGGCACCTTCGGGTCCTAAGCCGCTGACTTCTTTGAAAAAGATTTTACGAGGGCCTTGAAGGCGGGATCGGTCCCGACTAAATAGGTCAGGAAGGCGCGGCCCGGCAACGGAACGCGGTTTTTCGGAAACCCTCCAGCTTCGCATCGGCGCCTGCCTCGGCAGGATCCCGAGGCGACGGCAATGTCGGAACCTTCGGGTTCGGTCCTGCCGCTTTCGGAGTTGGAAAGTTTCCGAAAAAAGTCATTGACGGGGGCCGAACGCCTCCATATATGGCCCTTCACCGGCGGGGCGGTTTTGCCCGACCCGTCTGCGTCTTCTCAATCGGTAACCCGGTTGCCCCGATAAAAAGGGGAGAGGAAAACGCGGCTCTTTGACATTGTCGGTTTAGATGAAGGGACATGTGGGCGGCGGCCCCGGTCAGCGACAGCCTCTGGGTGTCGTTGGTCGGTTAAAGCTAAGCCGTTCCAAAGGTCTTTCCTATGAAGCTTGCTTCAGGGACGGACCCTACATGTCTCGTTACATATCCACAGTATATGTGAAGTGCAGGAACGGCTCCCAGAGATGCCGGCCTCTTCCTCGGGTTTTCCCCCGGGGTGGTTGTCGGTCATTAACTTGAGAGTTTGATTCTGGCTCAGAACGAACGCTGGCGGCATGCCTAACACATGCAAGTCGAACGAGACCTTCGGGTCTAGTGGCGCACGGGTGCGTAACGCGTGGGAATCTGCCCTTAGGTTCGGAATAACAGTTAGAAATGACTGCTAATACCGGATAATGACGTAAGTCCAAAGATTTATCGCCTAGGGATGAGCCCGCGTAGGATTAGCTAGTTGGTGGGGTAAAAGCCTACCAAGGCGACGATCCTTAGCTGGTCTGAGAGGATGATCAGCCACACTGGGACTGAGACACGGCCCAGACTCCTACGGGAGGCAGCAGTGGGGAATATTGGACAATGGGCGAAAGCCTGATCCAGCAATGCCGCGTGAGTGATGAAGGCCTTAGGGTTGTAAAGCTCTTTTACC